>NZ_JACJJQ010000147.1 GCF_016900115.1 Limosilactobacillus alvi
ACATATTGCGGAGCCTGCGGGGTAGCCAAACGAAACTCATTATCAAAAGCCGTTAACGCAATTTTACGAGCGTCTTCGCGGTCGGTTTTAACTCGCCGGAGATCCTCCTCTTTTAAGTGAACGAGCAACGGATTCAGCTGGCAAAATGGGAGCTGATGATCACGACAGAACCGGGCAACTGGACGTGAATAGATGCCAGTTGCCTCAAAGTAAATCGTTGGTTTATTAG
>NZ_JACJJQ010000148.1 GCF_016900115.1 Limosilactobacillus alvi
ACCTCCTTTCTAAGGAATTAATCGGAAACCTACACAGCGTTGAAACTTTGTTCAGTTTTGAGGGGTTTACCTCTCAAGCTTGTACTTTGAAAACTAAATAATATCTTTTCTAAATAATCAAGAAAACCGAGAACACCGCGTTATTTGAGTTTTTAACGAATATAATCGCTATCTCAATTAACTCGATTGATCGACGATCAATCAGGTTAAGTTACAAAGGGCGCATG
>NZ_JACJJQ010000149.1 GCF_016900115.1 Limosilactobacillus alvi
CAATAAAGAACGGGCTAAGAAATTGCTTAGTCCGTTCTTTATTTTGTCAATACGTGCAGTTGTTCACCGCTTACCCTGGGAGCATGATCGATCTTAGCTCTATCTTCAGAATAACAAAAAAGTCCAGAACAATAATTATTTTTGTCCTGGCACTATTGCCTGTCAAGTATACAGTTCAAACAGAAAAATTATTTATGCGGCTTGAGCACGGAATTTTTCCGCGGT
>NZ_JACJJQ010000023.1 GCF_016900115.1 Limosilactobacillus alvi
GAGGATTAACCCTCTTCTTTAATATATCACTTTTTCCTGATTTTTAAATTCTTATTTAGATCAGGTTTGTTTAGTGTACGCTAATTTTCGATAACTTTTCGCTTGACTAATCGTAGGAAAGAGGTTGGGAAAAAAGCTCCTTGACGGCCTGGTTAGGATAAGAAGGACGAAGGTTGATTCATTAGAATCGGCCTTTCGTCCGCACTTATCCACTAAGGCCGTGCTTTTTGACCTTAGTTACTAAGTAACATTCGGAGATGACAAAGAGGGTGGGAAAAAACGAAAAGACCACTAACTTAAAGGTTACAACTGGGCCAAGAGGACATCACCTTCATGATTATCGGCATTATCCTCCATGGCCTTGCATGGGTTTACAAACGACAGAAAACCTGTCTAACTCACCCAACTTAACCTTTATTAGTGGCCTTTTTTCTATTATTTAGTTGATCACACCAGCATAATCGCCGAATGGCCATTGCCTTCCTTGCTATCCGATTCGGTCTGGTATGGTTTCAAAAACGAGATCGTTTTATTCAAAGCACAGGCGCTTAATCGCTTCTGCATAGATATCCATTGTCTTATACATGCTAGCAAGCGGCCATTGTTCGTTCGCTTGGTGCATAAAGTCTGGTACATCTGGCAACATGGCCCCGAAGGCCACACAATTATGCATGGTTCGGGCAAAGGTTGCCCCACCAGAAATCGTTGGTTCAGCGGTTTGATCACCGGTCTTTTCCCGGTAAACGGCCATTAAGGTCTTTACCAAATCACTATCCTTTGGCACAAGCAATGGCGCTAAGTAATCGTAATCTTCATAATGAAGATCAAATTCCTTAACCCGAGCATCGAGTTGCTTGATAATTTGTTCTTTGGAAATTGTTGCTGGCAAGCGTAAGTCAATTTGGAGCCGCGTTTCTTTTTCATTCACATTAAAGGTTGAAATATTAAAGGTTAATTGACCCGATTCATCTTCAATCTTCCCTAAAACATTCTCCCCCGTTGCATCTTCTTTGAAGAGCTCACCAATAAACTTCAAGGGTTTGAAATCAAAAACATCGTTCATTGCAATTAATAAGCGCAAAACTGCATTGGTTCCTTGAGGAGCATTCATAGCGTGAACTGACTTTCCCAAGACTGCAACCTTACTGTCAGTTGCTTCAAATTCAAAGTTGTGCTTTTTAAGTGCCGCAACAACGGCTGCTACCTTTGGCCCCGCGTATTCGGCCTTGGCCGGAACCGCATTAAAAGCATTATCCATCTTTAAGCTAAATTGGTCGGTCCCTGGTCCAACCAAATAAGCCTGAAGGAGGCCCTTTTCAGCATAGATCAATGGGAATTCCGCATCAGGCGCAATCCCAGCATCAATTGGAGATTCTTTTTCGTTATACTTGGCAATTCCGCGCCAAAGAATTTCTTCATCGGTCCCAAAAATGAAACGAATCTTTTGCTTCAAGTGATAACCGGCATCTAGCAAAGCCTTAACGGCATACAAAGCCGCAATCGTTGGTCCCTTATCATCTTGGACGCCTCGACCAATGAGCTTGCCATCCTTAACTATTGGTTGAAAAGGATCGGTATCCCAAGCCGTCAAATCTCCTGCGGGAACGGTATCTAGGTGGCCGATAATCCCGAAGGTTGGCCCAGTTTCTCCAATTTCGGCATAACCATAGTAGCCAGCTGGATCAGTATAAGTCCGAAAACCTAATTGATCACATAAAGCCATCATGTGATCTAAGGCTTGCCGAATACCTGGTCCAAATGGAGCTCCTGGCTCAGCTGGTTGGTTATATGACGGTTGGGCAATTAAGGCTTTTAGGGCTTCAACTGCTGCTATTTTAATCTGATCAGTAATCACTGTTTTTTCAGTCATTTAAGTCGCTCCCTTATAAAATCGCTGAAATTCCTAAAAATAGACAAATGGCAATAAACAAGTACAACATTAATTTAGCAATCCACTTCCACCAAGTACTAATGTTGATATGCGCCACTGCCATCGCTCCCATCACAACCCCGGAAGTTGGGGTGATCAGATTAACCCAACCGGAGCCAGCTTGGTAAGCCGTAATGACCAGGTCACTCGAAACGTGAGCAAAGTGTCCCATTGGCCCAATAATCCCCATCGTTGCAGCTGCAAGTCCGGAGGTTGATGGAATCAAGAAGGACATCAAGATATAGAAGACGAAAGTTAAACAGATAAAGATACTTTGTGATAAATGAGCTAGGCCTAATTCACCCCAGTGGAGAATCGTCCCGGAAATTAAACCATTATTCATAATGACTTGAATTCCCCGGGCAACGGCAACAATGATGGCCACGCTCAAGAAGTCCCCCATTCCACTCATGAAGGCTTCGATGTAGTCACTTTCCTTCATGTGGTAGACAAACATAATAATCACAGACATGAGGAAGAATAACATTGTAATTTCATTGAAGTACCACGTTCCAAGCGCTACCGCGTCTTTCCCAAAAATCGTCCCTAAAACTGGCGTCGTAGTGATCCATGTATTTAAGTGATCAAAGAAGGTAAAATGTTGGTTTAAACTTGACCATGGCACTAAGCCGAGGATCATAATCACAAAGGTTAAGCCAAAGAGCCACAGAACTGCTTTTTGCCGACCCGTAATTGTTGCTTCATCCTCGGTCCGTTCTGGAATTGCAAACCGTTGCAAGTCTTCTTTGCGTTGATGATAAACAAAAGACTTGGTGGGGTCCTTTTCAATCTTTGAAGCATAGTGGTAAACGTAAGCGATACTAATTCCAACAACAATCAACCAGAGAAGCATCCGGGAAAGCAAGCCATTCCCAGGAGAAATGTTTAGGGTCTGCGAAGCAACCCCAGTTGCAAAGGGATTAACCGTTGAGGCTAAACACCCAACTTGTGAACCAATCAAAGCAATGGCAACGGCAACAATTGAATCAAAGCCAACCCCGATCATCACTGGAATTAAGAGCGGGTAAAAAGCAATCGTTTCTTCCGCCATCCCGTAGGTTGAACCCCCTAGGGCAAAGAGCATCATCAAGATTGGAATTAATTGCTTTTCCTTTCCCTTGTATTTACGGACAATTGAACTAATCCCTTCATCAAGGGCGCGGGTTTTATTTACCACTCCTAAAAAGCCACCAATAACTAAGATAAAAAGCGATACCGAAATCGCCCCGTCAGTCTTATCATCGCCGACCATCCCAATCACTGGCGCCATGAAAACATCCCATAACCCTTGCGGATTAGACTTTACGGTTCGATAAGTATGGGCAATAATATTTCCCCCACTATCGGTTGAATATTTTCCCGCTGGAATAATCCAGGACAAAATTGCTACAATTACAATAATAATGAATAAAATCGTAAAGGCTGACGGCATTTTAAACTTATGCTTTTTAACAGTCTTTTCCATCCCAATCCACTCCTTTGTTAAATAATTTACATATTAATTATAATTCTTAATGAAAGCACTTTCAATAAACTGGAGATAGTAATGGAACAGACTAAAAAAGCGACGGAACATTTTCGTGTTCACGTCGCTTTTTAAAACTATTAAAGCACTAATAAGAAAGTTGCTCATGAGGGAAAGCATCCTTAACTAATTCGCCAAGCAACTTAATTGCTGCTTGTTGACTAATCGTGGCCATTTCATCGTTAACCCGAGTTAGATAAGCTGGGATATCCGCTTGAATGCTTGCCTGTCGATCTGCCTGTAATTGCCGATGGCGACACTTAGCAACGACCGTTTGTTCAAAGGCCTCAACTTTTCCAGCGACCGCCTGATAGCGCCGATCGCCAAGGGCAGCTAAGGTATTGGTTAACCAGTACATGTTAGTCGGATCAAATTGCTGGCTTGTTTTTTCGTACGGCGCTGGGGTAGTCAAAACGTTCGCATAAAATGGTACTACCGCATTAAAAGTATTTGGTCCAAAGGCCAGCCAGTGAATCGCAGCTAAGCTTGCTAGAACCTGCGAACGAATTTCAAGGATGTGTAATTCTAAGTTCCGGTTCAAGGCAATTGGCCGGAATTGCTTGCCAGAAGTACCGCCATACGGATCGTAGACCGTATTTTGATAATGCGAACTCAAAGCTTGTTTAATCTCTTCAACGGCAATCAAATGGTTAGGATGGCAACAGAAAGGTTGATCCATTGAAGTGGGGTCAGTCATTGGTGCTCCACCAAAAAGTTTTTGCACATACCAAGTCCGGGGATTGTTATACCGCGCATCCTGCATGGTCGTGCTTCCAAAAATATGACGAAGATTATAACCATTTTGGTCGGGGTTAAGGTGATACTTTTCAATTAAGGCTTGTAAATCTGGACTGGCCATCGTATCGACCGAATTAAAATCAAACGCGGTGATGTTAAACCGGTTTGGCGCAATCACGTAACAATCATCCGGAATGCGAATTGCTGCCCAGTGGTGGCCACCAATCGTTTCAACGTACCATACTTCATTTTGATCACTAAAGGCAATCCCATTTGATTCATAGGTTCCGGCCGTAGCTAATAAGTTGCCTAATTGTTGTACCCCTTCCCGGGCGCTATGAATGTAAGGGAGAATTAAGGTCACAAAATCCTCTTCCCCAATCCCACTTTCTTCGTTGTAGGGATCAATCCCTAGGATTCGGGAATTCGTGGTACTGGTTTCAGTCGCCGTCATCGCTACATTAGCTTCATTAATTCCAGCAGCCCCAAAGACCCCATAAGCGGGATCCGCATCGGGGTCTGAAGTATAGCGAAGGGGATTATCCGGTAAGGTACATTTAAAACTAGTCGTCTTCGAAGCGTATTTGCGCGGCTGTTGATCTGGGGTTACTAAAACAAACCGTTGCGGATTTAAAGCTTGGCCATAGTCTTCTTGGCGGGCAATTATTGTAGACCCATTCAAACTAGCTTTTTTCCCAACTAAAATCGTAGTACATGGCATTAGTAGTTCCTCCTCATCATCACGTTAATTATATCACAAACTAATTTTAATAATTAATTAACTTGTGAAACTTAATGATTTAAGTAATTAATAACTGTTTGACTAAACAGCAGCGGATTTTCCAGATGAACACAGTGACCCCCTGAAAGCTCCTGATGCTGTAATTGAGGGGCAACTGTTTGCATTGCCATCGCAATTCGCTGGAATTTATTATCAGCATCCCCAGTAATCAACAGGCCCGGACAAATTTGGCTTAACTGGGGCCAATAATTAGTTTGCTGACCCGTTCCCATCATCATTAAACTCATTGCTAATCCATACGGGACTTGACTTAGGCGTTCTTGCCGCACCCGGTCCTGAACTATAGCTGGCAGTTTTCGTTGCGTCGCAAATAAGGGTAAGTTCTCCCAATCATTTACAAAGTTTACAAGCGGTTGCGTTAAAATTCGCCTAGCCAGCTGATTATCCTTAACCTGGCGTTCTTGGCGTACCCGATCGTCAGCGATCCCCGGGCGGGAACTTTCTAAAATCACCCGCACGACCTTTGGATCATTCAGGGCCCAAGCCAAGGCAACCCGACCACCCATTGAGTAACCAAGTAAAGTATACTTTGCAATCCTTAAATCGAGCATTAATTTTTTTAAATTTTGAATTACTCTGGGCATGCGATATTCGTCTGGATGAACATAAATTGGACTTTGGCCGTGGCCAATCAAATCGACCCCTAATACATTCCAATTATGGGGCCATGTTAAATTTTGAAAAGTATTTAGTGTGCCCGTAAAGCCATGTAGACAGACCAAAGTTGGGAAAGTTTCATCTTGCCATTGAAGCCATTCAGAATGTAACGCACTAGTCGGCATGATGCTCTGCCATCCTTCCCTGATAATCCTTAACCATCGCTTGCCAGGCTTTAACTGGGGCTTGCTGATCATCTATTATTTCAATTAAATGTTGTCCCGGTTGATTTAATAATTTAACGAATTCAGCTGGTGATTGCGGACGATGGTATTTAAAATCATATAATTCCGCGACTTTCTTAAAGTTAAGATCTTGAGGAGTCCCAAAGAGGGCCGTAAACTCGGCTTGGGGAAGCTGACTTTGGGATAAGAACGCAAAGATCCCACCACCATTATTATTTAACAGGACGACGGTTACTGGTAATTGGTATCGTTTAATCATTGCCAGGCCGTTCATATCATGGAAAAAGGCCAGATCACCAATCAAGAGGGTGGTTGCTCGTTGACTTGCAGTAGTTATCCCAGCAACGGTCGAATTTAGGCCATCAATCCCGTTAACCCCCCGGTTACCATATATCTGCACCGTCTGATCTTCAGCAACCGAAAGACGATCTACCAAGCGAATTGAATTACTGTTGGCAAGAAAAAGATTTTGGCGCTTTAGTTGCTGGCCGAGCAAAGCGGCCACTGCAGAGTGACCCCAAGGCAGTTTTGCCACATGCTCTTGGACAACCGCTTCAGCTAATCTTTGGTAGTTTTGCCATTTTTGCTTCCAGTCATCCTTAATCGGTGTCAAATTTAGATCGTTTATGCCAGCCAAAAAATTGGCAACTGAACTATCAATTAAGTAATTCGCTTGATGAAGTTGATCTTTCATTTGGGACCCATCTTCAACCAAGATTGTTGGGCAGGTTTGCTTAGTCAACCATTGCATAACTGGCTTTGTCACAGGGAGGCGCCCAAAACGTAAGATTACCGCCGGGGTTGGAACTTTGGCTTGAAAAATCAGATCAGCTTGGTGTAAGTAAGCGATGTTTTGCTCATGATCACCTAGGTTGGTTAGCGGGTCCCCAAGTAAGGGCCAATTAAGTTTCGCAGCTAACCGCATCAATAACTGGGCTTCTTGTTTTGAACGTTCTTCACCTACAATTATCAAACCCGGTTGCTCAAAAAGCGCCTTTAACGGGGCAAGCTCAACTTGCCGTTGAGGTGCCAACCTTTGAATCGGCTGCAACTTTTGGGAAGTGATTAAAGTGGGATCTGCTGGTAATAACGGTTCCCGGAACGGCAAATTAATTTGCACTGGCCCCTTTGGCTTTATTAAGGCCTGGCTAGTCGTCGCAAAAGCTTGCCAATGCGCATATGCCAACATTGTCGCACTTGCTTCTGGCAATGCCAATTGAACCATCTTCTTGACGTGGCTTGCATATAAGTTAACCTGGTCCATCGCTTGCGGAGCACCAACTCCTTGTAATTCAGCGGGACGATCAGTAGTTAAAACGATCAGTGGTTGGTTTGTTGCCTCGGCTTCACAGATTGCCGGATAGTAATTAGCAGCGGCGCTCCCCGAGGTGCAAACTAAGGCAACCGGTTGCTGATTAACTTTGGTTAGGCCGAGGCCAAAAAAGGCGGCCGAACGTTCATCAACGTCCAAGTACGTCGTGATTGCTGGATCCCGGTGAAGCATAATCGCCAATGGAGTTGAGCGGGAACCCGGACTAATTACAGCTTGACTAACCCCCGCTTCTTTTAACCCTTGAATAAATGCCAATAAATATTTAGCAAGGTCTATTTGAGTATCCATTGATCACTAATCCCCCTTAACATTGGTTGAAATTTCAACCGGGTTTCCGCGCGCTCTTTTTCTGGTACTGAAGCGGCGACAATCCCGCAACCAGCGTATAAGTAGCCAGCGTTTTGGTGAAAGACGCCTGACCGAAGGCCTACCGCAAATTCACCTTCGTCATGGATCAAGTCTAACCATCCAATCGGGCCACCATACATCCCCCGGCCAACTTCTTCTTCACTTGCAAGCCATGCGATTGCGGTTGCCCGAGGCTCTCCTCCTAAAGCGGGTGTCGGATGGAGTGCTTTCACAACAGATAGAAGCGATTTATTTGGCAGTCGCTTCCCCATAATTGGATGGTAAATATGTTGAATATCATGATTCTTCAAAAGTTGGGCGGGACCAACCTCTACAGTCTGAACAAAAGGCTTAAGCGATTGTTTAATCCGATCGACAACAATTTGATGTTCATACTGATTCTTAGCATCGTTGAGTAGCTGGTTACCGAGTTTGATATCTTCGATCGTCGTCTGCCCGCGTCCAATTGAACCAGCTACACTGGCCGTGGCAAATTTTTCTCCGGTCCCTTGAATCAACCGTTCGGGAGTCGCCCCAATAAAGAAGGTTTCGCCATCTTCGACCAGAAAATGATAAGTGTTTGCTTGCTGATTTATTAGCCGGCCTAAAATCGTTGCTGAATTAAAAGCCTTTTCCCCCGTAACCTTTAATTGGCGGGCCAAAACCACTTTTTTCATTTCCCCAATTTTAATTTGGGCAACACTTCTTTTAACCAAAGCTAACCACTTTGTAACGGCAAGTTCTTCACCCTTAATTGGTTGAGCAACTTCAGTGATTGGCTTTTGTTCCAGGATCACCTTAATTTGTGCTTGTAAATGCTGTAATTGGACCGCTAAATTGGCTTTCGAAATGGTTGTTAGGACAACTTGCGCCTTCTTGGCGGAAAGGATAAATAAAATCTGCGGTAGCATAAAGTAACCATTTTCCAACCGATGCCATACCGAAGTTGGCTGATCCTTTAAATTAAAGGCAAACCCTCCTAATAACCGTGGGGATTGCCCATTAATTGGTGTGAGGTTAAGCCAGTTTGCCCTAAAATTCATTTGAAATGCTTGGATCTTTTCAATACTACAATTGTAAAATTGTTTTAAAGGTAGTAAACCAATCAAGGTTTGTTGTCCATCATTGGTTTGCCAAAAACTTCGTTGTCCTTGATAGGCAGCTGTCTTTTGGAAAAGCTTAAAAGGATCTTGAGGTGAAAGGTCATAAGCATAAGAAACATACTTTCCCCGACTAGCTTGCAGTTGGTCTGGAGTTAATTTAATGATTGAAGTTGGTTCCATTTTCATCGTCCTTTTTGAATAAAAAAGAAGGCAGGAAGAAACCGTCGCTTCTTTCTGCCCTCCCTAAATTAACGATCTATTCTAAGAAATCCTTTAATTGCTTGGACCGTGATGGATGCCGTAGCTTCCGCAAAGCCTTGGCTTCAATTTGCCGGATTCGTTCCCGAGTAACCCCGAAAACTTTACCTACTTCTTCCAAGGTGCGGGTCCGACCATCATCCAACCCAAACCGGAGCCGAAGGACATTTTCTTCCCGGTCAGTTAAAGTGTCCAAGACGTTTTCCAGTTGCTTTTTCATCATTTCATAAGCTGCATGGTCCGCTGGACTAGTGGCATCGTGATCTTCAATGAAATCGCCTAAGTGAGAATCATCTTCTTCACCAATTGGGGTTTCCAAAGAAACCGGTTCTTGAGCAATCTTTAAGATATCGCGAACCTTCTTGGTTGGCATGTCCATTTCAGCCCCAATTTCTTCAGGAAGAGGCTCCCGACCAAGGTCTTGTAGAAGTTGCCGCTGAATCCGGATTAACTTATTGATAGTTTCAACCATGTGAACTGGAATCCGAATCGTCCGCGCTTGGTCAGCAATTGCCCGGGTAATTGCTTGCCGAATCCACCAGGTTGCATAAGTTGAGAACTTAAACCCTTTCCGGTAATCAAACTTTTCAACGGCCTTCATCAGCCCCATATTACCTTCTTGAATTAAGTCAAGAAATTGCATTCCGCGACCAACATACCGCTTAGCAATTGAAACCACTAACCGTAAGTTAGCTTCAGCTAATTCCTGTTTAGCAACTTCGTCTCCCTTTTCAATTCGCAAAGCTAAAGCAACTTCTTCGTCCGCTGTTAAAAGGTTAACCCGCCCAATTTCTTTCAGGTACATCCGCACTGGGTCATTAATCTTAACCCCGGTTGGCGCTGACGTATCTTTATCTTTTAAAGCCTTGTTAGATAATTTTTCAGTTGCCTTTAAGGCACGCGGATCTGGATCACCGTTTTCATCAACAACACTAATCCCAGCATCTTCCACGTTTTGCATTAAATTATCCATTCCGTCAGCGTTCAACCCAAACGGTGTCGCGATTTGATCAGTTAATTCATCATATTCGATCTCTTTTTTTCGCTTATATGTCCGGATTAACTTCCCCACAGCCTTATCATATTCCGCTTGGTTAAAGTTTTCCAGGTTCGAAATTACAAGATCTTTTTTCGTATTTTTTACCATTATTAATTAATCTCCTCCGTCTTCATTGATTGCTGACGTTGATAGAGTTGTACCAACTCGGTTGTAAGACGTACTAATTGGTCGGTATCCCCAATCATACTTGCTTCGTTTATTGCCGCCTGAGTTTCCTCAATCTTTTGAGCCAACGGGAATTCCTGATCCAGAACAAATAGGCAATCCTTCACAACTTGTTGTTTCTCTTCCTCATTCACCAATTGCTTTTCAACCTGACCCAATAACGTTTGCGCTGCCGGCTCTAGTCGATCCATCACCGCTGCAACATCAAACTTTTCTTGATCACTAAAATAATCTTTAATTACTTCATATAAGTGCTGGTAACTAGCCTGTGGAAACCGGAACTCAAGCCGAGCATCAAGTTGGTAACGGATATCTTGATCACTACAATAATATTTTAACAATATTTGTGCTGCACGATCAGTTTTCGAAAGGGGTTGGGTAACCGGTGGCTGATTGCTAATAATTACTTTTTCTGGTGCCGGTGGCGGGTCAAAGCCATGCGGTATTTCACCATTATCTTCAATCGGGGGTGGTGTAACTACTTGAGGTTGCGGCAATTCAGCCAATTGTCGTTCTAAGCTTCCCTGATCAAGGCCAAACTCAGTCGCTAACTTTTTAAGATAAACACTTTGACCAAGGGGATCGGGAATTACACGAATAACTTGTAAAGCAGCTTTTAAATAAGCAATTAAATCACTCTGTTTTTTCAAGTTCAGTCCATTCCGCAGGTAGCTAAGGCGGAAATCAACCGGGGTTTCCTCTCGGTGCTCCATATAGTCCTGAAATTTAATTGCTCCATACTTTTGGACGTATTCGTCCGGGTCCAATCCAGCCGGCAACTGAACAACGCGTAAATTTAAATTTGGAGCCGTATCTTCAACTAACTTAAGGGCCCGGTCAATTGCCGCCTGTCCGGCTTCATCCCCGTCATAGGCAATATTAAGCTGTTTTACCTGGCGAGCAATAATCTGGACCTGTTCGCTGGTAAAACTTGTCCCCATTGAAGCAATTCCCGTTTTAACTCCGGCACCATAAGCAGAAATTACATCCATGAAACCTTCAAACAAGGTTAAATGACCAACTTCTCGGGCGGCCTCCCGGGCTAAATTTAAATTAAAAAGGGTCCGGCGTTTGTTAAAGATGTCTGTTTCCGGACTATTTAAATACTTTGGTGTATTAGCCGATGCCTTTTTTCCAAAAATTCGACCAGAGAAGGCAATAACTTGGCCATGACTGTCCTTAATCGGATACATTACCCGTCCATGGAAACGGTCCCTTAGTTGGCCATCATGCCGTTCAACAAATAAACCTGACTTACGAAGTAATTGATAGTCAAAACCAGCCTTTTGCGCATATTCATGCAATATTTGCTTATCCGCACCTAGATCAGGGGCATAACCAAGCTCAAATTGGTTAATCAAATCAACCGTCATTCCCCGCTGAGTTAAGTACTGCAAAGCAAGTTTACCAGCTGGGGTATTAACTAAGACATGATGATAAAGCTTGGTTGCTTCAGCATGGATCTTTAACAGCTGGGCTTGTTCCGGATTTGCTGGAGTGGCTTGAGGATGTCCTTGGTACTCCTGCGGCAGTTGAAAGTTAGCAAATTTAGCAACCTCCTCAACTGCCTCCGGAAAGCTTAAATGGTGATATTGTTGCAAGAAACTAAAAACATTTCCACTCCGGTGACAAGAAAAGCAATAGAAAAATTGTTTTTCAGGGTTAACCGAAAAGGACGGGGTATTATCTTGATGGAACGGACAATGACCCACCAAATTTTTCCCTTGCTTTTGTAATTGAACATCTTGACCAATTACATCCGCAATATTAACGGCGCTCCGAATCCGATTAATTAACTCCTCTGGGATCTTTGGCATTCAGTAACCCCCCGTTAATGCAACATAGTTACGAAAGGTCGCTCCCGAAATGGAATGCGACCTTTCTTTTAAACACTACCTAATAATACTAGTATACATTTTAACATAAAATAAATAAAACACAAGCAAAGTTAACTTTTTAATTTTACTACTTCACAATCAACTGGTCTAAGTTTCCTAAGCGCCCCGTTAAGTCAGCTAAGGTTACAAGTTGCGCTAATCGGTTATTCTTAATTGTTTCGTCCTTGTCCATAATCATATTTTCATCAAAGTAATTAGTGATGACTGGCTCTAAACTTAACAGTTGTGATAATAAATCAGCCAGACTTAATTGATTAGCTTGGCTTGCTAAGGCAGTCACAGCAGCGTGTAACTTTCCTTCAGATGGATTAACAAACTTATTTTCATCAACCATTGTTGGCAAGTTAGCCGGTGCCTTCTTTGCAATCCGAATTACCCGGGTTAGGGCTTCAATTTGATCCTTGAAACCTTCATCATCTTGGTGTTGTGCCAATAACTTAGCGGCCGCTACGATGTTTACTGGATCGGCAACCTTAGTATCCGTAGCAGCATCAATTACGTCATGCCGAAGTGCTTCATCACTCAGCAATTGTTTTACCCGGTCTAAGAAGAAAGTCCGAACCTGATCGGAATTCTTAGTGTAATCAAAAGTCAGCTTTTGAGCACTAACTGCTTTGGCGGCTGGGCCTTGGAAATTGAGAATTGGTAAGTGCCAGCCTTGAGCAAGTAAAATCCGCATAATGCCGGCTGCTTGCCGCCGTAAAGCATACGGATCATTTGAACCCGATGGGATTAAGCCAACCGCAAAGAAACTATAAATTGAATCTAATTTGTCGGCAATCGCCAAGAGCGCACCTAGCTTACTGGTTGGCAATTCTCCTTCGGCCGAAATTGGCAAGTAGTGTTCCCGAATTGCTTGGGCAACAGTTGCCTTTTCGCCAGCCAAGTTAGCGTAAATTTCACCCATTACCCCTTGCAATTCGGCAAATTCACCGACCATTTGGGTTGTTAAGTCAAACTTGTAAATTTCACTGGCTCGCTTAAGGTCAGCTAATTCGTTTGCCGTAAAACCAAGCTTTTGACCGAGAATTTGGGCTAAGGCACCAGTCCGGGCCATCTTTTGGGCCATTGAACTAATTTGGTCATGGAAGCTAACTTTTTGGAGCCGTTCTACATATTGATCAATACTAATCTTTTGATCTTCTTCATAGAAGAACTTAGCATCTTCAAGTCGCGGTACTAAGACCCGTTCGTTCCCTTTAATCACATTGTCAAGGTGTTCTGCATTCCCATTGCGAACCGAAATAAAGTGCGGTAGTAACTTACCTTCATGATCGCGAACACAGAAGAACCGCTGATTGTCGCGCATGGAAGTAATTAGAACTTCCTCGGGAAGAACGAGGTATTTTTCATCAAAAGCTCCGGCAAAAGCGGTTGGCCATTCAACTAAGTTGTTGACCTCTTCCAAAAGATCAAGATCTTCATCAAGGACCCAGTTATTAGCCGCAACTAACTTTTGAATTTGTTCTTGAATCAAGGCCTTCCGCTTAGCTTGGTCAGCAATAACAAAGTCAGCCTTGAGGGTAGCTTCATAATCGGTTGCAGTCTTCAATTCAACGTCATGGCCTAAGAAGCGATGACCTCGGGTTTGCCGTCCTGCTTTAACATCCAAGATTGAAAATGGCACCACTTCATCATCCAAGAGGGATACTAACCAGCGAATTGGGCGGATAAATTGTAAATTGTGCCGACCCCACTTCATTAAAGTTGGGAAGTTCATGGCAGTAATTACGTCTGGTAAAGCCGTTAAGACTTCTGCAACCGGCTTCCCGCTAACATGTTTATTTACAAAAACATATTCAACGCCCTTAACTGCTTTAAATTCAATGTCGTCGACCGTGACACCTTGCCCGCGGGTAAAGCCTTGAGCGGCCTTGGTCCAATTACCATCAGCGTCTTGGGCAATCTTCTTTGCGGGACCTTTTACTTCTTCATCAATATCTGGTTGCTTGTCAGCCAAGCCAGAAATCAAAAGGGCTAACCGCCGGGGAGTAGCGAATTCCTTGATTGTATCAAAATCAATTCGTTCTTCCTTTAGAAAATCGGCAACCCGCCGGTGCAATTGCGCAATACTTTTCGTTACCACGTGAGCTGGCATTTCTTCAACGCCAACTTCTAATAAATATGAATGCGTCATTACTTTTCCCCTTTCTTTGCTCGTTTAGCTGCTCGAGCAGCTGCCTTCTCGGCTGCTTTGGTATACTTTGCAACCACTGCTTGCCGTTCCTTTTCATCATGAATTAATGGGAAGCCTAACTTCCGCCGTTCTTCAACAAAGGCCTTAGCAATCATTTTGGCCATAATCCGAATCCGATGAAGATAGCCAGCCCGTTCCGTAACGGAAACCGCTCCTCTAGCATCTAACAGGTTGAAGGTGTGGCTACACTTCAAAACATAGTCGTAGGCAGGGTGAATCAAACCGAGCTTAATCAAGCGTTTGGCTTCACTTTCAAAATTGTCAAAGTCCTTTAAGAGCATTTCTTGGTTGCTTTCTTCAAAAGCATACTTAGAGTGTTCATATTCTGGTTCCTTAAAGATATCACCATAAAGGACGCCGTCCGACCATTCCAAATCATAAACGGAATTAACGTTTTGAATGTATTCAGCTAACCGTTCCAAACCATAGGTAACTTCGGCAGCTACTGGATCCATTTGCAGTTCTCCAACCACTTGGAAGTAGGTAAACTGGGTAACTTCCATTCCATCAAGCCAAACTTCCCAACCGACACCAGCACAACCCATTGAGGGGTTTTCCCAGTTGTCTTCAACAAAACGAATATCGTGTTCCAATGGTTCAATACCGAGTTGCCGCAAACTCCCAAGGTAAAGTTCTTGGATGTTGTCTGGCGATGGCTTCATTAAAACTTGGAATTGGTGGTGTTGATATAACCGGTTAGGATTTTCACCGTACCGCCCATCAGCAGGCCGCCGGGATGGTTCAACATAAGCAGCGTTCCATGGTTCTGGTCCGATTGCCCGTAAGAAGGTATACGGGCTCATCGTCCCTGCCCCCTTCTCGTTATCATACGCTTGCATCAACATACATCCTTGATCCGCCCAATATTTTTCCAAGGTGAAAATAATTTCTTGGACCGTCATTTTTTTGGCCATGCTGTTTCTCCTTTCAGATCCTGTTGGTGAAAATTTAAAAATCCCTGTAGCTACGGTTAACCCATAACTACAGGGACGATTACTCGCGGTTCCACCCTGTTTTTTTGCTTAAATGCAAAACAACTTAATTTCATGATTGCTCCGGGTGCTCCGAAAATTGTGTAGGCTTCCACCATTTCCTACTCGCTAAAGTAATTTTCTTTTTCCCATCATCGCCAACAGTTATTTAAATTATACGATGTTAATAGTACCCGTGTCCGGCTGGAAAGTCAATTCTTCCCGGAATATAAAACGGTTTCAGAGTTAATTTTATTTTGAATCACGGGGTGGTAGTGACAATTGATCTTGCCAAGTCATCAATGAATCAATAAAATGTTTGCTCTTTAAGCGAAGACCGACTTGGTCAGTATAGACTTGATCGAGTGCCTGGCGAAGGCCCCGGCGTGTCGCTTGATCAACTTTAACGTTAGCAACTTTTTGTAAATTAAGGTGGGCAAACATCCGTAGATAATTAACGGTTTTGCGATCTAAATGTAATCGATGCGGATCCTTTGACCAATGCTGTTGACAAAGGACACCCCCCAGTGCTTCGGAATAATCTAAGGGTAAATCTTGTCGTCCACAAATCACGCACCCATCCCAAATTGGGGCCACCCCAAACCGGCCGAGCAGTTGCACTTCCAGGACATTCACAATTACTTGGGAATCCATTCCAGCTTCGATTAATTTTAAGGCCGTTAAAACCTGATCATACCAAGCACCAATTGCTCGGCCTTCTTCAAAAGCAACACCAACTAAATCAAGGAGGTAAGTTGCATATGCATTGGCCTCAAGATTGGGGCCGATGCGTTTAAACTGGTGTGTCTCCTTAGCCGCAACTAGATATGAGAGTTCACCGGCTTCCAGCCAGCCAACATAAGTACCGTACGAAAAAGGCAGGAGGGCAGAAGCAATCTTAGATCCCTTTCGGCGGCCTCCACGAACAAAGAACATTGTTGGCCCAAGCTTTCGGGTTAAAAATTTAACTAACAAATCGTGTTCGCGATAATCACGCCGAAATAAAATTAAACCTTCGAAATCCGTATTTATGCGAGCCACAATTATTCTCCTTAATAATCAGTATTTCGGTAACCGTAATCCTTTAACATCGCTGCTTTATCGCGCCAACCCGGAACAACCTTAACCCAAAGCTGGAGGTATACATGATCACCTAGAAGGTTTTCAATATCATGGCGAGCCAATTGACCAACCTTTTTGAGCATCGAACCCTTTTTACCAATGATGATTCCCTTTTGGCCAGGCCGCTCAACCACAATGTTGGCACTGATATGCACCGTGTCCTCGTTTTCCCGTTTAACCGAAGTTACATCAATCGCTACAGAATGGGGAACTTCTTGCCGCGTTAATTGGAAAACCTTCTCTCTGATCATTTCGGCAATCACAAATCGTTCCGGATGATCCGAAATCTGCTCAGCCGGATAATATTGCGGTCCTTCTGGCAACTCAGTCACCAATTCATTAATTAACTGGTTAACATTATTTCCTTGGAGAGCCGAAACCGGAATGATTCCTTTAAAATCTAGTGCTTCTTTGTATTGAGCAACTATCTTCGGTAAATCATTTGGATGAACTAAGTCAATTTTATTAACCACCAAATAAATTGGTTGGTGCACCTGTTTAAGCCGCTCAATGATAAAGTCATCCCCAGGGCCTTTCTTTTCATTTGCCGAAACCACGAAAAGTACGGCATCGACTTCATCCAAAGCTGATAAGGTTGAGCGTTCCATAAAATCTCCCAGCTTCGTCATTGGTTTATGAACCCCTGGGGTGTCGATAAAGACGATTTGCGCGTCTTTAGAAGTATAGATTCCTTGAATTTTATTCCGGGTAGTTTGCGCAACGTCACTCATAATCGCCACTTTTTGGCCAACCACATAGTTTAGTAAAGTCGACTTCCCAACATTTGGCCGACCAATTAAGGCTACAAATCCGGAACGAAAGTTATTTTCAGTCATTAATTTCATCCTTTAATTTAACAATTTAATTAGGTAGGGGGTTAGGACTAAGACGCCAATGATGACCGCTAATCCCGCCGCTAGTAACACTAAGCCTGCGGCAACATCCTTAGCAATTTTAGCATTCGGATCAAATTTTTCACCAACAATGATATTAACAATTGCTTCAATCACCGTATTCAAAAATTCAGCAAACCAGACCAGTGCAATTGCTAACGCAAGCCAACACCAAGCATTCAAATTAACCTGTAAAAGAAAACCCGTAATAACAACTAAGGTCGCTGATACAAGATGGCTTCGCATGTTCCGCTCGTTTTTGATGACCGTCTTAATTCCAACGATGGCATGATAGAAAGCTTGCCCAAAATGACGGTTCTTTTGGGTTTGCCGCTTATCTGGTAAGACCATAGGCAGTTAAAATTTCCTCTTGGAGCTTAAACATCTTCGCTTCGTCAGCTGGTTTTTCGTGATCGTACCCATTTAAATGCAAAAAACCATGCACCAACAAAAACCCAAATTCCCGCTCCTCAGAATGGCCAAGGAAGAGCGCTTGTTCTTGAACCTTATCCAAAGAAATAAACAAATCCCCTAAATCCATTGGCAATTCATCTTTTAATTCTGCGGGAACCGCAAAGTCTTGGTCATCATTAATTGCAAAAGAAATGACATCGGTTGCCCGATCCACTCCCCGGTATTTCCGATTAAGGTCCTTCATTTCTGGATTACGAACCAGAGTTAGCGAGAGCTCTGCATTGGCTGGCAAATTAAGTTTAGTTGCTGCTTTAGCTAATAAATCTTTAGCCAAAGCTTTTTGTTGCTCACTTAACTTCCCTTGGCTATGGTCAAAAATCGTCAATTCCATCTTATTGTTTCCCTTCTGCCTTCTCATAGGCGGAAATTATCTTAGCTACTACTGGATGGCGGACAACATCATCAGCTTTAAAGTAAACAAATTCAACCGCATCAATACCCTTTAAAATTTGCTCTGCTGAAAGCAACCCACTTTTAGCGCCGCGAGGTAAGTCAATTTGCGAGACATCCCCGTTAACTACCATTTTGGCTCCGAAACCAAGGCGCGTTAAGAACATCTTCATTTGGGCCTTGGTCGTGTTTTGGGCTTCATCTAAAATCACAAAGGCATTATCCAGAGTCCGCCCCCGCATATATGCTAGCGGAGCAATTTCGATAACTCCGCGTTCCATCAGCCGTTCTGTATGATCGGCCCCAAAAATACTATTTAAAGCATCATAAATTGGGCGCAGATATGGATCAACCTTTTCCTTTAAGTCACCTGGCAAGAAGCCCAGACTTTCCCCTGCTTCAACCGCAGGGCGGGTTAAAATAATCCGTTCGACTTCACCTCGTTTTAAAGCAGCCACTGCCATTGCAACCGCTAGGTAGGTTTTCCCCGTCCCCGCTGGACCAATTCCGAAAGTAACGTCATGATTTTTCATTGCATGCACGTATTGCCGTTGACCAAAGTTTTTAACGCGAATTGGGCGTCCTTTGCGATCATTGATGATTTTTTCTTGATATAAATCAACAAAGTACTCGAGCGTTCCCTTATGAGCCATCTTCATCGCACTCACAATATCAGTGCTTGCAATCGTAATTCCTTGTTCAACTAGAGCAACTAATTGGTTGAGAATCGCAATTGTTAAATGAACGGCTTCGTTGGGGCCGCTAATCTTTAACTGATTACCAAATGGGTTAATTGTTACGCCCATTCCTTCTTCTAGAAGGCTAACATATTGGTCTTGCGTTCCCAAAAGGGCAATTTGAACCCGTGGATTATCGATTTCAAACTGCATTTCAATATTTTTTTCTACTTCTACCAAAAAAGTATTTCCCCTTTTTCTAAACTATCTTTAAAAATTATATCACAACCCGGTTTTAGATGAGTTAAAAAGGCCAACTGAGATCATAAGAAAAGACTGACTGAGGATGGAAAAATATCCAAACTCAATCAGTCATAAAGCAAAATTTGTTAGCGCCAGTAAAGATTACTTTTGGAGCATCTTCTTAACTAATTCGTTAACAACCTTACCGTCAGCCTTACCTTTAACCTTTGGCATAATCGCGCCCATAACCTTCCCGAAATCCTTCATACTTTCAGCTTTAACTTGGGCAACTGTTTCTTTAACAATTTGGGCAATTTCGCTTTCCGATAATTGCTTTGGCATGTAAGTAGCAACGATTGCTAGTTCATGCTTCATTTGGTTAATTAAATCTTCACGACCAGCCTTTTCAAACTCCGCTAATGATTCCTTCCGTTGCTTAAATTCACGGGCAAGAACACTATTCGCTTCATCATCACTTAGGTCATGACCTAGCTTTATCTTTTCGTTTGTAACCGCGGCCTTTAACATCCGGATAACGCTTAGCTTTTCCTTATCCTTGGCCTTCATTGCGGCAACCATATCCTTAGTTAATTGATCCAATAAACTCATCAATCTACATCCCCTTTAATATCAAAAAAACTCCCATTCAACCGAACAGGAGCTTTGAGCCAACTAGTAACGACGGCGCTTATTCTTACGCTTCCGTGCCGCTTCAGACTTCAACTTGCGTTTTACACTTGGCTTTTCATAGTATTCACGCTTGCGGTATTCTTGAAGCGTTCCGTTCCGTGAAACCGTACGTTTAAAGCGCCGAAGAGCATCGTCTAATGATTCATTCTTCCGAACGATAGTCTTGGACATATTTAATTCCCTCCCTCCGAGCTTAAAATCGTACTGTTATAACCAGAAAGATCTGGCTTATCCACTACGAAATATATTTTAGGCAAGGCCGCTAAGAAAGTCAATGAAAAGTTTTAATTTTACCTAATTTTTTATTGGTAAATTTTGAAAACCTATTTTTTATAAACATGAGTTAATTCAAAATCAAGATAAGCTATTCTTGATATGGCTAGCTTAGCGTCCTCGAAGACATCGACATTTTTGGCAACTTAATTGATCATCACTTACTTAAATTACCTGGATGGTTACCATTAATAGTTTACTATTTTGCTTTATCTTCTTTGGTAGTTGAACTTTGTACTGCCAGATGCAATTCATCAAGTTGGGCTTGATCAACCGTTCCTGGCGCAGCCGTCATTGGTTCAACCCCCTTGGAGTTCTTAGGGAATGGGATAACATCCCGGATGTTATCGGCACCAGCTAACAGCATCACCCACCGATCAAAACCAAAGGCCAATCCTCCTTCAGGCGGCATTCCATTTTCAAGTCCCCGGAGCAAGAAGCCGAAGCGTGCATTAGCTTGTTCTTTCGTGTAGCCAAGAGCCTTCAAAACCTTTTCTTGAACCTTTGGATCATGAATCCGGATTGATCCCCCACCGATTTCATTTCCGTTTAAAATAATGTCATAAGATTGGGCATGAGCTTTATGAGGATCTTCACCGTCTTCAAGATAGTGCAAATCTTCTTCGTTTAACATCGTGAATGGGTGGTGCGCAGCAATCCACTTGCCAAAGCCTTCATCGTATTCAAACATTGGCCAATTAACCACCCAAAGGTAATTCCATTGACCAGGCTTAATCAGGTCAAGTTCTTTGGCAATTTCTTCCCGCAAGTAGCCAAGGGAGTCACAAACAACGTGGAAAGAATCAGCAACAAAGAGAATCAAGTCACCCTCCTTGGCGTCCAGCCGGTTGTTAATTGGCGTTGCCAGATCGTTTAAGAACTTTGCAATTGGCCCATTATAACCATCCGCTGTTACTTTAACCCAAGCAAGGCCTTTCGCATTGTAACGCTTGATGTATTCTTCCTTTTTACTAATATCTTTCCGGGAGTACTTATCAGCCCCACCAGGAACACAAATTGCCCGTACGTAATTACCCTTAGCAACGGTTCCAGAAAAGACCTTAAAGGACGAATCCTTAACAATATCAGAAAGGTCGTGGATTTCCATCCCAAACCGAGTATCAGGCTTATCGGAGCCAAAACGATCCATGGCTTCTTGCCATTCCATACGTGGGAACGGCGTCTTAACATCAATTCCAAGCGCTTCTTTCATTACTTGCTTGATCAAGCCTTCCGTAACTTCTTGAATTTCCTCGGCAGTGGCAAAACTCATTTCCGTATCAATTTGGGTAAATTCTGGTTGCCGGTCACCCCGCAAGTCTTCATCCCGGAAGCACCGCGCAATTTGGTAATAACGATCAACCCCGGCTGCCATTAATAATTGTTTGAACAATTGTGGTGATTGTGGCAAAGCATAAAAATGACCATCATAAAGTCGGGAGGGAACTAAGAAATCCCGTGCTCCTTCAGGCGTAGAACGAGTTAAGTTTGGGGTTTCAACGTCCATAAAATCATGATTATCATAATAATTGTGGACAATTGAAGCGACTTTACTCCGCAACTTCATATTCTTCATCATTTGCGGCCGCCGTAAGTCCATGTAGCGATACTTCAACCGTAAATCTTCTGATGCATCTACATCATCTTTAATTTCGAAAGCTGGTGTTTGGGAACGAGCAAGAATCTTCGCTTCCTTAACTTCAACTTCAATCTTTCCGGTTGGCAGGTCAGGGTTGGCCTCTGCCCGGGCCCGGACTAGTCCCCGAATTTCAATAATGTATTCGCTCCGACACTCATTAGCAATGTCAAAAGCGGTTTTATCTTCTTCTTCATTAAAGACCAGTTGAACAATTCCTTCCCGGTCCCGAAGATCAATAAAGATTAACCCCCCAAGGTTCCGCCGCTTAGCGACCCAACCCTTTAAGACGACTTCTTGGCCAATTTGTGATTCATTCGTCCGACCTGCATAATTCGTTCGTTTCATTTTTTATTCTTCCCCCAATTGTGCTTGATAAACACCCTTAAAGTCTGCCAATAGATCCGTCAACTTAAGGGAAACTTCTTCTTCACTAGCCATATTCTTAAAATGAACATTACCGTCTGCTAATTCACGAGTTCCAACCGTAATAACTGCCTTAGCACCAGCTTTAGCAGCGGTCTTAAATTGCGCCTTCGGTTTCCGGCCAAGGTAATCTCGTTCGGCAATTAATCCAGCTTGCCGAGCAGTTTGGACGATCTTTAAGCATTCAAGGTTAGTTGCTTCACCAATCCCAACGACGTAAAGATCGAGATCCGGTTGGGTTGGTAACCAAGCCTTTTCTTCTTCGAGTAATAAGATCAACCGTTCCAAACCAATCCCAAAACCGACACCTGGCATATCTGGCCCGCCAAGTTGTTCAACCAAACCACTGTAACGGCCACCACCACAAATCGTTGTGTAGCCCTTTCCTAAGGATTTAGCTTGCACCATCACTTCAAAAATGGTGTGATTGTAGTAGTCAAGTCCCCGAACCATCGAGTCATCAACTACGTAATCAATTCCTAAGGCATCCAACATTTGCTTAACCTTTTCAAAGCGATCATGAGCTTCTGGGGTAAGATAATCAAGAATGGATGGGGCATCATCAACAAATTGCTTATCGCGTGGATCCTTACTATCTAATACTCGTAAAGGATTCTTTTCTAGTCTTGCTTGCGAATCTTCACTTAATTCATTAAAGTGCGGCTTTAAGTAGTCAATTAAAGCTTGGCGGTAGCTATCACGACTTGCCTTGTCGCCCAAGGAGTTAACTGCCACGCGCAAATTGCTTAATCCCAATTTAGCAAAAAGTTGACAAGCCATGGCGATCACTTCAACATCGACTGCTGGATTATCACTCCCAAAGGCTTCAACCCCGATTTGATGGAATTGGCGTTGCCGCCCAGATTGGGGCCGTTCATAACGGAACATTGGTCCCATGTAGTAAACCTTGTAGGGTCGCTTAAATTCTGGGCCATAAAGCTTGTTTTCATTAAAGGCTCGGACAACTCCGGCTGTTCCTTCTGGACGAAGGGCAACGTGACGATCCCCTTTATCCTTAAAGTCGTACATTTCCTTTGTGACAACATCTGAAGTATCCCCCGCTGACCGGGAAAAAACTTCATAGCTTTCAAACATTGGCGTCCGGATTTCTTGATAATCATAAGTTTTGAAAATCCGCCGCGCCTGGTCTTCAACATACTGCCATTTAATTGATTCGCCTGGTAGAATATCGGCCGTCCCTTTTGGTCGTTGATAACGCATTTAATTTTCCTCCTAGCTTTTTTGCCACTATCCCTAAAAATAAAAAGCACCCCTGCCTTTACAAGGGTGCAAGAATGCACGGTACCACCTTGGTATCACTCAGGGATAACGTCGCAAAACGACGATTATAACCTCAAAGGGGTCACTTAGTTTTCACTTGACTGGACTTTCACCGTCCCCAGTTCGCTAAGCAAGTCTTAACTAATCAATCCTTCTCACGGGCTATTTTTCGCTATTTGATTCCCATCTACAATACTCGGTTTTACCAGGATCCGTCAAGCTTTTATTAGAAAGTTGGTCGACTTTATTAACAGCTTAACCAAAATTAAACAATACAAAATTCACCTAACTATTTTACTCTTCCAACGCTTGCTTTTTTAAATTCCCGCCGTAAACTTATTGATAAGGAAAACTTAATGAAGGGAGCGTTTTGCTTGCAGGCTACATTTAATCGTCGCCAACTTTGGCTTTGCCTAGTTCCACTCCTACTTGCACTCTGCTTAATCTTTGCCGTTACCAAACAAAATCAAATTACGATTCACAAAAGCGCCATTATTTTACGGCAAGGACCAGGTTTAACTTACGCTCCCATCAAACAAAGCGCAACAGAAACCGGACAGATTATTGGTCAAAGGAATAGCTGGTATAAATTACGAATTGATGATCATCAAGTTGCATGGGCACCTGCTTGGCGGTTAAAAAATCAAACTAAGGTAGGCACTCACAATGCTTTAAGCGAAGCGACAATTGTAATTGATGCTGGTCATGGTGGGTCCGATTCAGGAGCCGAGTACCACGATAACAGTAATAACCCTAAATACATGGAAAAAACTTATACTTTAGCCCTCGCCAACCGAGTTGCCAGTAAACTACGGGCCCAAGGTGCACGAGTAATAATGACCCGCGACAATGATCAATTCGTCGCTCTTAAGCCACGACCGAAAATGGCAGAGAAAGCCAAGGCCGATGTCTTCATTAGTTTTCATTATGATTCATCCCCCCAGGCGAATGAAGGAAGCGGGGTCACCACTTACTACTATCACCGAGGATATCACCGAGGACCTAGTAAAGAATTAGCCCAAACCGTTAATCACCAATTCAACCACCTTCCCTTAAAAAACTTAGGAATTAACTTTGGCGATTTTCTCGTTATTCGGGATAACACCCAACCGGCCATTCTCTGCGAGATGGGCTATATCAATACCAAACGAGATTTTCAACAAATCAAAACTGCCCGTTACCAAAATCAGGTTGCCAATGATGTTGTTACTGGGTTGAATCAATTTTGTCAAAATAGAGCGGGAAAATAATTTAGAAAGAAGAGCGGTAGGATGTTAAATGACCAATGGTTCAAACAATTACCTCTAACTAAGATTACAAATCATCAACCCGTGTCCGGTGGGGACATTAACCTTGCCTTTAAAGTGATTGCTGATAACAAGCCTTATTTTATCAAGGTCCAACCAAATCAGCCGGCAAAGTACTTTGACCACGAACGAGATGGCCTAGCAGCTCTTGAACAAGCAATTAAAGTCCCTCATCCAGTTGCTCAAGGAGAAATTGAAGGTAATGCCTTTTTAATCCTCGAATGGATCGAAAGTGGTTGGGGAGATCAATTTAAACTCGGTCAAGCCGTCGCAAAGCTTCACCAAATCACCAATGATAAATTTGGTTTTTCCACCAACCATAAGACAAAAGTTCTAGTTAAAGATAATCATTGGAACCCTAATTGGAGCGATTTTTATGTGCACCAACGCCTAGAACCGGAAATTAAAGCTGCTAAAGCAAAGGGCGTATGGAACGATTGGCGGAACCAACACTTTGAAAAAATGGTGGCCGCTTTCAAACGCTACTATGCTGACCATCCGGTTCAACCCAGTCTCTTGCACGGTGACCTTTGGGCGGGCAACTTTATGTTTGATGATCAAGGTCAACCCTTACTTATCGATCCTGATTCTGTTTACGGGGACCGCGAGTTTGATATTGCTATGACAACCATCTTTGGGGGCTTTGAAAATGATTTTTACAATGGCTATCAGAGTATTTTACCCCTTAGACCGGGATTAAATAACAGACTTGCTTGGTATCAGTTCTATTACCTGTGTATGCACCTAATCCTCTTTGGGGAAAGTTATGGTCCGAGCGTTGACCAGATTTTGGGGCGGTTCTAGTTGACGTGCTCTAAAACTATATGTAGTAAGCGAGGGTGGTAAGAAACTCAAGTCTCTTACCACCCTCTTTGTCATCTCCGCATGTTACTCAGCAACTAAGGTCAAAGCAGTAGCTGAATGGCTGTTAACGGTCGCACCGCCTTGCATGGGGCTTTCTTTATTTCTCATACATGATCGTCACTGGCCCGTCATTCTCCAGTTCAACCTTCATATCAGCGCCAAAATGGCCAGTCTCAACATGAATTCCGGTTGCCGCTAATTTTTGGTTAAATTCTTCGTAAAGGGGTTGGGCTAAATCTGGTTTGGCAGCATTTGAAAAGCCGGGGCGATTTCCCTTCTTAACGTCCGCGTAAAGGGTGAACTGGGATACCGAAAGGATCTCACCGTTAACATCTTTGAGTCCAAGATTCATCTTCCCGGGTTCACTTTCAAAAACCCGTAAATTAGTAATCTTATGAACTAAGTAATCAATCTTATCGCTAGTATCATCAGGGGCAAAACCGACCAACAGGAGATAGCCTTTTTGAATTTTACCAACGATTTCACCATCAATTTTCACTTGGGCGTGGTTAACCCGTTGTAGTAATACACGCATAATCTCTCCTAGTGAATAACCCGTTTAACAACATAAACATCAGCCAAATTTTTCAAGGCATCTTCAATTAATTGGAGATGGTTGAGATTTCGAACCCCCACGGTTAAGGAGATAGTAGCCATTCGGTTATGATCAACCTTTCCATTAATTGAATTTAGGTACCGTGTTTTATTGTTGACTGTCCGCACCACATCGCTCAATAAACCATTGCGATTATAACCTTCCACTTCGATATCAGCATCGTAATTAGTCTTATCGCCTTGCGGATCCGCCCAGTGAACTGAAACTAATCGTTGCCCACTTTGTTCACTTGACTTAACATTAGGGCAATCCCGGCGGTGCACCGAGACGCCTCGTCCCTTAGTAATGTAACCAACAATATCATCCCCTGGAATTGGGCTACAACAATGACTCAACCGGGTCAAAAGATTATCAACCCCATCAACAATAATGCCATCGTTAGAATTGGTCAGGTGCTTTTTTTCTGGTTGTTGATCAAGGGTTTTGTGTTCTTCCAGTAATTCTTTTTCTGCTTGTCGTTGTCGATCTGCCTTTTGTTGCTTCCGGACATCCGCGGTAAAACGGTTGGCGACACCAAGGGGCGGTACATCTCCAAAACCAATTGCAGCAAACAGATCATCTGCCGTGTTGTAATGCATTTGTTGAGCGACTTTAGCTTCTTGGTCAGCGGTTAAGAATTCCGATGGGTTAAAGCCGTGATCCCGCAGCAAATTCTCAAGCATCCGGATCCCAGCTTCGATGTTCTCATCCCGATTATGCAAGCGGAAAAATTGCCGAATCTTATTCCGCGCCCGCCGGGTTGAAACTAGATCAAGCCAATCTCGGCTCGGCCCTGCAGATGAAGAAGAAGTCAAAATATCAACAATATCGCCGTTTTTAATTTCATAATTCAAAGGAACAATCCGGCCGTTCACTTTGGCTCCAGTAGTGTGATTACCAACTTCGGTATGAATTTGGTAAGCCATGTCCAAGGGACCCGCTCCCTTCGGCATTTCGATGGCATCCCCCTTTGGCGTAAAAGCATAGACTTTATCAGCAAAGATATCACTCTGGACCCCCTGCATAAATTCATCAGTGCCGTTACTCTCTTGCCGTAATTCAAGAATTTCTTTGACGACATTTAACTTTTTACTGTCCCGGCTGGTTTGGTCAACCCCATTGGTTTTTCCTTCCTTGTAAGCCCAGTGAGCTGCCACCCCATATTCAGCCACTTCATGCATCTGATGGGTCCGAATTTGGATTTCCAGTGGTCGCCCTTCTGGTCCAATTACTGTGGTATGCAAAGATTGATAGCCGTTTGCCTTTGGCATTGCAATATAGTCCTTAAACCGCCCTGGCATGGGCTTCCAGTTAGTATGGATTGCACCTAAAACTGCGTAACAATCCCGAATTGAATCGACCACAACCCGGATTGCAAGTAAGTCGTAAATCTCACTAAATTGTTTATGTTGCGTTACCATTTTCCGATAAACGGAATAGATATGCTTTGGTCGACCGTAAATTTCAACATTTTCGCCTAAGTCAAGATCATTAATCGCGCCTTTAACCTTTTCAATGGCAACGTTAATATAATTAACCCGTTGATCACGACGCGAATTCATTAAATGAACAATCCGATAGTACTGTTGTGGATTGAGGTAGCGCAAAGAGAGGTCTTCTAATTCCCATTTAATGGTACTAATCCCCAACCGATCAGCAATTGGTGCATAGATTTCCAAAGTTTCATTTGAAATTCGACGTTGTTTATCAGGCCGCAGATGTTGTAGGGTTCGCATATTATGAAGGCGGTCAGCAAGTTTGACAATCATCACCCGAATATCTTTACTCATTGCCAGGAGTAATTTCCGGTGAGTTTCCGCCATTTGTTCTTTGTTTGATTTATAATGAATCTTACTAATCTTGGTATCACCATCGACAATCAAGGCAATAGTTGGCCCAAACAATTCTTTAATATCATCGAGGGTAGCACCGGTGTCTTCAACAATATCGTGCATATACCCAGCGCAAACCGTTTCAGGATCCATCCGCAAATTAGCTAAAATTCCGGCAACTTGAATTGGATGGATAATGTATGGTTCGCCAGATTTCCGGACTTGATTAGCATGGGCAACCGCTGCAAAGTGATAAGCCTTCTCAACGAGGGCAACATGCTCCGCATTCATATACGTAGCAACCATCTTTTTAACGTCATCATGAGTAAGTTCTTTTTGGCGCGACATGTGACTCCCCCCCTTAATCTGCTCTGGTCATTGACCAAGTAAGATAACTAATCCCGAGGTAAACAAGTGCAAATGGCCACATATAACGAGGTGCAAAGTTATAAGCACCAATCAAAAAAGCTCCAGGGAACCAAAGTAACATTCCCCAACTTCGGTTAACCGACCGTTTTCCAAGCCAGATACTAAGTAAAGAATTAACGATTAACAGCAAAATGCCCACCATCATTACACGACTAATGAAAGCTAGTTTTGCTGCCAAACCAGTAACAACAATTCCCATAATTAAGCTCGTAATAATCACTGTCCAATCAGCTTTTTGCCACCATTGCTTCAACTTTTTCATTCTCTTTTCCTCGTAATTAAAAATTAGATTATTCTTATTTTAGCACAGCTTTTTCCTAATTTAGCGCGATTTGCCCGCATTTAATAGTTCTAATTGATAAGAAACCGTAGCTAAGAAATATAGTGGGGCTGTTTCCGCTCGTAAAATTCGGGGACCAAGGCCAGCTGGTAAATACCCTGCCTGCTTAAGAGTTGTAACTTCGGTTTCAGTAAGCCCCCCTTCTGGTCCAAATAATGCTAGGATTGTTTGACCAGGTTGTAGTGATTGTAAAGCTTTAACCAACGCACCAGTTTCGCCTTGTTTTGCTGATTCTTCCCAGGCCACTAACTTTACATCGGCCGGTTGGTCGGTGACAGCTTGTAAGTTCGGTAAATATTCGAGTGTTGGCAAACTATTCCGATGCGATTGTTCAGCCGCCCCTTCAATAATTTTTGCAAGGCGCGCAAGTTTTTTGGTAATCTTCTTTTGGTCCCAGTGACTCACTGAACGTTCACTTTCAAAAAAGATAAAATGATTAGCTCCCAGCTCGGTCCCTTTTTTAACAATTAGCTCAGGCTTTTCCTTGGTTTTAGGTAAACCACAAGCAACGATAACGCGGACTGGTAATTCAGCATTCACTGCTAATTTTTTATCAATCTGAACCGTGGGAACGGGATCCATAGCATTAACACTAGCTTGGTAAACACAGTGGTCGGCAAGAACAATTTCAAGGGAGGTCCCAATCTTTCCTCGTAACACCGTCAATAAATGATGTGCCTGTTCTTTGGGAAGCTGGATTGGTTGCGTCGTTAAGGTTTGATAAGGTAAAAAATACCGTTGCACTAGTCATCTTCCCCCTTTTTGTGGGCAATGATTCCATACCAATCTTTAATCCGCATGGTTTCATCAATGACAAAGCCGGCCTTCTCTTGGGCCGCTAAAATTTCTTCAAACTTATCTTTAATAATACCCGAAGTCAAAAATTTACCGCTTGGTTTAAGATTTGCCATCGCTTGGGGAATTAAAGGCAAGATAATTTCCGCCAGAATGTTAGCAACCACCATATCAACTTGGGTTTTAATTCCGTCTAAAAGACTATTTTGACCTACCAAAACATCGTTAGCGACTGGATTCAAAGCCAGATTTTTCTTCGCTGATTCAACGGCAACCGGATCTAAGTCATAAGCCTGAACCTTACCAGCCCCTAATTGTTTTGCGGCAATACTAAGCACCCCAGAACCAGTTCCAACATCTAGTAAACTTTCGCCACCCCGGATGGTCATTTCCAAGGCCTGAAGCATTAACTTAGTCGTTGGGTGTGTTCCCGTACCGAACGCCATTCCTGGATCTAACACAATTTGCTTTTCGTTTTGATCACTTGGTTGATAATCAACCCAAGCCGGTACGACCGTTAGTTGATGAGTAATCCGAACGGGATGATAGTACTTTTGCCAAGCCAGTGCCCAATCATCATTGGTAATTTGGTTGACACTTACTTTAGCCGGCGCCGGATCAATCCCAAATTCAGTCAGTTGCTTGACAGCAGCTTCAACTTCCGCAACCACTTCTGGAACGAACGTCGTTGGTGGAAAGTAACCCGTTACCGCGGCCCCACTTTCCCGATGAGGGAGATCAAACGGATCTACAATTTCGCCATACTTACCGTACTTACCAACGGTTAGCTTGACAAAATCTGCCGCATCGTCAATTTTAACGCCAGTTGCCCCATGATTAGTCAATTGATAAGAAACTGCTTCAACTGCTGCTGTGCTGGTTTCAACTGTAATTTCTGTCCAATCAGCCATTTCTATCCCTCGCTTAAAATTTTTATTAAAAGTAACGGAGCTACGACAAAAAAGCTTTGCCGTAGCTCCGTTATCAAGTATGATAGCCTCAAATGAAGTTTAATTATCCTTTGAAGCCTCATTTTTTGGTCCATCCACAATCTGTTGGCGTTTCTTTTCCAAATGATTGGTTAAGTAAATAATCAGATCACGTTCGGTCTTGAAAATCCGGGGATGGTGTTGATGGTGGAGACGGACATCAATTTCATTGATTTTTAACCGTCCCGTCCAGGTATGAGAGTAACGAATGATTACCCGGTTATTAAGTTTATGCTTGCCAAACCGGAAAATATAAACATGTTCCGGCGTCATCATCGGTCGGATGTATTCTTTCTTATACGTAAGATCATTATCACGCATAAACTGTTTAGTCCGATTTAGAATGGTAATCACCTCCTCTGCTCTTAAGGATACAGCCTTTTTCAATGGTTCTATTTTAACATAGCTTTTGCTTTTGAGACAAAAACTATGCCATAGTTAAGAAAATATTTTACCATATTTAAAATCATTTGAGGAGACTTAAAATGTCAATTTTAATTACACTATTAGTAATTTGGATTTTATGGAAGTTATTTAAGTTTTCATTGTGGTTATTAGGAGTAATCTTAGTAATCACTTTAGCGGCTGCTTTTTTTAAATTCCTATTATTGCCGGCGATTTTGTTGCTTGGTCTAGCTTGTTTTGGATTATTCAATCACTAGTTACCTTTTCTTCAAATTTATTTCTAATTCGATAGTAAGCAAAGTGGCTTGATAATTTTTAATAACCATCAATTAATCATATGTGAGTGATTTTTAAGACCTACCAATATTTTATAAATCACTAATTTGATAGGCTTTGAACTTAAAAAACAAAAAGCTTGATAATTTTTACACAAATCGATCCATTTTGTAACAAAGATGGTATAATTACAACCGTAGCGATACTGTTACAAATACGCAATGGAAGAGAGTGTTATTTCATGTCAAAGAATCATCAAAAAGTTGTTCTCGTTGGGGACGGCGCCGTTGGTTCAAGTTACGCATATGCAATGGTTCAACAAGGGATTGCTGAAGAACTTGCAATCATCGATATTTCTAAGGAACGGACTGAAGGGGACGCATTAGACCTTGAAGATGCTACCCCATTCACGGCTCCAAAACTTGTTTACTCCGCTGACTACGACACTTGCAAGGATGCTGACTTGATTGTCATCACTGCTGGTGCTCCGCAAAAGCCAGGTGAAACTCGTTTGGATCTGGTTGACAAGAACTTGAAGATTATGAAGTCCATCATTGAACCAATCAAGAAGTCTGGTTTCGATGGTATCATCTTAGTTGCTGCCAACCCAGTTGATATCTTAACTTACGCTGCTCAAAAGCTCTCCGGCTTACCAAAGAACCGCGTCTTCGGTTCTGGTACTTCCCTTGACTCTGCCCGGCTTCGGGTTGAAATGGCTAAGCGCTTTAACGTAAGCCCAGTTGATGTTTCCGCAAACATGATGGCTGAACACGGTGACTCCGAATTTGCTGCTTACTCTACTGCAACGATTGGTGGTAAGCCATTACTCGAAATGGCTAAGGAAGCTAACATTTCAATGGACGAACTTTACAAGATCGAAGACGAAGTTCGTCACAAGGCTTACGAAATCATTAACCGGAAGGGCGCTACCTTCTACGGAGTTGCAACTGCTTTGATGCGGATTTCACGGGCAATTCTTCGTGATGAAAACGCAGTGCTCCCAGTTGGCGCACCAATGAATGGTGAATACGGTTTGAATGACATTTACATTGGTTCACCTGCCGTTATCAACGCTAACGGGGTTGACCGGGTAATCGAAGTTCCACTGGATGATCGTGAAAAGAAGGCCATGGCCGACTCTGCTGCAACCTTGGAAAAGATTGCTAAGGATGGTATGGCTAAGCTTCAAGGCTAATTAAAATTAACCATAGATATAAAAGGTCGGTTTCTACCGATCTTTTTTTATACAGTTGTTTTATCAGTCTATTGGTAAAATTGTTAATTAAATCCTGGTTTTCCTCCCTAATTTTTAATCAAATGCTACCATCTTCCAACGCGATGTTTACCAAATCACGTGGATCTGTTAAGAAATTAAAAATGAACCCTCTAGCTAATCATTCGATTAGGAATTTTAACTTTTCAAATTTAAAAGTTTTAGTATAATGGTAATTGAATAATTACGTTGATAAACGGAAAGGACGTTTAAATTATGCTCAAAGAATTCAAAGAGTTCATTAGTCGTGGAAATGTGATGGATCTAGCCGTTGGGGTAATCATTGGTTCTGCTTTTACTGCGATTGTTACTTCGCTAGTTAAGAACTTAATCAACCCCTTGATCGGGATTTTCTTAGGAAAAATTGACCTTTCTAACTTGGTTTTTTCAGTTGGCGATGCCCATTTTAAATATGGTTCTTTTTTAAACTCGGTAATTAACTTCTTAATCATTGCCTTTGTGGTCTTCCTTTTAGTCAAAGGAATGAACAAGATCATGCCAAAGCCAGCTGAACCCGAAGCACCAAAGCATGCCAGTGCAGAAGAATCGCTTGAAAAGATTGTTAAGATGTTGGAAGGTGAACTACTCGGCCATAAATGACCGAGCTTCTGGATCAAAAGGCAACAGTGTGCCTCTTGATCTGGAAATCGTTTAGGCAATGGAGAATCAAGTTACACTTGATTCTCGAA
>NZ_JACJJQ010000150.1 GCF_016900115.1 Limosilactobacillus alvi
CATTAGAATCGGCCTTTCGTTCGCACTTATCCGCTAAGGCCGTGCTTTTTGACCTTAGTTACTGAGTAACATTCGGAAATGAAAAAGGGGCTGGGAAGAAACGTGAGTTTCTTCCCAGCCCCTTTTCAGCTTTATTGGGTCTACAATATTTGGTACTGATAGGAGTAAAATCCTAGCAGTACCAATTTTTTTGATTTAGGGGATTTTATGT
>NZ_JACJJQ010000024.1 GCF_016900115.1 Limosilactobacillus alvi
ATACATAAAATCCCCTAAATCAAAAAAATTGGTACTGCTAGGATTTTACTCCTATCAGTACCAAATATTGTAGACCCGCTTTTTTTATACATAAAATACCATAAACCAATTTTCGTGAGCTGATGCAATGAAACCAGATTTGATAGACTGGCTTGAGCTTATTGGTGTTGTTATTACTTTTATATTGAAGCTAGCTTTTGTAATATCAGCAATTCATTTCTTCTGGAGCTTTTAGCTCTCGACCTGAGTATGTCATATCGTTGGCAGTTTTGAATGAAGGCATTCTGACGATCGCTCATTAGTAGAGATGATTTCGATGGGAATGTAAAATGTGATAAAATAGAAATGCTATGATGTAGGCATTTGCTTGTTTTCCCTACGCAAGTGGGGGTGTTTCATTAGCGGTAATTCTTTAGGTGTAGCCATGCAATATAAATTAATTTCCGTGTGGAACATGGCTGTGAATAAGGAACGAAAATTTACCCAATCCTTACAAAAGCTTTACCGACTGACTTGGCTGATGAAGCACAAACTGCTTCTACCCTTTCCGGGATTGTTTCCAAGAAAAAGCAACTCAAGGTACTTTTGATTATGGATAATCTTAATTAGGAATTGAAGCAAATCTAAAAGGAGTAGTTTACAGCGCAAAGCTATTTATTAACGCCAATTCTCCGGCAAGCATTAGAGTATATGACAAACACGAATACGACAGGGGCAAGAATTTAAAAGTCGTATTTGATAGCGATTGTTTGGATTTAAACGAAGGTTATATCGATATTCTCAAAAATCTAGCTAAGAAATTTGATGAAATCAGCAATAAAGAAGATATGATTTATGTAGAAGATTAATCTTTGAGTAGTGATGCAATTGGTACAATTGAGTAGGCAGTCTATTTTGTCCTACTCTTTTCAGTCTAAAATATTTTGGGCTTAAAAGAGTGGGACAAAAAATCATAATGAGGTGAAAATAAAAATGGGGAAAAAAGATGGGAGAGCAACGACGCTTTACTTCAAGCTCTAAAAGAAGAAATTATCCGTTTGGGTATTCAAGACAACCCAAGTATGACTAAATATCAAGAGATGTATGCTAGGGGCGTTGCCCCTAGTCCTAACAGTGTTATTGGCCGTACGGGTAAAAGTTGGGGTGTACTCATGAAAGAATTGGACTTTGACTATGATGGGAAAAAGAACATTGTCAAAGCAGGTAAAAAGAACACTCTAGATAAAAACGGAAATAGTTACAGATCACAAAGGCTTTCTAATCCAGAAGTTTTGAAAAATAAACTCAACGAAGCGATAGAATTAATCAAAAACGAGCACATAACAAGTGCAAAGGATTTTCAAAGGGTTTCTACCGAAAAAATTGGAGTTTCATATAAGACTTTTCAGAGACACGGTTTTCCGTTTACTAAGATAGTAGAAATGTATGAAGATAAATACGGAAAGAAAGTTTCGGTAGGCAGTAAGTACGCTAATAAGTCGAATGCCGAATTGCTTAATATGGTTATTGAATACATGAGAGAAAATAATATCAATAGCTTTTCCAAATATGGTGAAAAAAGAACAAAAGACCTACCATCATCATCTGTAATAACTAAGCGATTGAATAAAACGTTTAAAGAGGTAAATGAGTTAATTAAAGTATTGTTGTAAAATACTTGTTTTATAAAGAATTATAAAAATAATTGGGGGAATAAGTGTGGTAGTATCAGACGCTATGAATCGAGCAATTTACAAGTATCGGGAGAATAATCCAGTTGATACTAGATACCATCAAGCAAAACGTTCAGCACGAAGTTTCGTAAATGCTGATTTAAGTAGGAATACTAAATTAGCACATTCGATTAATGCCAATATGGATCGTTATGTAGAAGACTTGTACGAAATTATCGATTTGGCAAGGGAACGAATTGATTTGGTTCAAGGAAGAAAGAAATAATTTTTATATTGACAACATTCAATAAGCGTGCTGCTTTAGTAGTAGGCGACCGGCCTAAAAGGATTTAAGCAAAGTTCACAATTCGGTGGGCTTTTTATTTTCCTCTTAAAGATCGGTGGTATTTTTTAGGATGCTACGTATCTTTCAACTGCTAAAGACGGATACAGTTACAACGAGCATCGAACTATTCGTGTTATCATAAAATCGAGCAAAAGTGGAAAAGATATTTCAAACTTTAATTTAGGTGAACATGAAGTGCTCTTTCATGGAAATACAAGATTTGTCATGGAAGACGCTCATGTGGATAAAGTTGGGAACATGATAGTGGTCTGGAGTGAGAAGGATGGATAAAAAATCCACCTCAAGAAAGCTAAAACCGTTTGAGAAGTGGAAAGGAGTAACGTTTGATTATTCAAATGTTACAACTGAAGATGAAAAGAAGACTAAAGATTATCAAAAAGCTTTTAAAGAAGCTTTTGCCAGTCGAAACAAACGAAAATAAATTCAAAGGGATTGCAAACCATTAGTTGATGCCCTTTTTCCTGATTGAAGGGGGAAAGTTTTTTCAAAAATGGAAGCGGTCTTTAATGGTGATCAGCGGTATGATATGGGCCGGAAGAAGTCGCACCGCTTGTCGGCAATGGTACTGACATGGGAACGAATCAAAGTGTCCAAGGTTTAGACTCAATTTTAGCACCGTCGATGATGCGGGAATGGTTAATCATCAATTCATAAAAAAGATCCCCGCTAAGCTTGCGATGAATTTTACTTCATCGGTTGACCTAGCGGGGATGATAGTTTAATACAGCGTTTAAGCGACTTGTTTGGTTCGATTGATGTAAACAATTAAAAGATTAATTAAAAGGGTTAATCCGGTTAACCAGAAGACCATTGGATAGGAGAATAATCCAGAAACCAGTGAGCCGAGGAGCGCACCAAAAACTGATCCAGCTGCTTGGAAGGACTGGTTATAAGAGAAAATCCGGCCAAAGGCTTCTTGCGGTACGTCAAGCGTCAGGATTGTTTGAGCAGCAGGCAGTAACCCAGCGCTGGCAAGGCCTAAGATAAAGCGCCAGCAGGCTAACCACCATGGTGAATGCGTCAAGGCCATTGGCACAAACAATAAGGTCGCGATCGTTAATCCAATCATTAAGACTTTTTCTGGCCCCACGCGATCCATCACATGCCCAACTTTAGATGCCGAAAGGAGATTACCTAATCCCGGTGCCGCTGCGACTACCCCGGCAATGAAGGCTAAATTATTGTGATTGCCAATCATATCCCGGACGTAAAGGGAAACAATTGGATCAATACTCATGACTGAAGCCTGGACGATTAGAGTGGTAATAAACATTGCGTAAATGATTTTGATATTGGGAATCAAATGCAAAAGTTCCTGCATTGGCTTCATTTCTTCCTTCTTAATTGGGGTAAAATGCTCTTCGACTAAAAATAGCGTGAATAAGAAGGTCAAAAACATCAAGCCACCGGTGATAAAGAAGGGAATGCGATAACCAAAAGCATCTGATAATGCCCCGCCTAATAGCGGGCCAACTAGATTACCAGAAACTCCCGCGGTCATCATGGTTGACATCACCCAGCCTGATTTACGGTGGGGTGTTTCCCCAGCGATTAGCGCCGTGGCGTTATTAATGTAACCCGAAAAGGCACCTTGCAGTAGGCGCATAAAGATAATCATCCAGGCACCGGTTGAAAGACCAGTTACAAAAATTGTGATTGCCATAACACCACTAGCCCGAAGACACATTAGTTTACGACCCTTTGTATCGGCCAAATTTCCCCAATAAGGTGAAACAATTGCTTGAGAAATGAAGGTTGCCGCAAAGGCAAGACCAGAATAAATATTTAATTGGAAACGGGTGAGATGCCCTAATTCATTAATAAAGAGGGAAATGAACGGCATCGTCATTGAATACCCCATCCCAGTGATAAAACATCCGAGCCAAAGGACAATAAAGGCACGATGCCATCCGCTGGGGAAGGGCTCTTCAGTGGTATTTACTGACATAAATCAACTTCCTTTTACTTAAATTTAACATCATCTAGGATAACACACCTGAGCAAAAATGACGTTTAAAAACTTATAAAGTCACGATTTACTGCCAATTGTCCGGATCTAACCATGATTTAATTAGGATTCGGTAGTAAGATTAAGAAGAGAAATTTGAATGAGGGAGATGTCCGCGTGAAACAAGTAGCAGTTTTTTCAGATGTTCATGGCAATACAACGGCCTTCAAAGCGATGATTGCTGATGCCCGGGCGAATGGGGCCAACGAATATTGGTTTTTAGGAGACTTATTAATGCCAGGCCCAGGAGTAGCTGAAATTTGGCGACTCTTGCAAGAGCTTCAGCCCACCCACTTAATTCGGGGAAATTGGGATGATTTAGTAATTCATGGGATCCGGGGTGATATCGACCTGAGTCGCCCTTCGCACGTTTACTTTGCGCGCTTAGCCCAATTCGTTGGTGAAACTTTACCGGCCGGGGCGCTGGAAAAGATGGCAACTTGGCCGATTGCTAAGCAAATCGAAGTTGGAAATTTAAAGATCAACCTCAGTCACAATCTCCCAAATCTAAATATGGGCCAAGCGCTTTTCCCAACTAATGAAAGTGAAAAATTCGATCAGCTTTTAGTTAATGGGGCTGATCTTGCCATCTATGCCCATGTTCATCATCAATTATTCCGTTATGGGACGGATGAACGGATAGTACTTAACCCTGGTTCAGTTGGTGAACCTTTTAATGGTCAACTAAAACTGCAAGCTGATATGCGCGCCCAATACTTATTGTTAACTTTTGACGACCAGGGAATTGCTGATTTACGCTTTCGGCACGTTAATTATCAACGGGAGCATGAGCGTAAACTAGCAATTCAGGCTGATCTCCCATATTTAGAGCTTTATTTGCGCCATCTCAAGACTGGGCGAGTTTATACACATAACCAAGAGCTAATCCATAAATTAAATGAAAAGTATCATTATAAAGCTGATTGTGAGGCCTATCGAACAAAATAGTTGGCAAACCATCAATCTTTCGGTAAAATATGATCTGAATTGACGGCAAATGCGATTTTGACATGTTGTTTAAAGTTAAGTTTTATTGGAGGATTTTGAATGGCTAAAAAGTCAAAAATTGCAAAAGCACAACGGCAAGCAGCGACCGTTAAAAAATATGCTGCTAAACGCGCAGCCTTAAAAGCAGCGCATGATTACAAGGGACTTTCGCTTTTACCGCGGGATGCAAGTCCAGTTCGTTTGCATAATCGCGACCAATATGATGGCCGTCCCCATGCTTATATGCGTAAATTTGGGATGTCCCGGTTGACATTTCGGCGGCTTGCCCATGAAGGTAAGCTACCAGGAGTCCGGAAAGCAAGCTGGTAAAGGATTCGTTAACGACCTTTAAAGTTGATTATCAAGAATGAGGCAGATAGGGAACTAATTTTTCCTTTCCTGCCTTTATTTATTTTTGAAGGTCACGCAAAATGATTGCGGTTGTGAAGTTTTTTCGAAATTAAGGGCTTTTTTAGCGAATAATCGGTCTAACCCTTGAATTTTAAAGCATTAAACGCGAAAATAAGTTGAATAGCAGAAAAGAGGCTGAAAATGTGACGACCCAAATAGTAAACCTGTTAGTGCGGCTTAGACGGACAATGTTAGTAAGAGCTTTACGGCGGACGCTTGTCGTGATCTTTCCCTTTGTTCTGGTTGGGACTTTTGCCAAGCTAATTGTCAGTACCCTATTAATGCCAGATAGTTTTTTATATGCAATTTTATTCTTAGATCGATGGGTTAATCCGGTGATTATCAAAACTTTAGCGAGTGGCTTTACGGTTCTGGGCACCGTTACCGTTGGGATGATTAGTTTATACGCTGCCTATGTAATGGCAATGTATACTGCGAAGCTTTATCAGCGCGATCCCCAGATGGCCGGGCTAACAGGCTTAACGGCCATGCTGATGTTGGCCTATCGGGTTTCGCAGAATAATCGCGCCAACCTCGATTGGATGATAACTTCGTACGGAAATTTGTTTTTCGCCCTCGTCGTTGGTTATTTGGTCGGGCAAAGCTTTCGGTGGCCGGGAAAGCCGCGATACCAATCCACTAATAATCATCTGGATGCAGTTTTTGAACGGACCTATGGGGCTTTCAAACCAATGCTCCTCGTCTTTGGCGTGAGTCTAATTATTAGCATTCTATTAAACTTAGCTTCATATTATAGTCTTCTCTCGCAGTTGTACGGGTCCTTACAGGTCATTGATAATGGAAATCAACCAGTTTGGCTTAAACTCTTGGTTATTCTTTTAAGTACGGGTTTAAATTGGCTAGGGTTAGGCGGGCCGTACTATAACGGTGATCTGGTGCTTGATAGTAGCCAAGCTTCGATTGACTTAACATATTTACTTACCCATCACGGCCATGGCGCAGTTCCGTATCCATATTTAACCTCAGTTTTGCAAAAATCCTTTGCTAACTTTGGCGGAACTAGTTTAACCTTAGCGCTGCTAATCGCGTTGATTTTTGTTACTAAACGCAAAAATTATCATCGCCTAATTCGGACCAATCTGATACCGGTCCTTTTCAATGCTGACCATGGTTTTGCAGTTGGTTTACCGGTCATCTTAAACCCGATCTACTTAATACCAGTGATTGGGCTCCCTTTTATCAATATTGCGATTGCTAGCTTAGGCATCGCTTGGCACTGGTATCCAACGCCTGTTTATCCAATTCCCCAAGGAACTCCGGGGATCTTATATGCCTTTTTTGGAACCAATGGGAATTGGGCAGCGCTGTTAATGACGATAGGACTCTTAGTTCTTGACGTGATCTGTTATGTGCCTTTCGTTAAACTGGCTCTCCGGGTAAACAATACGGTACAAAAACTGGACCAGGAGGCGGATTAAATGATGCAACGACTAAATTCCCAACAAAAATTGACCTTAAAGTTAGTCTTGCTCGCAGTTGGCTTGATTATTATTTTAGCGATTCCTGGTTTTTTGATCATGCAGAGTTCAAATCAACAAATGGCTAAGCGACAACGGTCAATGCTCTCGCCGGTAATTATGATTCCAGGCTCATCAGCCACTAAGGAACGATTTAATCGGTTGGTGAACTTGTTAAATAAAGATACGAATCAAAAACATAGCCTATTGAAAGTTGAAGTTTTTAATAATGGTAAAATTACCTACAGCGGTAAAATCAATCGTGGTGATCGCGAGCCATTTATCGTGGTAGGCTTTCAAAATAATCACGATGGTTACAGCAATATCAAACAACAAGCAAAGATGTTTAATCAGGCCTTTGAACAACTGAGTGAGGAATATCAGTTTAATAATTTTAAAGCCTTTGGGCATTCAAACGGGGGGCTAATTTGGACGCAATGGTTGGAAAATTACTATCAAGATTATCGTGATAGCATTACCATTAAATCCCTGATGACCGTTGCGTCACCCTTTAACTTTGAAGAAACTTCTACGAAAAATAAAACCCAGATGTTTACCGATTTTGTTAAGCATCGCGACCAAATTCCAAGTAGTTTGAATGTCATTGCTGTCGTTGGAAATGAAGATTCCTATACATCGGATGGCCTCGTTCCGGCTAATTCCGTCCTTGCGGGAAAGTACATCTACCAAAAACGGGTTAAAAACTATACTTCGATGACGGTTACTGGTGAACAAGCGCAACACTCAAATCTGCCGCAAAACCAGCAAATTGTGAAACTAATTGAACAATACTTGCTTGACTCGACGAAGCAACGCCGGCAACCGGGAGCGAGGACCACCGGACAAAATTAGCGAATGAAAAATTGGATAGTTAACCGGAGTTACTGAGTAACCTTCGGAGATGAAAGAAAGACCGGGAAGAAACGAGCGCTTCTTCCCGGTCTCTTTATAATTAAAGATTTTCGTCAGTATTAAAGTTAAGTGCGCAGTAATCAGTCATCTTGGTGATTAGTCGAAGGCTTAACTGCTTATAGGCGTTTAAAACGTCAGTGGCAAAATCGTTACTTTGGCGGGTGAGATAGGCCGCCCGTTTTGCTGCCGGTAGATCTTGGCTCGCTTGGTCGGCTTCATTAACCATTTGGGTTGCGTTAATCCGCATTTCCTTTTGCACATCCCGCAAATCTGGCAAAAAGTCATGGAGGTGACTATCAACTAAAACGCTCGCATGCTTAAAAATCCAGTAAGCTGAATTGAGCTGGGCGGGTAACTTTCCCCGTTTGTAGGCCGCCAAGGTCGTAGTTAGGTCAGCAAAGAAAGGCACAAAGGTACTTTGGTTAGCCACGCCCATTGCCAACCAGTGCAGATTGTTGCCGTTTGGCCGATTTGTTTGTAAGACGTGCGACTCTTGGGTTTTGGCTAAACTAATTGGCCGATAGCGGTGTTTCTCTTCTTCACTTCCAGTCCCAATGGGGTCGTATGGGGTACCTTGGAAGTGACTAGCGAGGTAATTTTGGGCGTCAATGACCGATAACTTACGTTCTGGCCTCATCAAGAAGGGCAAATCCTGGCTTTCGGGTGTTTCTAGTACGGCCGCCTTCGGACTAAACATTTGATGGCCATACCAAACCCGAGGGGTGGAATAAATCGCATCCGACCGATCATGAGTACCAAAAATTTCGCGGAAATTGAAACCATCGTCAGCGGGATTTAACTGGTTTTTGGTTACAAATGCTTGAATTTGGGGATGGAACATGAAATTATCGGGATCATTAAAGTTAATTTCTTGAATCGCTAATTGGTTACCTACCACCGCATAAGCATCATCTGGAATTCGTTGGGCCACCCAGTAATGACCAGCCGCAGATTCAAAGTACCAGGCTTCATTGTCGTCGGCAAAGAGAACCCCGTTAGTTTCACCGGTCCCGTATTTAGCAATTAAATCCCCCAGGCGTTGCACGCCTTCGCGGGCCGTTTTAACAAAGGGGAGGACCACCGTTACCATGGCTTCCTCATTTAAGCCGTCCTTAACTAAGGGGTCAAAGCCCAGTACGCGCTCGTTGGTATAAGCACTTTCGGTTGCACTCATTGCAACGTGGTATTCGTTAATGCCGGCTTCTTCAAAGAGACCATACTTATCGGTCCATTCAGGGGTGGCGGTGTATTTGAAACTGTCAGTTGGCAAATTCAGACTCAGGCCGGTTTCCTTGGAAACAAAGTGATCACCAACTTTGCCCCGTTCGTGAACGACGAAATGCTTTGGCCAGGCAGCCTTAGCGTCTTCATTTCGCCCAATCATTATGGTGCCATCAATTGAAGCTTGTTTACCGATTAAGATACTGGTACAAGCAGATAATTTTTTTTGCATCTCCACACTCCTCCAAAAAAAGTTTTGTTATTTTAATTGTAGCTTATTTTGAAAGTTTAAGAAAATTTATTTTCTTCAGAGGTTACAACTGGTATTTTTTTTGAACTTGCGGTAATCTAGGTAAATGAAAATTTTCACAGGAGGGTAGTATGACTCAACTTTCAATGTTTATTGTTGTTTTAGCCGCCTTAGTGATTCCGATTATGATGGCCCGGTTTAAAGTCACCAGTGTGCCGACTGCTGTCGCGGAAATTGTGGTCGGGATTATCTTGGGAAAAACAGGCTTTAATTTAGTTCAGCAAAATAGCACCCTGAGCTTACTTTCGGAAATGGGGGTTATTTTGCTGATGTTCTTATCGGGGATGGAAATTGATTTTAGTTTGTTTAAAGCTAAGCCGAGTGAAGATGATAACCAGGCGTCACCGGTTAAATTAGCTTCTTTGGCCTTTGCGGGAATTTTAGTGGTTGCTACCATTTTAAGTTTCGCCCTTAAATATACCGGTCTCTTCCCGGACCCGCTCTTAGCAATTATTCTTTTCTCCACGATTGCTTTAGGGGTGGTGATTGCCACTTTGAAAGAAAAAGAAATCCTCAGTAAGCCAATGGGCCAAACGATCCTCTTAACGGCAGTGCTTGGGGAAGTAGTACCAATGTTTGGCTTGACGGTTTATGCCACTTTAAACGGTGGTAACGCTAGTCGCCTTTGGCTCTTAGTTTTGCTGTTGTTAGCTGCGATTATACTACTTTATCGTTTTAAACAGCCATTTATTTGGTTTAACAAAATTACCAAGGCAACGACCCAGCTCGATATTCGATTAGCCTTCTTTTTGATTTTCACCTTAGTAATTATTGCCGAACAGGTTGGTGCAGAAACAATTTTAGGAAGCTTCTTAGCCGGGATGGTGATGAAACTTCTTGAGCCGCACGAGTCAACGGCTGAAAAGTTAACATCAATTGGATATGGTTTCTTTATTCCGATCTTCTTTATCATGACCGGGGTTAAGTTAAACCTGCGCGAATTATTTGCAAATCCGCAAGCCCTAATGTTAATTCCAATTTTGGTAGCCTGCTTCTTCATTGCTAAGCTCGTCCCAATTTTGGTATATCGGACGCGCTTTTCAAACCGGAACTCCATGGCGGGCGGTTTCCTAACTGCCACCACGATTACTTTAGTTTTACCATCCGTTCAGGTAGCGCAAAGCCTACAGGTGATCACTAATACCCAAGCGGGAGCTTTTATTTTAGCAGCGGTGCTGGTCTGCATTTTCGCTCCAATCATTTTCAATTCGGTTTACAAGCTTTCCAAGGAAGACTTAATCAAGCAACGGGTTGTTTTAATTGGCGCTAACATGATTACCGTGCCAATTGCGCAACAACTTTCCAATGAATGGTATGAAGTTCATGTGGTTACCACAGTGGAAAAGAATTACAAAACCTACAATAGTGAAGTAAAAAATCTGGTCCTCTTACCAGAAATTTCCAAAGAGAGCTTAACAAAGGCGGGATTAAATGACGTCGATATTTTAGCAGCCTGTTACCTTGATGATGAGCAAAACTATGAGTTTGCTCAAGCGGCCCTCCAAAGTGGAATCAAACGGATTATTGCCTTTCAAAATAGTCGCGCGGTTAATAATGAACGCATGGATCAGTTAGTAGCCCAAGGGGTTGAGATCTTTAACGCCTTTAACGTCGAAACTAGCGTTTTACGGGCCTTGATTGAATCACCATCGGTAATGCAAATGTTAACTGGTACCGAAACTGGCCTTTATGAAGTTCGCGTGGTTAATCATCGGTTTACGGGCCGGCAACTGATGGAGCTACCATTTATTGATAAGATAACGGTTAGCCGGATTCGTCGGCGGAATCATTGGATTGATCCGCACGGAACGACAGTCTTGGAATACAATGACCGCCTGATTTTCACAGGTAAAAAAGAGGATGTTAACACCATTCGTCAACAACTGCGGAAAGCTAATTAGTCCCGCAGTGCAGGTTAATATTAAGTATGGTAAAATATCTTTACTAGCAAAAGGAGGGTACAAAGATGCCATTAGTACACATTGAATTGCTTGAAGGCCGGACTCCCGAACAACTTAAGGGACTTGTTGAAGACGTTACGGCAGCAATTGCTAAAAACGCTAACGTTCCAGCAGAACGGATTCACATTGTTTTAAGTGAAATGAAGCATGATCATTACGCAGTTGGGGGTAAGCTAACCAGCGAAAAGTAACCCCGCTTTTAACCCTCCTTGGTCGTTTGGCTACGGAGGGTTTTCTTATTATTCAGAAACGATGGTCAAAAGTCACGGCTGGCGAGGATAATCTAGATGATAGGTTATATGATACTTCGGAGACCAGAGCTGCTTCAGACCGCTTTTCGAAAGGATGTTAAACGTGAGTGAAGAACAATATGTAATGGCAATTGACGAAGGCACCACTAGTGCCCGGGCAATGATCTTTGACCATGCTGGTCAAGTGGTAGCAATTGCCCAACGCGAATTTCCCCAATACTTTCCACAACCCAGCTGGGTCGAACACGATGCCTTAGAAATTTGGGATGCCGTTCAGGCAGTCATTGCGGACGTCATGATTAAAGCCCAGATTCAACCGTATAAGATTGCTGCGATTGGCATTACTAACCAACGGGAAACAACGGTGATTTGGGATAAACATACGGGAAAACCAATTCATAAGGCGATTGTTTGGCAATCTAAGCAAACGGCACCGATTGCCGAGGCGTTGGTTAAAGCGGGATTAACCGATGAAATTCACCAAAAGACGGGCTTAGTCATTGACTCCTATTTTTCAGCAACTAAGATCAAATGGCTCTTAGATCATGTGCCGGGTGCCCGAAAAAAAGCAGAGAGCGGTGATCTCCTTTTCGGCACGATTGATACCTGGCTCTTATGGAACCTAACCAGTCACCGAGTCCACGCTACCGATGTTTCTAACGCTTCGCGGACGATGCTGTTTAATATTCACACTTTAGACTGGGATCAATCAATTTTAGATCAACTCGACATCCCCCGGGCAATGTTACCAACGGTTAAGCCATCATCCTCAATTTTTGGTTATACCAATGATTACCATTTCTACGGAGTACAAGTACCGATTGCGGGGATGGCTGGGGATCAACAAGCGGCGCTCTTTGGTCAAGCAGCCTTCGAAAAAGGTAGTGTCAAAAATACTTATGGCACCGGGGCCTTTATCGTGATGAACACCGGAGAAAAACCGGTACTTTCCAAGAATGGTCTCTTAACCACGGTGGCCTATGGCCTAGATGGAAAAGTTAACTATGCGTTGGAAGGGAGTATTTTTGTGGCTGGTTCGGCCATCCAGTGGCTTCGGGATGGGCTTGAATTCTTTAAGTCGGCTGGCGAATCCGAAAAGATGGCAATTGATGCAAAAACGACCGGTGGGGTATATGTAGTCCCATCCTTTACGGGGCTCGGCGCACCGTATTGGGATCAAGAAGTTCGGGGAGCAATGTTTGGCTTAACCCGCGGAAGTAACCGGGGGAACATTATTCGGGCCACCTTACAGGCAATTGCTTACCAAGCCAAGGACGTTGTGGAGACAATGGTCAAGGATACGGGGTTGACTTTAACCCATTTAGCAGTTGATGGCGGTGCCAGTCGGAATAATTACCTCATGCAATTCCAAGCTAATCTTCTCCAAACTCCAGTTGTCCGGGCCGCAATTGAAGAAACCACGGCCCTTGGGGCAGCCTACTTGGCCGGATTAGCGGTTGGCTTTTGGAATGATCAAGCGGAACTAGCCCGCTTGAGTAAATTAGGGGAACACTTCCAGCCAACGATGCCAGCTCAAAAGGCAAAGCAATTATATCAAGGCTGGCAACGAGCAATTAAAGCGGCGCAGCTATTTAGTCACGAGTAATTTAAAAGAGGGCCAAATGATGAAGGAAAAAACAGTTTTTCACGTTAACGGTTATTTAGGTTTAATGCTTGCCCTGGTCCTGCTAGGGATTGGGGGTTGGTTCGTATATTTACAAAGGATGGTCTTAGGAATCCTCTTGATCCTGTTAGGGTTACTGACGGGGTCTTCATTAACGGTTATCCAACCTAATACGGCTAAGGTAATAACTTTTTTTGGTAATTACCTTGGGACAATCCGGGATGCTGGCCTATTCTTAACGGTCCCACTAACTAACAAGGATACCATTTCCTTACGGGTGCGTAATTTTAACAGTCAGGTTTTAAAAGTTAATGATCTGAAAGGAAACCCCATCGAAATTGCCGCGGTCATCGTTTTTAAAGTCGTTGATACGGCCCAGGCCTTGTTTGCAGTTGATGATTACGAAGAATTTGTCGAAATTCAATCTGAATCAGCGATCCGGCATGTCGCGAGTGAATATCCTTACGATACTTTTGAAGATGAAGGAGCTTTAACCTTGCGGGGAAATGCAACTGAAGTATCGGCGAAGCTAACTCAAGAACTGCAAGCACGCCTGCAAGTTGCCGGGGTTGAGGTCATGGAAACGCGGTTAACTCACTTAGCTTATGCCACTGAAATTGCTTCGGCGATGCTCCAAAAGCAACAATCAGCCGCGATCTTAGCCGCCCGACAAACGATAGTTGATGGGGCGGTATCAATTGTTGAAGATGCGGTCGAACGGTTGACAAAAGAGCTAGATTTAAACTTGTCAGATGCAGATCGGCTCGCTATCATCAATAATATTCTGGTTGCAATCATTAGCGAACGCGGAACGCAACCGGTAATTGAAACAGGGCAACAAAAATAAAAATTATCGAGGTTGGGGAAAAAGCTCCTTGACGGCTGGTTGGGATAAGCAGAACGAAGGTTGATTCATTAGAATCGGCCTTTCGTTCGCACTTATCCGCTAAGGCCGTGCTTTGGAGCGAACCAGCCAACTGGTTTGGCGTTTGTGAGCCCATTCAGCTACTGCTTTGACCTTAGTTACTGAGTAACATTCGGAGATGCAAGAAAGGCCGGGAAGAAACGCGTGTTTCTTCCCGGCTTCTTTTCACTACAATTGTGAATGTCACATATTTACTTTAACTAAAAGTCAAAATAAAAACTACCACCAACAGTCAGTAGTAGTTTCATCTCTTTCTTGCTCCTAATTATTTTCCCGCCGATGATGAACAATTAATTGGCGCAGACAAATAAGAACAACGACAAACATAACAGCCACGACAATGCGCTTAAAGCTCCCTTTCATAATGGCGTCACCACCAAAGGCATATAGAAAAGAAGTCGGTAACATCCCAACTGCCACCATTAATAGAAATTGGGAGGTTTTGATCTTTAGCTGCGTACAGGAATAATTAACCATGATACTTGGAATTACGGGAACCATATAGCCAAGTGTTAACCCTAATAAGGGGTGTTCATGGTGCATTAAGCGCTCCAAAATTTGATTCTCTTTAAAGCGCTTTGAAAAATTAAGCCGATTAATAAGTCCATAAGTTGAGCAATTTCCTAAGATATTTGCCAGCCAATTAATTAAAAAACCAACCACGGGGCCGTAACAAAGGCCGGTAAAAATGCAAATTACTGAATTTGAAGCCCCCGGAATCGCATTTAAAAGCGCAATCACAATTATCAAAAAAAGCATATCTTTTATACCGTGCGCGCGAATTAACTTAATTAATAGCGCCCGGTTATGCGGATTATAATGAAGCAAGAGCTTTATTTCAGGCATGAAGTCCCAAATTAAGAGTGCTAAAAAGATAATGATGACGATCGTTGCCACCCCGATTAGGAGCCATTTGTGGTCATTTTTCTTCATTTAACGACGCCTCCAATGGTTTCAAAGAGGTTGGTTAGCTTTTCACGTAGCTTCGAATCATGAGCATAGATGTAAGTGCCTAAAACCCCCCGTTTTAAAATGACGTTTAAAGCATTCCGGACCATTAAGTCCTTCAAATGTTCAATTTCAATTGGATCAGTCAGATCTTTGCGCCGTTTAAAAGCTTCGGTATCGGTGTACTTTGATAAATCAACCTTAAGCTGGTTAGTTTCCGGATCTAAATAGAAAATCGGACCGATAATAATCCCTGCATAATTAAGATCAAATCCTTGGCAAGTGTAGATTGAACCAACCTCATCAATTGTTTTTGGAATTTCTGCCCAGGGGATTTGGGTAAAATTGTATTGATCCCAGGGCATTTTAAATTTTCCTTCGCGGATATAGTGTTTACCGCCATCCAAAATCGATGGGTAGCCTGAAGTTGATAAAATCCGGGAAAGGCCAACTTGCTGGTTCCGGTGGACGATTTGTTGTCGCATCGCTTCTGCATCATTGTATACCCGAAAGTCGTACCCTTGGCGGGCATTTTCCGGAAGGGGATTAATATTGCCGTCAGAAAAGTCGTCAAGCCAGGTTACTAATTCCTCAGGCGCTTGCATCCGGAATTGGTGATGGAGTTTAACAACCTGCGTTGCAAAAGGGGCAAGCAGCTTTTGCAGACGGAATCTCGTCCAAAGACTCTTCATGCGGAGCACTTGCCTGAAGTCAACCACGATTACTACGACCCGACTTCGTTTTAAAAGTTCGAGTAATTGATTTTCATGGTAAAAATTATTGTAATGATCAGGCTTAGATAGTAGTAAATGAGCTTCGTCGATCACGACGAGGTCAAGGTGACCATCTTGTTTATCTAACTGGTTAATCATTGTCGTTGGCCGTTGAAAATCTTTCTTTAAAAGATGGGGTTGTTCGCCGGCTAATTGTCGATAAACCTTTAGGACCTCAGGGTGGTTGACGAGAAAACGGTTATTTGTCTGATAAAAAGGACTCTGCGGACTAGTCCGGGCCGCTACTTGCCACTGATTAAATAGGTGGGTTAGGACAACACTTTTGCCAGTACCGGCTTCGCCTTCGATTATAAAAACACTCGCTTGCTTATCATTTAAATGTTTTTGGGCAAAATGATTAATCTGCTTTACTAATTGGGCTTGCTCTGCAGTAAGCGGAAGCTCAGGAGCAAGCTTTTCCGTTGCGGCATTATTAATTGCCAATCTTGACGCCTCTTTCGTTTCGTTTTAGATCCAGTTTATCACATTGGAAAAAGATTTCGCTTTAATTCCGAGTTGTTGTAAAATAAAGATAGTTGATTTCACTTGGGGTAAACCGTTTAGCGCGGAAATTAAAGGAGTCGGAAAAATGAATCTGCACCCAGATTACTTATTAAACGATATTAATGAACCAGCGGACCTAAAAGGATTAAGCCTTGACCAGTTAAAGCAATTGGCAACTGAAATGCGACAATTGGTTTTGGAACGGGATAGCGCAATTGGGGGACACGTAGGTCCTAACTTGGGGATTATGGAGGTTACCTTGGCTTTCCATTATGTCTTCAATTCACCTCATGATAAAGTAATTTGGGACGTTTCCCACCTTTCATATCCACATAAAATGTTAACCGGACGTAAACTTGGTTTCTTAGATCCTGACCATTATGAAGACGTTTCCGGTTACACTAACCCAGAAGAAAGTGACCATGATTTCTTTGAAATTGGTCATACCTCAACCTCGGTCGCCTTGGCCGTTGGCATGGCCCAAGCGCGGGATATGTTAGGAAAGCATGAAAACCTGGTGGCCGTGATCGGGGACGGTTCCTTAAGTGGTGGACTTGCCTTTGAGGGTTTAAATAACGCAGCTAAGCTTCATTCAAATCTCATTATTGTGGTGAATGATAACCAAAATTCAATTGCCCCAAACCAAGGTGGGCTTTACCAAGGATTAGCGGAACTGCGGGCAACCAATGGTCAAAGTGAGAATAATATTTTTAAATTCATGGGATTAGATTATCAGTATGTGGCTAATGGTAATGACTTAGCGACGATGATTGAAACTTTTAAAGATATTAAGGACATTGACCATCCAATCGTTCTTCACGTTGTTACGAAGAAAGGAGCCGGTTATGCACCGGCCGAGGCGGAACCGGAACGTTATCACTGGCGGGATCCATTTGACTTAAAGACGGGTAAAGATAAGCAAATCAAGCCTAAAGAAACCTACTCTGGAGCGGTCATTGATGAATTGATTCGCCAAGTTAAGGCCGGGACCCCAATTGCCGCCATTACCGCGGCGATTCCGGGGGTCTTTGATCTGCATCGGTTTGAAAAACAATTCCCGGATCATTACTTCGATGTTGGGATTGCTGAACAAGTATCTGTGACATCAGCGGTGGCAATGGCCCAGGCCGGAATCCGTCCCGTGGTCTTTGAAAACAGTACTTTCTTACAACGGGCTTATGATCAATTAGTTCATGATATGGCCCTCAATTCGGTTCCAGTCGTTATGATTGTTCGTAACGGGACCATTAGCAATGGGTCAGCAACCCACCAGGGTGATTTTGATATTTCCTACATCAGCAGTTTACCGAACGTTGAATACTTAGCACCAACCAGTGTTGAAGAAATGATCTCTATGCTTCGCTGGGCGATCCGACAAACAGAAGTCCCGGTTGTGATCCGCCAACCGGAAAAGGCGCTCTTGCATCGGCCCGCTACCCAGGATGATTACAGCAATATCGATTACGAAATCGCTCATCAAGGAAGCGAAGTGGCCATCATGGCAGTTGGCGATTTCTGGGCTTTAGGCGAAGAAGTTGTTACCCAATTAAAGCGAAAACTTAATATTGATGCTAGTCTAATTAATCCTAAGTCGTTAACAAATATTGACCGGGAAGATCTACATTATCTCCAAGAGCGACATGACTTGGTTGTAACCCTTGAAGACGGCAATTTAAGTGGCGGCTTTGGTGAAATGATTTCCCGATACTTTGGAGCTACCAACATTAAAACACTTAACTTTGGGGCGCCACGGGAATTCGCCGATAATGTTCCAACTGAGGTTCTCGCTGAATGGTACCATCTCATGCCAGAGCAAATTGTTGATGACATCGAGCGAGTCTTGCATAGTATGTAGCGAAAAAAGCTGGAGATTACGGGCAAAAAACCGCTTCTGAAAATTAAATTAGGAAAATCTAATTATTTTCTTGCGCTTAACAATTGATAGTGCTATTCTTAAAAATGTAAGAACGCAAAGGAGGAAGTTATAATGTTATTACTAAGTCTCAACTCACAAACTACCTCCACCTCAACCACAACAACAGTTGGCGGTTGAGGGATTTTGCGGTGGATTAAATCAATAAGTAAACCACGCCAGATCTTTCAACCATTTTATTAATGGCCTGAAAGATCTGGTTTTTTGTATCTAAGGAAAATGGAAATGAGGGATTAATAATGGACAAGAATGCGCCACAGTTAAAGCGATCGATGACGCCAGGCCAAATGGAAATGATTGCGATTGGCGGAACGATCGGATCAGGACTCTTTATGGGGTCAACTTCTACGATTAAATGGGCCGGACCATCAGTGTTGCTTGCTTATGCCTTTGTTGGGTTGGTCCTCTATGGAGTGATGCGGGCCCTGGGGGAATTAGTCTACTTAAAACCAGGAACGGGTTCGTTTGCTGATTATGGGGCTGAATATATTCACCCAGCAGCCGGATATGTCGTAAAGTGGAGTAATGTTTTTCAATTCATCATCGTTGGGATTTCCGATATTATTGCCATGAGTCAGTATTTAAACTACTGGTGGCCCAATTTACCAGACTGGATTTCAGGAATTGTCATGATTGTTATTTTGACCTTAGCAAACCTAGCTTCGGCCAAAGCATACGGGCGACTTGAATTCTGGTTTGCGATGATCAAGGTCGTTACGATCATCTTTATGATTATCATTGGTCTTCTCGTAATCACGGTCGGACTTGGGAATAACTGGCACCCAGTTGGTATTAGCAACCTCTGGACGCACGGCGGGTTCTTCCCTGGGGGGTTAAAAGGCTTTGTCTTCTCAATGGCCGTAATTGCAGGTTCCTACCAAGGGGTTGAATTACTCGGGATTACGGCGGGGGAATCAGCCTCACCCCGGCATGCGATTATCAAGTCCGTTAAGTCCGTTATTTGGCGGATCCTCATCTTCTACATTGGTGCTATTTTCGTAATTGTTTCCATTTATCCATGGAACCAATTAAAAGCGGTTGGTTCACCATTTGTTGAAACCTTTACAAAGGTTGGGATTACGGGGGCAGCCGGCATTATTAACTTCGTTGTTTTAACGGCGGCTTTATCTGGGGCAAACTCTGGGATATACTCCGCTAGTCGGATGCTCTTTAAGCTCTCGGTTGATAAAGAAGTACCTGCTTTCTTTAGCCGTCTTTCCAAACACGTGGTGCCAAACGTTGCGATCTTAACGATTTCTTTTTGGATCCTCGTTGGATTTGTGGTTAACTTTATCTTAACGTCAATTAACTCAGCTTCTTCCAACCTATTCGTAATCGTTTACTCCTCAAGCGTTTTACCAGGGTTGGTACCTTGGTTCGTAATCTTACTTGCAGAATTAAATTACCGAAAGAATAACCCGCAAGATCTCGTTGACCATCCTTTCAAAGTTCCATTTTTCCCTTACTACAACTACTTTGCCTTAGCATCATTAGTGGTAATTGTGCTCTTCATGTTTATTAATCCTGATACCCGGGTTTCAGTTTCCGTGGGGGTCATTTTCTTAGCAATCATCATTGCTTTATTCTTCCTGCGGCACCGGAACGAGCTAAAACAATCAGTTGATTAATTTTTCCGCGAATAGACGTTCAAATGATTCCTTAATCATGGTAAAATGTAAGTATACCAACGGTTTTAGGGAGTTATAACATGAAACGAAAATTTCGTAAATTTTGGCACTGGCTCTTAGTTGCCGTAATTTTGTTCGTGGTAGCAAGTGCCTTTCAACGACCAGTAAGCAGTAGTCAAAATGGCAGTACTGTTCAAACTACCCAATCAACTGATCAAAGTAATTCATTAAAGAGCGCTTTAAATCAATTTTTAAGTTATTGGCACCACTACTATCGGTCAAATAGTCGGGGTACTAAAGGTACCTTAACGCCACCGAGCCAAAGTTTAGCGGCATCGGTTTTAACGACCAATGTCCGAAGTCAGTTAAGTGGTAATCTTGAATGGAATGGTTATGGGGCGTATATCGTAAATAATAATCAGACCAATCTGAATGCAAGGATTAGTAGTGCTCCATATGCGGTTAATAAGCTCGATGCTCTCGGTCGGCCATGGCGTGGGGATGCTTGGTTAAACCGAACGACTCGCCAGTATCAAAGTCGCGAGTCGACCGGTAACGGGGCAACTGAATGGCGCCCAGCCGGTTTCTTACAAGCAACAAACCTAACTAATGGTCCTAGTCATGCTTATGATCGCGGACACTTATTAGGATACGCCTTAGTCGGGGGGCTAAATTACTTTGATGCCTCCGAATCAAACCCAAAGAACATTGCTACACAAACTGCTTGGGCGAACGAAGCCCGCAGTTCAACCTCAACTGGACAGAACTACTACGAAGGTTTAGTCCGGAAAGCCTTAGACCAAGGTAAGCAAGTCCGTTACCGGGTAACTGATATTTACGATGGTAATGCGAAGGTCCCAGCGGGTGCGCATATCGAAGCAAAGTCAAAGGATGGTAGTTTAGAATTTAACGTCTTCGTGCCGAATGTGCAGCGTAACATTTCCATTAATTACGCGACCGGAGCAGTATCAAAAACCAATTGAAACACTTAGCCTATCAGCGAGGTTGGGGAGAGACTCAAGTTTCTTCTCAACCTCGTTTTCATCTTCAAATGTTACTCAGTAACTACGGCAACCCTGTATCCAAACGGGGACTAATTATTTCTGTTAAAAAAAGGTGTTGCCTTATAGTCGACTTCAAGGATTAGGATATAAATCGTTGAAAAGATATCCAAAAAAACGAGGTGAAAGTGATGGAAGAAACATTTTCTTTAAACAATGGGGTTAAGATACCTGAAATTGGTTTAGGAACTTTTCGAATGTCAGCTAGTGTTGCTCAAAATGCTGTGGAAGTAGCTCTTGCAGATGGCTACCATTTAATTGACACTGCTGAAGCTTACTACAACGAAGACGGTGTTAGTCAAGGAATTAAAAACGCTGGCATTAATCGTGAAGACTTATTTGTAAGTACAAAGCTTTGGACTACTTCTTACAATGATCCAGATGCCGTCGATAAGGCCCTTGATCGACTAGGTCTTGATTACATCGATTTGTTATTCCTTCATCAACCAATTGGTGACTGGAAAACGGCTTACCGGACTTTAGAAAAGGCTTATAACGATGGCAAGATCAAGGCAATTGGTATTTCCAATTTTGATCGAAGGGCTTCATTATTGAAAGCGGTTATGGATTTTGCGGAAGTTAAGCCGCAAGTCCTGCAAGCTGAAGCCCACCCTTACTTCCCACAAACAAAAGCGCGGGAAATCTTGAAGCCATATGGCACCCGTCTGATGGCTTGGTACCCACTTGGCTCCGGTGACCGTTCACTAATCAATGAACCGATCTTTGCTAAGCTGGCAGCAAAGTACGGAAAGTCCAACGTTCAAATCATTCTTCGTTGGCACACTCAAATGGGATTTGTCGTGATTCCGGGTTCAACTAACCCCGCACACATTCATGATAACCATGATATCTTTGACTTTAAGTTAACGGATGAAGAAATGGCAGAAATTGCCAAGGTAAACAAAAACAAGCGTTATTATTAATTAAACTAATATGGAGGAATAGCAATGAAATTAGCAATTTTAGCAGCAAACGGCCAAATTGCCCGCATTGTTGAAAATCGGATTCTTAACGAAGATCAATTTAAGGATGTCGAATTAACCTTATTCTTACGTAACAGCAGTCGACTTAACAACTTAGCTGATAATCCTCGCGTTACAATTATCGAAGGCGACTTAAATAACCCTGAAGACGTCGAAAAAGCGATTAAAGGTCAAGATATGGTCTTCAATGCCGTTATTGATCATGATGATGCTGGTCATAATCGTCCAACTCACAACATTATTAATGCAATGAAGAAAGATGGCGTAAATCGGTTGATCCTTACTAACTTACTTGGAATTTACGATGAGGTTCCTGGTGAATTTGGTAAGTGGAACCGTGATACTTGTTTCGGTGGAACTGTTCGGAATGATAATGCAGCCCTCGTATCAGACCGGTTAGCTGCCGAATCTGGATTAGACTACACTACGCTTCGTCTACCATGGCTTAATGACCGCGATGAAATTAAGTACACGATCACTCATAAAGATGACGAATTTGTTGGTGTATCTGGCTCGCGTCAAAGTATTGCTGATGTTGTTTTGAAGATTGTGGCAGACCCAACGTTTGGTAGCAATGATAGTTTAGGGATTGCTGACCCTGATACTCAAGGTAGTAACCGCCCTGTATACTAAAATTTATTAAACATCATAAAAGAACCTCCCATATCTCTGAAGGGCAATAGAAAAGTTAGCTTATTCAGATATTAGGGCATGATTTCGGTATTCAACCGGGATCATGCCTTTAGTTTTTAATTCTACCCAGTTTTGGCAAGGTGGATAGCCAGCGGATGGGAAAAAGCACCTCGACAACTTGTTGAGGATCAATTACTTCAATTAATGGTTTTAGTGCGTTTCACCTTTCTTTATGTTAGGGCAGTATGTCTTCCTCCTTCTTAATGCTAGGCCAAACACTGCAGTGAGTCTTTGGCCTAGCATAGGAGCAATGATTGGGATTCAACGGGGATCCTGGTTAGGAGTTGCGCTACCAATGATCTTCAGCAGTAGCGGCCAGAGATTAATTATGAGCCCATTGACAGTTGCCGGGGTTGCCAATACATCTGGCGATATTGCCGGTGCTGCCTCTGGAGTTGTTAATACCGTTCACCAAATCGGTGGAGCGGTGGGATTATCCATCGTTTCTGAAATGGTTGCAGGAATTACCTCACCATCAGTAATGATTGATCGCGCACAAGTATGGATGGTTGTGTTAGCTGTTATTATGCTGATTGCTGGTTTAAATATTTTGCGTGGTTCGCATAAATAATGTGCTTGCATTAAAGTCGACTTTAAGGTTTAGAATACCAATATTGAAAATGGAGGGATGTTTTTATGGAAACACGGATGTTAGGAAAAGACTTAACGGTAACAGCAATCGGCCTTGGTTGTATGGGATTTTCTCATGGATATGGGAAGCCGACTGATGTTGATGAAGCCGTGAAGACAATCCGGGCTGCTTATGACATGGGTTATCGTTTCTTTGATACGGCTGAGATTTATCAAGGCACAAATCCTGATGGTTCAACCAATTATAATGAAGAATTAGTTGGAAAAGCACTCCATGATGTGCGAGACCAAGTCGTAATTGCTACTAAATTTGGGATTACCGCTCATGAAGGGACTGGAATTAAAGTTGATTCAAGTCCGGAAACGATCCGCAAGTCTGTTGAAGGTTCATTAAAGCGATTAAATACTGATCACATTGACCTTTACTACCAACACCGGATTGATCCCAATGTTGAACCAGAAACAGTGGCGTAGGTGATGCAAGAATTAATGGATGAAGGTAAGATAACTCACTGGGGTATTTCCGAAGCAAATGAAGATTACCTTCGTCGTGCCAATGCTGTCTGCAAGGTTACAGCTGTACAAAATCGTTATTCCATGATGTACCGGGAATACGAAGATCTTTTCCCGGTACTTGAAGAATTGAAGATTGGCTTAGTTGCATTTTCACCATTAGCAAACGGCTTATTAACCGGGCAAATTAAACAAAGCAGTTTCTCAGATAAGGATTTACGAAATAAGATGCCACAATTTACGCCAGAAGCCTTAGAAAAGAACAAGGAATTATTAGCATTACTGGATAAGATTGCTGCAGATCATGATGCCACTCCGGCACAGATTTCTTTAGCATGGATGGTTAATAAGAAACCATACATTGTCCCAATTCCAGGTAGTCGGCACCTTAATCGAATTGAAGGTAACTTGAAAGCCGCCCAAATTAAAATGACCGCTGAAGAAGTTGCGCAAATTGATCAGGCCCTTGATGCTGTGCCAATGTCAGAAGTCTTTAGTGGCACAAAGATTGAAAAGTAATTAGATAGAAGGAACTGGGATTGGTCACCAATCAAGGTTCCTTCTTTGCTTTTAAAGCAATTTGCATCATGACAATGACTTTTGCAACTGATTTTGATGGGTCCTGTTGGTGAAGGTTGGTGGCAAAAAGGAGGAGCGCCAGCATAATTGATCAAACCCGGGAAAGTGGATGTAATTTTCCCAGATGAAGAACATCACAAATTAGAAAAATAATTTATAAATATCCTTGCCTTGAAGTAAACTCCATAGTTTAAACTGAGGTCAATCATTTATGAAAGAAGGAAAAATAAATGGCAGAAAGAAAGGTCGTTGTAATTACTGGTGCATCAAGCGGGATGGGAGAGGCTACTGCTAAACTTCTGGCAAAAGATGGCGACAAGTTAGTGCTTGGTGCTCGTCGTGAAAATCGCCTCCAAGAAATTGCTAAAGATATTGAAAAGCTTGGCGGTGAGGTTGCTTACGCAACTACTGATGTAACTAATGATGATGCAGTAGAAGCACTAGCAAAATTAGCGATTGATAAGTTTGGCCGGATTGATGTTTGGATTAATTCGGCTGGGATTATGCCCCAATCATTGCTTGCCCAAAAGAAGGTTAATGATTGGGATAACATGATTGATATTAACATTAAGGGAACCCTTTACGGAATTGGAGCCGCTTTACCATATATGATGAAACAAAAGAGTGGTCAAATTATTAACATTGCTTCCATTGCTGGTCACATCGTTGGCCCATTAAGTGCGGTTTATTCCGGAACTAAGTACGCAGTTCGGGCAATTAGCGAAGGACTCCGTCAAGAAATGGCTCAAGCTCAATCTAATGTTCGGGTTACGCTGATCTCCCCAGGTGCAGTTGATACCGCTCTAGTGGATTCCATTACCGACGAAAATGTTAAGCAGGGAACAGCAGAGTTTTACAAGCACTTTAGCATCCCTGTTGATCGAATTGCGCAAACGATTAAACAGTCAATTGATCTGCCAGCAGACGCAGCTTGGAATGAGGTTATTATTCGGCCTACTAGTCAACAAATGTAATTTTTAAAGGAAGGTAGTGCTCATAATGGTAAAAAAGCAAACAGCAGGGTGTGACTATTTGGGAAATTTTGCACCAAAATTTGCTGAATTAAATGATGATGTTTTATTTGGTGAGGTCTGGTCGCGAACGAAGGAGTTAAGTTCGCATAACCGGAGTTTGATAACAATTTCTGCCTTGATTACTAAGGGAGCTGTTGCTCAATTACCTGCTCACATGAAGTTAGCCAAACAAAACGGCGTGACTAAAGATGAGATTGTTGAAGTCATTACGCAATTAGCATTTTATGTTGGTTGGCCCAATGTCTGGTCCGCTTTCAACATTGCTAAGGACGTTTGGACTGATTAATTAACAAAAGGATAAATAAAGAAACGAAAATAGGCTCCAAGAAGTGGCCAATTTTTTTGGCTTTCGACAGATACCCTTCGTTTTTTATTATTTTACTACTTGCCTTAAAGTCGGCTATAAGGTCTATACTACCTACAATCTAAAATATAAATTTAGGAAGTGAGTAATTATGCGGATGCAAAACCGATGGATTGTTTCCATCTTAACAACCGTAGTTACAGTTTTAGCAATGGCTATTGGTTTTGGACAGGCTCAACAAGTTCGCGCTGCTTCAAATAATCGAACGTTGATTATTTACTTCTCAATGTCCGGAACAACAAAGGAAGCAGCTAAGCAAATTCAGCGTGATACCGGTGCTGATATTGTGCGGTTAAAACGTGCTAAAGCTTACCCCAAGGGGTACGACAATTACGCGCGGGTAGCAGACCGTGAACGTCGCCAAAATATTCACCCAGCGATCAAGCGTAATATTCCTGACTTAAATCGATATGACACGATCCTAATTGGTTTTCCAACGTGGTGGCAACAACCGCCAATGGTAATTCACTCTTTATTTGATACTTATGATTTCCGTGGAAAGACGATTATTCCATTTACTACAAGTATGAGTACACCAATGAAGGCTTCGATGCCAACGATGCGGCGGTTAGCAAAGGATGATGGGGCAATCATCAAGTCAGGTTTCCGCTATGACAATAACAATGCCCAATTGCGGCGTTTCTTGCAACGTAATGGTCTTCTGAAGAACAATAACTAGAAAGTAGGGAAAACTAATGTTTGCGAGAATCTTAAAAATGGTATTGACCGTTGGAGGTGTTTTCGGACTGGTGGTCTTATTTAATTCCAATCATGCTGAGGCTGCTTCGCGAACAGAAACGATCCGGTATCAGACTGAATATCAAGGTCGTCAATATAACAAGCAAGCTTTAGTGTACCTGCCAGCAAACTACACCAACGCCAAAAAGTATAATGTTGTCTATTTATTACATGGATCAACTGAAAGTAGTCAAGACTTCTTTCGTGATGGTCACTTTAAGCAACTGCTTGATCGGTTGAACCAAAATGGTCGCCTAAAAGATACGATTGTAGTTTTCCCGACGTATTATCCAAGCAGAAAGTTCGTTACCGCGAATTATTATCGAGATAACCACTTAAATCGGTCCTTTGCTCAAAATGAATTAGTAAATGACTTGATCCCAGCAGTTGAAGGTCGCTATCGGACTTATGCTGATGGAACAAGTAAAGCTCAATTAAGAAATTCCCGCGGTCATCGGGCCTTTGGAGGCTTTTCAATGGGAAGTATTACGACGTGGTATGTTTTTGAATATCAATTACCTTACTTTAGCAGTTTTCTCCCAATGGCTGGTGATAGTTGGACAATTGCTGATGATGGCGGATCAACTGCAAGTACACGGACTGCACGACGACTCGCGAAAACAGTTCAGAATAATGCTAATTTGTCATTTAAGATCTTAGCGGGGGTGGGCGCCGACGATGGAACTTCCGGATCGATGACCCCACAGATTAATGCCATGCATCGGTTACCAGAATTTAATCATCAAAATCTGAAGTACTATCAAGCCCCAAATGGAACACATAGTCCGCAAACAATTGCGCAAATTTTTAATCACTATGCGAACCAGATATTTAATTAAGGAAAGAAGGAGTTAAACCATGAAGAAATTTTGGTCAATAATTACTGTGATCGTAACGATATTCGCTACTGTTACGGGCTTTGCTGTTACCGCTAATCGGAGCGTGCAAGCTGCTAGCAACAATAAAAAAGTATTAGTTGTTTACTTCTCACGTAAGCAAGGTGTCTATGGTGGTAGTTTGAAACGCGGAAATACTGCGCGGGTAGCTGATTTCATTCAACAAAAAACCAACGCTGATACTTATGAAATTGTGCCCAAAAAATCTTATCCGAAAAGTTATGATCGGACTACCCAAGTTGCTAAGCGTGAACAAAATCAAAATGCGCGACCCGCAATTAAGGGTAAACTACCAGATGTAAGTAAATATGACACGGTCTTTATCGGTGGCCCGATTTGGTGGGGTGAATATCCAATGGTAGTGCGGACATTCCTTGACAAAGAAAGTGATTTAAATGGTAAAACGCTGATTCCGTTTACGACTAATGAAGGTTCTGGACTAGGAAATACGCGTCAAGTATTAAAAAAGCAATTCCCGAAGTCAAAAGTTCGTCGCGGATTTACAGCTACTGGAAATACAGTTAAGAATAACCCTAACCATGTTCGCAGTCAGGTAAATAGTTGGTTAGATGAGCTAGGTTATTAAGCAGGAGTGAAAATGAAAAGTAGTCGTCGAATCTACCTAGCTTTAACTTGGTTAGGACTTATAATTTCACCGTTTCCGCTAATTATGCTCTTAAATCGCGGTTTGATTGATACCCCAGGACACTTATTAACGTATGATCTAGGAATAGTTGCATATGTTTGGTGGTTAATGATTATCTTGATGGCGACACGCCCGTATTGGATAACCCAACGAATTGGGATGCCAGCTTTATATGCGATTCATGGTGCATTAGGGGTCATGGCTTTAGTCGCAGCAACAGTTCACCGTTTAACTTCTTTTTCAATGTTCCCGTTAATCAAACAAACGGGAAACATTGCTTGGTATCTAGAAATCTTTCTATTGGCCAATGCGGTTCTCTTTTTATCAGGATGGCTAGTTGATCGATTACTTTTTTTGAAACGTTTCAAAACATGGATTGAGGGCCGGTTGCTAAATCATCAAGTAACAATGTGGATTCATCGCCTCAACTTCGTTGTCATTGCCTTAATTTGGCTCCATGTTCACTTAATTCCTCGTTTGGGGATAGTTCCAGGTTTCCGCTTAACTTTTGATATCTATACTGTAGTAACAATTATTCTGTATTGCTGGCGGAAACTAAAAGTCAGCCGTTCTTATTCGACGGCGATAGTAAAGGAAAATATTTCCCTTGGATCTTCGATGCAAAAATTAACCTTACAATTCAAAGCAGGTAAGAAAAATTATCGAGCGGGTGATTTTTACTTTTTAGCTTTCAAAAGGGTAAAGGGAGTATCAAAGGAGCCACACCCATTTTCAGTTTCATCGGCACCACGAAATAATCCCCATGAAGTTAGTTTTATGATTCATCAATTAGGTGATTTTACCCAGCAAATAATAAAAGTTCCGGTTGGAGCGGAAGTAAAATTAGAAGGGCCGTTTGGATTGTTTGATCGTGAAGTGCAAAATAGTGAGGTCCCGCTTATCTTATATGGACTTGGTTCCGGGGTAGCACCGCTAATTAGCTTGGCCCAACAATACGCTAGGGCTAAGCAACTGCACCTAATATGGTCAGGACCGCAAGTTAACAATCCTGCCTATCAAAAAATTCTGGGAGAACTGAAAAAGAAGGGTGTCAGAGTTGATGTCCAGATACATCGCTTTCTAGCTACAGATTTGATCCGAATTATTAGTAGTAACGAATTAAAACAGGGGAAGGTAATCATTGTTGGTTCTGCATCACGAATTTTAGATGTGCGGCGGCGATTACGTAAACTTGGCTTTAGTAAGGATCGCTTAATAGATGAGCGATTAACGCTATGATGAGCAAATGGTTTACTCAGGGGACGTAACCGAAGGCATAAGGGCCGCGCTAGCAGTCGCGTTCGATTTTCCCAAAAAGGGTTATCAAGAATGACGAGCAGGAGTTTTGATGGTCTTAATTATGAAAATTTAAAAGGAGGAAGGAAATGATCGTAAATCAATTAATTGGAGTTGGTGTATTAATGTTATTGCTTTTTGTCATGATTACAGGTTCGCCAAATAGCCGTTAGGAAGTGATTAACATGACGCTTTTTAAAGGCAAAGTAGAAATTACCGATCACATTGCTGGTCAACCAATTCAGGCACCGCAATTGGGAATGCCGGCGGTACAATGGCGAAATGGATATGGCATCCCCTCAGATGGCCAAGATACAAATAGTCAGAATAAGCCAACGCGACAATTAACGAAATCTGCGAAGGCGATCATTATTTACTTTTCTCGTTCTGGTAGTACAGAATTATTAGCAGCCAAGATTGCAAAAATTACTTCCGCGGATATTTTAGAAATAGTTGTTAAAGAACCGTATTCAGGTAAATATCAGCAAACGCTATCGCGGGCTAACTTTGAACGTCAAACTAAATCATATCCAGAATTGAAAATGTCAGTCCCAGATCTGAGCCAATATGACCGGGTTTATTTAGGCTTTCCAATCTGGGCAATGACATTAGCCCATCCAATGACTGCCTTCCTTCTCGATTACGGGAGCCAGTTAAATCACAAACAAATTATTTCTTTTATGTCTGAAGGTGGTTATGGACAAGGAAATAGTCTTCAACGAATAGAACAAATTCTTCGACAACAAGGGGTACAGGCAACGGTCGATGACCAACCACTAGTTGTAGATGGCAATAAAGTTGATCGTGCAAACGATCAACTTGAACGGTGGCTAAAGCGGATCAATTAACCTCTTGCCTTAAAGTCAACTATAGGGTTTATAGTGGTGTCAAACTTAAATAAGGGAGAAAAATAATGTCAAAAGTATTAATCGCAACTTATTCATGGTCAGGTAGGACGAAAAGCGTTGCCCAAGAATTAGTTCAAATGTTAGATCACGTTGATACGTGTGAAATTGAAGTACCTGCTGATACCTTTGACCATGATATGCATAAGACCGATGAAATTGCTACTGCTCAAATTAAGAACAACCAATATCCAGAATTAATTAATGAGATTCCGAATGTTGATCAATATGATTTAATCTTAGTTGGCAGTCCTGTATGGCGAGGAGCACCAGCAACACCGGTCCACACTTTTCTTGAAAAAATTCAAAATTATTCTGGGAAGGTCGCATCTTTTTATACGGATGCCGGAATGGCAAATGGATATGAAGAAACTTTTAAACAATGGGCAGGTAAATTAAACGTATTACCAGCCCATGAAGGATCGCATAATTTAACAGGATGGCTTAGTGAATTAAACTAGCGGGGTAGGGTAATGAACATTCAACAAGTAGCGAAGAAAGTATCACTTTCTACCGATACAATTCGCCGTTGGGAACGTCTCGGAATGATTCCACCAATTACACGAAATAGTGATGGATTGAGAACCTTTACTGACGAAGATATTCGATGGGTAAAACACGCTAAATTACTAAATATGATGAATGTTTCTTCTGATTTTCAAATTGAGTATGTCAAGTTAGCGATGTTAGGTAAAAAAGCTATTCCAGCTCGTCTATCTTTACTGCAAGAACAATTAGATCAATTAAAAGAAGACCATCAACGCTTAACTGATCAAATTAATGAAATGGAGAAGACGGTTGAAAAATAAGAACTCGCTTAACATGTTACACTAGAGAGAAGTTTTAGGAGGAAACGAGATGAACATTAAAGAAGTAAGTGAGCGTTTAAAGATTCCCAAAGAAACATTGCGTTATTGGGAAAATAATGGTTTAATTCCAAAAGTTCCTCGTAATAGTAGTGGTTATCGGGACTATACTGAAAACGAAATTAAGTGGGCGCTTTTTATAAAAGCAATGCGAAGTGCTGGAATGTCGGTCGAGTCCTTAATTGAATTTGTTGACCTCTATAATGCACATCGGGGTAGTCAGGAGGCACAAAAATCTTTAGTAAAAGAGCAATATGAAATCTTACTGGCTAAGCGAAATGAACTTGATAAGACCCTTAATTATTTGTCATACAAGTTAGATCACTTTGAAGATCATGTCATGCCTTTCTTAGAGGAAGAAGAATACTATGAACTAAGAAAAGAGCAGATGCTTGATGACAATAATCAAGATGAATAAAATATTAATCGAGGATGTGTGGAAGCCGGGAAGAAATGCACGTTTCTTCCCGGCCTCCTTCCTACGATTAGTCAAGCGAAAAGTTATCGAAAATTAGCGTACACTAAACAAACCTGATCTAAATAAGAATTTAAAAATCAGGAAAAAGTGATATATTAAAGAAGAGGGTTAATCCTC
>NZ_JACJJQ010000025.1 GCF_016900115.1 Limosilactobacillus alvi
GAGGATTAACCCTCTTCTTTAATATATCACTTTTTCCTGATTTTTAAATTCTTATTTAGATCAGGTTTGTTTAGTGTACGCTAATTTTCGATAACTTTTCGCTTGACTAATCGTAGGAAAGAGGGTGGGAAGAAACTTGAGTTTCTTCCCACCCTCTATTTCTCATACGGTTGTTGCTATTTTAATTCCCTTTGCCACTTCTGATGACCACGATAGATCCAGAATGGTAAGACTGAAACAATCAAACACATTAATGCCAAAATTACCACGTAAGTAACCCGTAAATGTTGAGGCGTCCCTTGGGCCGGAATAAAGGTAATGAAGAAAGCAACGAAAGTAATGACAAAAGCAAGGCAAGCAAAAGCGATGCTGAGGTTCGGTCGCTTGGTCATCCGATATGCCCGATGAAGGTCTTCATGCCGAAGCTTCAGAATGATATATGCCCAAAGCATAATCATGTACACCATTAGGTATTGAGCAGTCGTCGCTGCGAGGGCAACGTTAAAAGCAAAATCAGCATTTTGGCCACTCGTAAAGGTGATTAAAAAGGCAGTCAAAGTGACAATACTGGATTGAAGGACCATGATCCGGAAGGGAATTCCGTGTTTAGTTGCCTTCGCGAAGAAGCCAGGAAGAAACCCTTCACGGGCAGCCTCATATAACCCTTGATTAGGGCCGGCAATCCAATTGCCGAGTTCACCTAGAATTCCGCAGGCGAGCATTAAACCAATTATTTTTTCAAGCTCGTTTCCGGGAAGACCGATTGAACTTAAGAGGCGGCCGTAAGTATGAACGAAGCCGGTACTATTTTGGATATGAGCTGCTGGCACCGTCATTGCAATTGACATACTTCCTAGTAAATCTAAACTAATCGCAGTTATGACGAGGGCTACCATTACCTTTGGATATTGCTTAGGTTTGGCGAGGTTTTTAACGTGTGGCGCTGAAGCTTCTCCACCACAGAAAGCTAAAATAAAAGGAACAAAAGCAACTAAAGTCGTTCCATTAACATGGTGTGGGAAAATGGTATGGAAGTTAATGTGCACATAAACCGGGTTACCTTGAATTAGGTAAACTGCCACGACCAAAACTAGGAGTAAAACTGGTGTTACAATTCCTAACGCAAATAACCACTCAGCAATTTTCCCGACTCGTTTAGCTCCTAAGAGTTGGCTAAAGGTTGCGCCCCAGAGAAGGATCATCATTAAACCAAACCGAATAATTGGTGTGGTATTAAACCATGGCGTGTTTAAGGCAATTGACAAGGCTCCGATGATGACATACATCATTAGGTCCATCCCGGCAGTAATGTGGATCCACTGGTAAAACATGGCGGTAAAGCCGGTCTTTTCGCCAAGGGTATTTTTAACCCAAGTAAAGATGCCCCCTTTTTGCCAGCCATCAATAGAGGCCATTTCCCCGGCCGCTTGTGTGACCGGTAAAAACCAAATTAAGCCGGCAAATAGTAGGTAAAAAAGGGCAGTTGCACCAGTTTTGCCGAAGGGGGCAAACTCATCGATCGAAATTACCATCGAACTGGTCATCGCAAAGAGCTTCAGCCCAGTTAATTGGTTATAGTGCTGGTTAGCAAGATCATTTTCTGCTGAATTTGACATATTAAACTCCTAAATTCTAAATTTGTGAAGACAATCTAAATGGTCAACTTTGCCATTATACCAATAAAATGACCTTCCGGCGGTGAAAATTATTTTAAGGATAAAAAAGTTACCCTAAACGACTTAGTGAAAAACAAATCAATCGTCAAACAAACTATACCAATTTCGAAAACTGCGCTGATTTAAGGCTTTATTTATTTGATTAAATTATGATTAGCAAAAAATATAATGATAATGTTCAAAAATTCACTTGAAAAATTTTGAAAGTAACAGTACCATAATAACCGTAGAAAGTTTATTAGATTAACAAAGGAGATATGTTCCATGAAGGCTGCAGTTATTAATGATCCAGTAGATGGTTACGTTACTGTTAAAGATGTCACATTACGTGATTTAAAGCCAGGTGAAGCCCTGGTTGATATGGAATACTGTGGGTTATGTCACACTGACTTGCACTGTGCTGCCGGTGACTTTGGTGACAAGCCAGGTCGAATTATCGGTCACGAAGGGGTTGGTCGTGTATCCAAGGTTGCCCCTGGGGTTACGAGCTTAAAGGTTGGCGATCGGGTATCGATTGCTTGGTTCTTTAAGGGCTGTGGCCATTGTGAATACTGCTTGACTGGTCGGGAAACGCTTTGTCGCGACGTTTTGAACGCTGGTTACACCGCCGATGGGGCAATGGCCGAACAATGTATTGTTCCGGCTGATTACGCAGTTAAGGTTCCCGAAGGGCTTGATCCAGTTGAAGCTACTTCCTTAACTTGTGCTGGGGTTACAATGTACAAAGCTTTGAAGGTTGCTGATATCAAGCCTGGTCAATGGGTATCCATCGTTGGTGCTGGTGGTTTAGGTAACCTTGGGATTCAATTTGCCCACAATGTCTTTGGGGCTCACGTTATCGCTGTCGATGGTAATGAGGACAAGCTTCAAGCTGCTAAGGAAAACGGGGCTGAAATTTGCATTAATCGTCATGATGACAATGTCGATGAACAAATTCAAGCAAAGGTTGGCGGTGTTCATGCCGCAGTTGTTACGGCCGTTTCTGCAGCTGCTTTTGACCAAGCTGTTAACTCCCTTCGTCCAGATGGGAAGTTAGTTGCCGTCGCGCTTCCACAAGGAGACATGAACTTGAACATTGCTAAGACAGTGCTTGACGGAATTATCGTCGCTGGTTCCTTAGTTGGGACGCGGCAAGACTTGGCTGAATGTTTCCAATTTGGTGCTGAAGGCAAGGTTCACCCAATTGTTAAGACGCGGAAGCTTTCTGAAATCAACGATATGATCCAAGAATTGAAGGATAACAAAGTTGTTGGTCGGAACGTTGTTGACTTTGTTCACTAATCTAAACAAATAACGTTAATCAATAATGAAGATAGGGTGGGAAGAAATTCGAGTTTCTTCCTACCCTATTTTTTCATCTCCGAATGTTACTCAGCAACTACGGTCAAAGCAGGAGCTGAATGCTAGTTACTTCCCTAATGCACCAACCGATTCAGCCTTGCATGGGCTCACAAACGCCAAACAAGTTGACTGGTTCGCTCCAAAAACGATTCTGATAAATCAACCTGCGTTCTTTTTATCCCAACCAGGCCATCGACAAGCCTTGTTCCCATTCTTCGATCTTTATTATTGATGATCCACAATTTCTTTTAAGAAACGGGCAATTATTGCTAATTCCTTTGGTTGGTATTCTTTTGCAATTTTTACTTGTAAATCACGATAGAGGTTTTGATGCATCTCTTGGTGTAATTTAGCCAATTGTAACCCGGTCGTTGTTAATTGATAATAGATGCTTTTTTGATTATTTGGATGACGTTGGCTAGTTACGAGATGAAGATTAACAAGGTGCTTGGCCGCTCGGGTCGTCCCGCTCCGGCTAACTCTGATCCTTGCAGCCAGTTCAGTACCGTTAAGCTCTTTAGCAATACTAAGCTGATCAAGAATGTGATAACCAACGATTGCGATTTGGGGAATTAAAGCCGCTTGTTCATTATCTATTGCGTGGGCTAACATCCATGTTTGAGCCTCACTTAGATCGGTTTTCCGTTGATTACGTAAGGTAGCGATTAGAATCGTGATTTCCTGAATTTTCGGGTCCATTTTAAATCCTCTCGGCAATTTTTTCGGCTTGATCAAAACAATAACTTAAGATCTTTTCGCCGTCTGCATTTCCCCAGTCTAACCCTTCAACAAAGATTTGGTGGTAATTGTTTTCTTGAATCCCAAATAAACCCATTATCGTTTTAAGGTACATTGATCCTAAATCGAGCTTTGCTTGAGGAGTACCAGTGTATTGATCACCACTAGCTTGAATATGAACGACTGACTTATCCTTTAGGAGGCCAACTGGACCAGTTGAAGTGTATTTGAAGGTTTTATGGGGAACAGCAATTAGGTCAATGTACTGTTTCAATTCAGCAGGTAGGAAAAGGTTGTACATTGGATTAGTGAAGACATATTTATCAGCTACCAAAAACTCGTTTAACCACGCTTGATGTTCTTGAAAATTAGCTTCTTCGTCTATCGCTAAGGGCGCATGTTGACGCTGCTTTTCTCGAACAGTCAACGTAGTAGCGTTAAGCGGGGGCACCGGCTTTGTGAAAAGATCTCGAATAATAATTTTATCACTAGGGTGAATTTGCTGATAGTGATTTAAAAAGTGCCGTTGAACTTGAAGAGAATAGCTTTTGGAAACGTGGGGATGCGCTTGAACTACTAATAAAGTTGCCATAATTAATAACCTCACTTTAGATTATTGTTGCTTAGTAACAAAACACGGACGATTGTAATCTAATTATTGTTGCGAGTCAACAATAATTTATCTTTCTTAAAATTTAGTACCAATCCAAGCAAAATCCGGGAAAAGTCAGTAAAATGTGGTATTATTAAGGTCAAGATTAGTCAAGAAGGGAGCTGAAATCAGTGGAAGAACGGAGTATCTCAGACGTGATTGAAGCTTATTTGAAATCTATCTTAGGTAACGATCCGCAAATTGAAATTCGCCGGGCGGAAATTGCGGATCATTTTGATGTTGTTCCCTCACAAATTAATTATGTGATTAAGACGCGGTTTAATCTTCAAAATGGTTACTTAGTGCAAAGTAAGCGTGGCGGTGGCGGATATATTCGAATCGAACGGGTTAACTTGCTTGCCGACGAAGATGTTCTTCAAATGGTGATTGATAATATTGGTGAAGCAATTAGTGAAAAGGATGCTATTAAAATTATTAATACCCTCTATGAAGAAAAATTAATTTCCCATCGTGAAGGAGATTTAATGTTGGTAGCAATTGATAAGGCAACCCTTAAACAGCCAACGCACCAGGCAGAAGATCAGTTACGGGCGCGGATTTTAGTTGCGCTTTTGACGCGGCTTCGCTATGAATAATAAAGGGGATATCAATGGACGATAACTTTTACACACCAAATGCGCGGGCGGTGCTAGATTTAGCCCGGGAACAGGCAGTTTACTTTAAACATCAAGCGATTGGAACGGAACACCTACTGTTAGCCCTTAGCATAGAAAATAGTGGCGTGGCAGCGGAAGTTCTTAACCAATTTAATATTTCTAGTGATGATGTTCGCGCTGAAATTGAGCGGTTTACGGGCTATGGAACTTTGGGTTCATCAAACCTCGATGAATATTTACCGGCTTCACCGAAGTTACGGGTTATTTTGCGATTGGCAACCCAATTAGCACACCAAATGAACGCAAATCGCGTTGGAACTGAGCATTTACTTCTGGCCCTTTTGAGCGATGAAACAATTTTATCATCGCGCATTTTAACCAATTTAGATGTTAATATTCAACAAGCTCGCCGGACCTTGGTTCATAAATTAGGCAAAGCTGCCTCGCAAGCAATAAACCAGCGGGGGGCACGCCGGGCCACTTCAGCCACGCCAACTCTTGATAAGCTGGGGCGTGACTTAACCAATCGGGCTACTACTGATGACTTAGAAACGGTCGTTGGTCGGGATAAAGAAATTAAGCGGATGATTCAGCTTCTTAGCCGGAAGACGAAAAACAATCCAGTTTTGGTTGGTGAGCCAGGAGTTGGGAAAACCGCAATTGTTGAAGGTTTAGCCCAACGGATTATCAAAAAACAAGTTCCCGATAATTTAATCAATAAACGTTTGGTTGCCTTAGATATGGGGACCCTCGTTGCTGGAACCAAATTCCGGGGTGAGTTTGAAGAACGATTAAAGAAGGTCCTGGCAGAAATTTATCAAAGTGGGGATGTGATCCTCTTTGTTGATGAATTACACACGGTAGTTGGTGCTGGGGGAGCAGAAGGCGCCCTTGACGCATCTAATATTTTAAAGCCCGCGCTTGCCCGGGGGGAACTCCAGTTGATTGGGGCAACTACTTTAGATGAGTATCAAAAATACATCGAAAAGGATGCGGCTTTGGAGCGGCGGTTTGCCAAGGTGATGATTGAAGAACCAACTAAGGAACAAACCGAAGCGATCCTGAAAGGAATCCGGCCGGCGTATGAAGAGCACCATCATTTGAAGATTACTGATGATGCGTTAAGGGCGGCTGTTGAACTTTCAACGCGTTATATTGCTGACCGTTTTCTTCCCGATAAGGCAATTGATCTTGTTGATGAAGCTTCTGCGATGGTGCGGATTGATGCTGATCGGCTTGATGATCAGACTCAATCGTTAATCCATGAATTGAGCAACCTTCGCCAAGCAAAAGAAGCAGCAATTGAAGAACAAAACTTTGATCGGGCAGCTAGTTTGCGCCAAGATGAATTGAACTTAAAAGCTGACCTTAATGAACGATTAGCCAAGCAAAAGGCCAAGTTAAATGCTAAGCAACCAAAAGTAAGTGCAGAAGATATTGCCGTTGTTGTAGCAGATTGGACTGGGGTACCAGTAACCCAACTTAAGCGGAAAGAAGAGGACCGTTTAGTTAATCTTGAAAAGATCCTTCACCAACGGGTAATTGGCCAGGATGAGGCAGTGAGTGCAATTTCTCGGGCGATCCGCCGGTCACGGAGTGGTTTGAAAGATCCGCGGCGCCCAATTGGTTCCTTTATGTTCCTTGGTCCAACCGGGGTTGGAAAGACCGAACTAGCCAAGGCACTAGCGGCAACGGTCTTTGGTTCTGAAGACAACTTAATTCGGATCGATATGTCTGAATACCAGGAACGGTATAGTACAAGTCGCTTAGTTGGAGCGGCTCCTGGATACGTTGGTTATGAAGAAGGGGGCCAGTTAACCGAAAAGGTTCGTCAACATCCATACTCCGTTGTCCTCCTTGATGAAGCGGAAAAAGCTAATCCTGAAGTCTTTAACTTACTGTTACAAGTTCTTGATGACGGTTATTTAACTGACGCTAAGGGCCGGAAAGTTGACTTTAAGAATACGATCTTGATCATGACTTCAAACCTTGGAGCGACCCAACTTCAAGATGAAAAGACTGTCGGCTTTGGCAATCAGCCAGCAAGTGATGATTATGGAGCAATGAAGGCGACGATTAATCAACAATTGAAACTTCATTACCGGCCAGAATTCTTAAACCGAATTGATGAAACGATCGTTTTCCATTCATTATCAAAGGAAAACTTACATCAAATTGTTAAGTTAATGACTAAGCAACTGGTTAGTCGCCTATCCCAACAAGCAATTGATCTTCGATTAACCCCCGCAGCAATCGATCTAATTGCAGCGAAAGGTTATCAACCAGCATACGGTGCTCGACCAATAAGAAGAGCCATTCAAACGCTAGTCGAAGACCCCTTAAGTCTACAACTTTTGGATCATGAAATTAAACCTGGTGAAAAGGTTACCATCGGAGCTAGAAAGGGAAAGTTAACTTTTACTGCTCAAAATAAAAGATCGTAATTCAATTCTTTATAATCTTAATTAAAATTTATATAAGCGAACCCCTAACTTTAAAAAATAAATTTGGGGGTCGTTTTTTTTTTTTTTTTATAAGTTTTATTGGTGGCGTGGCCGTTAATGATTGACAAATGATAGCAGTAGATAAATAATAGTGAATGCTGTGGGAGTATGTTAAATCGAGATAATCGATTTTTCGCATAGAATAGGAGCGTTTAAAAAATGAGACGAGCTGAACAATTGGCCAAAACACGAAATGCGATCTTAACGACGGCAACAAAATTATTTTTGGAACATGGTTTTGCTGGAACGTCAACCCGAGATATTGCTAAGCAAATTGGGATTACCCAACCCGCTTTGTATCATCATTTTACAGATAAGGAAGAACTCTACCTTACAGTTCTGACTGAACTTTGTGGAAAGGTCCGTCAAGAAACCAACAAGGTTTTACGGAAAACAGACCTTACCCCTGAAGAACGGCTTTACCGGATTGCAAAAGTTTACTTGAAGTACCATCCATTAAATATCTATGCTCAATATCAAACGGCATTACGGCAATTGACGCCAAGTGCGCAACATAAGTTGAACATGATTTTTACGATGGATTATCTTGAACCATTATCTGAATACTTTAAGTTGCCAGATGTTAAACTTCGGCCGGATTTAATGCCAAAGGAAGCTGCTGAACTGCTGATTGCAAGTTTAGCTCCATTGTTTGGGACATTCCAAAAAATCGGAGGTCGGTCATTAAATGCCGAACAACGCCAACGGTTGATTATTGATGCTATTATCACTGGACTGACTGATCAAGCCCACCAAGATGATCGCAAATAAATAAGCAAAAGCAATTGCTTGGAAGGGAGAGCCGAGCAATTGCTTTTTTCTTTCCATATAATGAATCTTTTTCTTGACTATCGAATTTAATTAGTGTATTTTATTCACTGTATGTAATTGTGATTTCAATGCGACTGGCGATCTCTTGTCCGTCAGCCACTTTATAAAAAACCAAAGGCAATTTTTAGGTTGCTTTTGGATTTTTTTTGCTCAAAAGTAGGCTTTTGGACGAAATGTAATCAAAATGTAACATTGAATCACCCAACAAACTTAGAGAGGTGAATAGTTTGGCCGGACATTTAGTGAAATACGGTAAGCACCGTACTCGTCGTAGTTATTCCCGGATCAAGGAAGTCCTTGACCTCCCGAACTTGATTGAAATTCAAACTGATTCTTACAACTGGTTCATGGATAAAGGTTTGCGTGAAATGTTTGATGACATCATGCCAATCGATGATTTCCAAGGCAAGCTTTCTTTGGAGTTCGTTGATTACCAACTCCTAGAACCAAAGTATACTGTTGATGAAGCTCGTGAACACGACGCTAATTATTCTGCGCCCCTACATGTTACTTTGCGGTTAACTAACCACGAAACTGGTGAAATCAAGTCCCAAGATGTTTTCTTTGGTGATTTTCCATTAATGACCAAGCAAGGGACCTTTATTATTAACGGTGCTGAACGGGTTATTGTTTCCCAATTGGTTCGTTCCCCAGGGGTTTACTACAACTCAGAAACGGACAAAAATGGTCGACCAAACTACGGAGCTAACTTCATTCCGAACCGTGGGGCTTGGCTTGAATACGAAACTGATGCAAAGGGGATTTCCTATGTCCGGATTGACCGGACGCGGAAGCTTCCAATGACAGAATTAGTTCGGGCCCTTGGGTTCGGTTCTGATGATGAAATTATCGATATCCTTGGCGGAAATAGTGATTCCTTAGCAGCTACGATTGATAAGGACGTTCACAAGAACCCTGAAGATTCCCGGGTTGAAGAAGCTTTGAAGGATATTTACGAACGGCTTCGTCCTGGTGAACCAAAGACGGCTGACTCTGCGCGTAGTCTTTTAAATGCTCGCTTCTTCGATCCAAAGCGTTACGATATGGCACCAGTTGGTCGTTACAAGACCAACAAGAAGTTGAACATGCGTTACCGTTTACTTGGCTTGACTTTGGCGGAAACTTTGGCTGATCCCGAGACTGGTGAAATTCTTGCCCAAAAAGGTGACGTTGTAACGAAGGAAGTTTTGAAGAAGTTGGAACCAGCTTTGGCTCAAGACGACTTCAAGATGATTACTTACACCCCATCTGACGAAGCGGTTGTTACGGAACCGGTTAAGCTTCAAAAGATCTTGGTTTACTCCAAGAATGACCCTGAACGGATTGTGCCAATCGTTGCTAATGGTCACATTCCATTGGAACTTAAGCACATCCAACCAGCTGATATCATCGCTTCTGTTAACTACTTCTTCAACTTACAAGAAGGAATCGGATCAACCGATGATATTGACCACTTGGGGAATCGGCGGATTCGTTCCGTTGGGGAATTACTCCAAAATCAATTCCGGATTGGGTTAGCTCGGATGGAACGGGTGGTTCGCGAACGGATGTCAATTCAAGATATTAACACCGTTACCCCACAACAATTAATCAACATTCGGCCAGTTGTTGCTGCCATTAAGGAATTCTTTGGTTCTTCTCAACTTTCTCAATTTATGGACCAGACGAACCCACTTGGGGAATTGAACCACAAGCGGCGGCTGTCTGCTTTAGGACCCGGTGGTTTAACCCGGGACCGGGCCGGATATGAAGTGCGGGACGTGCACTATACCCACTATGGCCGGATGTGTCCAATTGAAACACCAGAAGGTCCAAACATTGGGTTGATCAATAACCTTTCCACTTATGCTCGGGTTAACAAGTACGGCTTTATTGAAACGCCATACCGGCGGGTTTCATGGGAAACACACAAGGTTACCGATAAGATCGACTACTTAACTGCCGATGAAGAAGATAACTACATCATTGCCCAAGCCAACACGAAGTTAAACGAAGATGGTTCCTTCGCTGAAGAAGAAATTATGTGCCGTGATAAGGAAGACTACATCACAACTTCCGCTGAAAACGTTGACTACATGGACGTTTCCCCTAAGCAAGTAGTTTCGGTTGCTTCTGCATGTATTCCATTCTTGGAAAACGATGACTCTAACCGGGCCTTGATGGGGGCTAATATGCAACGGCAAGCGGTTCCTTTGATTGACCCTCACGCTGCTTTAATCGGGACGGGGATTGAATACAAGGCCGCTCACGACTCTGGGGTTGCTTTGATTGCTAAGAATCCTGGGACAGTGGAATACGTTGATGCTCGCCAGATTCGGATTCGTCAAGAAGACGGCACGCTTGATACCTACAAGCTAATGAAGTTCCGGCGTTCAAACGGTGGTAAGAACTATAATCAACGGCCAATCGTTAAGGTCGGGGATGCAATTGATGCTGATGAAGTAATTGCCGACGGTCCAGCAATGGATCAAGGGGAATTAGCGCTTGGCCAAAACCCATTGATCGCTTTCATGACTTGGCAAGGGTACAACTTCGAAGATGCCATCGCCATTTCCGAACGGTTAGTTAAGGATGACGTTTACACATCTATTCACATTGAATCATATGAATCTGAAGCACGGGAAACTAAGCTTGGACCAGAAGAAATGACTCGTGAATTGCCTAATGTTGGGGCTGATGCTTTGAAGAACCTTGATGAGACTGGAATTATTCGGATTGGTTCTGAAGTTCACGATGGTGACATCCTAGTTGGTAAGGTTACGCCAAAAGGAGTAACTGAATTATCTGCTGAAGAACGACTCTTACACGCTATCTTTGGTGAAAAGTCACGTGAAGTTCGGGACACGTCACTCCGGGTGCCACACGGTGGTGGCGGGATCATCCAAGACGTTAAGATCTTCACTCGTGAAAACGGGGACGAACTAGCCCCTGGAGTTAACAAGATGGTGCGGGTTTACATCGCCCAAAAGCGGAAGCTTCAAGTCGGTGATAAGATGTCCGGTCGGCACGGTAACAAGGGGACGGTTTCCATTGTTATTCCAGAAGAAGATATGCCATTTATGCCAGATGGGACCCCAATCGACATCATGTTGAGTCCAATGGGTGTGCCATCCCGGATGAATATCGGTCAAGTTATTGAACTTCACTTGGGGATGGCTGCTCGTCAACTTGGTATCCACATTGCGACGCCAGTCTTTGATGGGGCAACTGATAAGGATGTTTGGGAAGCCGTTAAAGAAGCTGGCTTGCCATCAGACGGGAAGACGATTCTTTATGATGGTCGGACTGGTGAACCATTCGAAAACCGGATTGCTGTTGGGGTCATGAACTACCTTAAGCTGGCCCACATGGCTGATGATAAGATTCACGCTCGTTCAATTGGACCTTACTCCTTAGTTACGCAACAACCACTTGGTGGGAAGGCTCAATTCGGTGGTCAGCGTTTCGGGGAAATGGAAGTTTGGGCCCTTGAAGCATACGGGGCCGCTTACACCCTTCAAGAAATCTTAACTTACAAGTCTGATGACGTGGTTGGCCGGGTTAATACTTACGATGCCATCATCAACGGTGAACGGATTCCAAAGCCAGGGGTTCCAGAATCATTCCGGGTCTTGGTTAAGGAATTACAATCCCTTGGGTTAGATATGAAGGTCTTAGATGACGACCACAAGGAAGTTCAACTTAAGAACGAAGATGAAGAAGTAATTGACGTACGCAAGCGCGCTCAAGCTAACCGTCAAAACAATGATGAAGTAAAGCCAGCTCAAACTACGCCGAATGAAGTTAATGCTGACTAAAGAATAAGGAGGATTGCCCTTTGATTGACGTCAATAAATTTGAAAGTATGCAGATCGCTTTGGCATCACCAAATAAGATTCGTTCATGGTCTTATGGGGAAGTTAAGAAGCCAGAAACGATCAACTACCGGACGCTAAAGCCAGAAAAGGAAGGGCTGTTTGACGAACGGATCTTTGGGCCAACCAAGGACTATGAATGTGCTTGTGGAAAGTACAAGCGGGTTCGTTTCAAGGGTTTGGTCTGTGATCGTTGTGGGGTCGAAGTGACTACCGCTAAGGTTCGGCGGGAACGGATGGGTCACATCGAATTAGCAGCTCCTGTTTCACACATTTGGTACTTTAAGGGAATTCCATCACGGATGGGATTAATTCTTGACATGAGCCCACGGGCCTTGGAAGAAGTAATTTACTTTGCTTCTTACGTTGTCCTCGATCCGGGTGACACGCCACTTGAAAAGAAACAACTTCTTTCTGAACCGGAATACCGGGAAAAGAAGGCTGAATATGGCGACCGTTTCATCGCTCAAATGGGGGCTGAAGCGATCCAAAAGTTGTTGAAAGATGTCGACATGGAAAAGGAAGCAGCCGAATTGAAGGCAACGCTGAAGGAAGCTACGGGTCAAAAACGGACGCGTGCCGTTCGGCGGCTTGATATTTTGGAAGCCTTCATTAAGTCTGGAAATAAGCCAGAATGGATGGTAATGGACGTAATTCCAGTTATGCCACCTGACTTGCGGCCAATGGTCCAACTTGAAGGGGGACGGTTTGCAACTTCTGACTTGAACGATCTTTACCGGCGGGTAATTAACCGGAACAACCGGTTGAAGCGATTGCTTGAATTAAATGCCCCTGGAATCATTGTTCAAAACGAAAAGCGGATGCTTCAAGAAGCCGTTGATGCCTTGATCGACAACGGTCGGCGGGGCCGTCCAGTTGCTGGTCCTGGTAACCGACCATTGAAATCCTTGTCACACCTCCTTAAAGGTAAGCAAGGGCGGTTCCGGCAAAACTTACTTGGGAAGCGGGTTGACTACTCCGGTCGTTCCGTTATTGATGTTGGTCCATCTTTAAAGATGAGCCAAATGGGATTACCAATTCAAATGGCTTTGGAATTGTTCAAGCCGTTCATTATGCATGAGCTGACAAAGCGGAACTTGGTAACCAACGTTAAGGCGGCTAAGCGCTTAATTGATAAGCAAGACGATAAGGTCTTCGATGTTCTTGAAGATGTTATCAAGGAACACCCCGTACTGTTAAACCGGGCACCTACTTTGCACCGGTTAGGGATCCAAGCTTTTGAACCAATCCTGGTTTCTGGTAAGTCAATGCGGTTGCACCCACTTGTTTGTGCGGCCTACAATGCCGACTTTGATGGTGACCAGATGGCTATCCACGTGCCATTGTCTGATGAAGCCCAAGCTGAAGCGCGGCTTTTGATGTTGGCGGCTCACCACATTCTGAGTCCGCGGGACGGGGAACCAATCGTTGCTCCATCTCAGGATATGGTTATTGGTAACTACTACATGACCACGGAAGATAAGGCGCGTGAAGGTGAAGGGATGATCTTTGCTGATGCTGCCGAAGCTGAAATGGCCTACAAGGATGGTTACGTAGCTCTTCAAACCCGGGTTGGGATCAAGACGGCTTCGTACAAGAATAAGCCATTCACTGATAACCAACGGGAAAAGATCATGGTAACGAGTGTTGGGAAGATCCTCTTCAACAACATCATGCCAGATGATTACCCTTACATTAATGAACCAACTGATGATAACCTTCAAAACGGGGTTCCTGACAAGTACTTCTTGGATAAGGGACAAGATATTCACGAATACCTTGCCAATGCACCACTTGTGCCACCATTTAAGAAAGGGTTCTTATCTGACATCATCGCTGAAGTTTACAAGCGTTACAAGGTAACGATTACTTCTGAACTTTTGGATAAGATGAAGGACCTTGGTTACTATGAATCAACCATTTCTGGTTTAACGGTGGGGGTTGTTGATATCACTGACTTGAAGGAAAAGCCAGGGATCGTCGAAAATGCCCACAAACAAGTTGACATGGTTACGAAGCAATTCCGGCGTGGTCTGATTACCGATAACGAGCGGTATGAACGGGTTATTGCCATCTGGAACGATGCTAAGGATGAAGTTCAAGAAAAACTGATTGAACACATGGATATCCACAACCCAATCAACATGATGTCTGACTCCGGTGCGCGGGGGAACATTTCTAACTTTACTCAGTTGGCCGGGATGCGTGGTTTAATGGCTTCCCCATCTGGAAAGATCATGGAATTGCCAATTCTTTCTAACTTCCGGGAAGGACTTTCCGTTTTGGAAATGTTCATTTCTTCTCACGGAGCGCGGAAAGGGATGACCGATACGGCCTTGAAGACTGCCAACTCAGGTTACTTAACTCGGCGGTTAGTTGATGTTGCTCAAGATGTAATTGTTCGGGAAGAAGACTGTGGGACTGACCGTGGTTTGGAAGTTACTGCTATCACGAACGGTAACGAAATGATCGAACCATTGTACGACCGAATCCTTGGTCGTTACACGATGAAGTCTGTCTTTGATCCAGAAACTGGGGAAAAGATCGTTGGCAAGAATGTCTTACTTGACGAAGAAATGGCCCAAAAGATCGTTGATGCTGGTGTTAAGAAGGTTACGATTCGTTCTGCCTTTACTTGCAACACGGAACACGGGGTTTGTGAACGGTGCTACGGCCGGAACGCTGCTACTGGTGACCAAGTTGAAGCCGGTGAAGCAATTGGGACGATCGCTGCCCAATCAATTGGTGAACCTGGGACGCAATTGACATTACGGAACTTCCACACTGGTGGGGTTGCCGGTAACGACGATATTACCCAAGGGTTACCACGGGTTCAGGAAATTGTGGAAGCCCGGAATCCTAAAGGGAAAGCAACCATTTCAGAAGTTACTGGGGAAATTGAATCAATTGAAGAAAACCCAGCTGAACAAACGAAAGACATCACCGTTAAGGGTGAAAACGATACGCGGACGTACACCTTACCAATTACCTCCCGGCTTCGGGTTACGGAAGGTGACTTTATTCACCGTGGTTCGGCCCTTAACGAAGGGTCAGTTGATCCAAAGGAATTGATTCGGGTTCGTGACGTTCTTTCAACTGAAACTTACCTCTTAGCTGAAGTTCAAAAGGTTTACCGGATGCAAGGGATTGATCTGCTTGATAAGCACGTTGAAATCATGATTCGGCAAATGATGCGGAAGGTTCGGGTCATGGATCCAGGTGATACTGATGTCTTACCTGGTGAATTAATGGACATTAACCAATTCCGGGACGCTAATTACCAAACCTTGGTTGAGGGGAAGGTTCCAGCAACTGCTCGGCCAGTTATCCTTGGGATTACCAAGGCGGCCCTTGAAACGAACAGTTTCTTGTCGGCAGCTTCCTTCCAAGAAACAACGCGGGTTCTTACCGATGCTGCTATTCGTGGCAAGGAAGATCCACTGGTTGGTTTGAAGGAAAATGTTATCATCGGGAAGATCATTCCAGCTGGTACTGGGATGGGTACTTACCGGAACATCAAGCCAAAGGAAGTTACGGTTAACAAGCCAAGTAGCGAAGCGGCATATGCAATGCCAAGTGCTTCAATCCGTGAAATGGAAGCACAAATGAAGCAGGACGAGAACTAACGGTTGGAAGAAAAAAACTTTTTGACAGAAGTTTTGTCCTATTGAAAAGAGGCTGGGTTACCAGCCTCTTTTCTGTGTACATAATTAGTTGGGGGAGAGAAAATGCGTAAGTATTTGGTAGAGGTTCCAGAAGATGTAGCTAAGCGCCTTGAACGAAGTGGGGCAACTTCAATGCACATTGATAATCAATTGTTGGTAATTCGACCGGATGATAGTACGGCCCTAATTCCGCAATTACACTTTCGAAGTTTTGGAACATTAGCCGTCCTCTTTACCTTGGTCTTCTTAGTGTTCATTAAATGGGGGACGAAGGCACCGTTTGTTTTACCATGGACGGGTGAATATTCGATTAGTAGCTCCATTGCTCTTTTAAGTATGGTTAGTGGGGTAGTATCGTTTGCAGCAGCCTTTATTCGCCAAAAAATTACCAAACAAGGACCGGCACGAAACTTTACTTGGCGAAGTTTACTCCCACTCGTGGTGGCTTGTGCAATGATTATTGCCATTATTGCCCTTGGTTTAGGTTGGTTAATTGATCAGCTATTTCCAGGTCTGGGGTTGGACCAGTATACGACCACCGTTTTAGTTTTTGTTAGTTTGTGTATTGTTAACTATTTGTTAATCAACCTTGCTTATACCCTTTCACCAGGAGTAGTCATTAACTTAATGACGATTATGATCATTGGAGGTGTGGGGGTTGCAATGTTAACCAATTCAAGTAAGGATTGGTGGCGTTATAATTTCAGCTTTCTGGGTACTCATGATAGTGAAAGTGCTTGGCAGTTTAATATCACCTTGATCTTTGCCGGAATGTTAATGGCAACCTTGGTGGACTATCTCTTTGTTAACTTGGCTAAGCAGTATCGAAATTGGAAGGTAACCTCGCTCCGGTGGCTTTTGTTGGCTTTAGCAGCTAACATTGCCGGGATTGGCCTGTTCCCGAATGATCCCAAGTACCACTGGTTACATGATCAAATCGCAATGTGGTTAGTTTACCTCCTTTGGATTTTAATTGTTATTGTTCGCTGGTGTCTCCCCAAAGTTACTGCCCAATTCTTGAAGGTTTCCTACGCAATTGGTGGGGTGATTGTCCTTGATTACTTTATGTTTAAAGTGGTGCGTTACTTATCGTTAACCGCCTTTGAACTGTTTGCTTTTATCTTAGCTTTTGCTTGGGTTTTACTACTTTTTCAATATATTGAAAATCTTTTACCAAGTGGAAAAGAGATCGTGCCAGTCAAGCTCGTGCCAATTAAAAAGCAAAATCAGTAAGTTTGAAAATTGTTTAATGTTTTTTATAATTTTTAGAAGGTTTTATTGTTTAAAAATGACCATAGAATGACTAATTTCATCACGATTACAGGATCAATTAAATTGTAAAAATTTGTAAGTTTTTAGTAAATCCCAAGTAAATTCTTACGGTTATATTAAGAAAGTGAACTAAGGAAAAGGTTCACAAAAAATAAGTTGGGAGTTGATGATAATTAAAGTTAAGCAAGTTGCATTAGCAACAACCATTGGCTTGGCCGGGGCAATGTTATTGACCTCTGCCAAAGCTAATGCCGATACAATTACAATTCAAAGTGGTGACACAGTTTGGGGACTTTCCCAAAAGTACGATGTTTCAATGGGTGAAATCATTCAAGCTAATCACCTTCAAAATCCAAATTTAATTTATGCGGGGGATTCTTTATATATCCCAACGTCGGCTGCTAAGTCGGCAAGCTCGGTAGCTCGTACGCCAGTAAGTGCAAATTCAGCGATTGCTAGCCAAGCAAGCGCTACTAGTTCAGCAACTTCACAGGCCCCAGCAATGACCAGTGCAAGTGCTGTTATCAGTAGTTCGACTAGTGCTTCTGCAAATGCTACTAGCGCCACAAATACTACGAGTGCTACTACAACGACCAGCGCTAATAGTATTAGCAGTAGTGCTGCTAATAGTTCAGCAACAAGTGATAATTCCGCAAACAATGTTTTATCAACGAATAGTGTTGCTTTACGAACGAACAGTTCATTAAGCGCAGCTAGTTCAACAACGACGGCTACTTCAACCAGTACGCCAGTTGCATCTTCAGCTGCCACAAGCAGTGCTACAACGTCAACCGTTAGTTCATCTGCTACAACGAGTGCGACGAGTTCAACGACCACTAGTGCGTCAACGTCTACAAATGGCTTAACGACTTATTCCGCAAGTGAAGCTGTTGCCCGGGCTCAATCCGTAATCGGAACACCATATGTTTATGGTGGCAACACAACGAGTGGTTTCGACTGCTCAGGATTAGTTCAATGGTCATATGGCCTTTCAAGCAGTTACCGGACGACTTACCAACAACAAGCATTAGGGACGCACCATTACGATATTGCTAATGCCCCAGCAGGAGCAATTTATTTCTGGGGTTCTGACAGTGCGCCATATCATGATGCGATTGCACTTGGAAACGGAAGTTACATTGCGGCACCAGATGTTGGTCAAACCGTTAAAACAGAAACAATTAGCGAATTTACGCCAAGTTACTATGTGGTAATTGGTGAATAAAATTGCCCAGGTCAACACAGCTAATTTGGTTGGTGTCTACTAGATAGGTTGATGTGACCAAAGGGAAGAGGAGGCTGGGAAGAAACTAGTGTTTCTTTCCAGCCTTTCTTGCATCTCCGAATGTTACTCAGTAACTAAGGTCAAAGCAGTAGCTGAATGGCAGTCGCTTCCCTGACGGTCGCACCAACCGATTCAGCCTTGCATGGGCTCACAAACGCCAAACCAGTTGGCTGGTTCGCTCCAAAGCACGGCCTTAGCGGATAAGTGCGAACGAAAGGCCGATTCTAATGAATCAACCTTCGTTCTTCTTATCCCAACCAGGCCGTCAAGGAGCTTTTTTCCCAACCTCTCTTAAATTTGTTTAATCCGGCTCCACTAAGAAAGCTTTCTCTAGATAAGAGTAAGCTTTCTGGTGGAGCCTTTTAACTTTCCTTAGAATTATCTTTTTCCGGCTTCGTGAGGTTCAGTTAAATGCTGGGAAATGCTCTGACTTGAGACTAGCTAAAGTTTCAGTTGACCCTTGCAAAGTGTAGGTAAATAAGACCTTTGGTTATATCCGGGCTAATCCGGTTTTTGGAAGTGTACTCCGGATAAGAACTTAGCTTATGCCTTCCTCACCTGATTGTCCTCATCATCGTTAGGTCCTTGAAAAAGCCGACTATATTACCCAACCAAAATTAATCAGCGTAATTGTGAGAATTAGCCCTCCAACTAAATAGGGGATTAGGGGCAAAGCCTGTTTTTGCCAAAGTCGGCGGTTAGTCAAACTAAGGGCACAAGCAAAAAGAATCGTTAAACAAGCGGCTTGACTCCCCAAGCAAATGGTCAAAAGAAAGAGAAATTCACCGTCGCCAAGGCCGATGCCCGGGGAAAAACCAATTATCAAAAAGAGAAGGGCTATTAAGAGGTCAAATAACCAGATATGGGGATGCGGGACTAAGATGGCTAAGGGGATGAGCGTTGGCAAAATCGTTGGGTAGATCCATTGTTCATACCAGTCAGTGGTGGCGAGGACTAACAAGCCACATACTAAGATTGTGGTTAAAAGAAGTGTTTGCCATGAGAGGGGCAAAAATAGAAAATAAAGCCAGCCACAGAAAATTTCAGTTACCGTTTGAAAGGGGCTGATCCAAGAATGACACCACCAACACCGTCCCCGCTGAATTAACCAGCCAATAATTGGGATTAATTGCCAGAAAGCTAAGCGCTGACGACAGGTATCACAAATCGAATAGGCAGGATAAGTTCTACTCTTACTTAAGAGATGCCGAGACACCATTGTCGTGATAAAAGAAGCCAGACAAGCTCCCCAAAGAAATTCCGTTAAAATGATTAACATCAAAGTTCTCCTTAGATTAAAATTAGGCGGTTGAATCCTCTAATATATATATATACGGATTTTTTGCCGAAAAATTAGCGCATCACCCAAACTTTTGTTGACTTTTTTTGCTAAGCATGTTAATTTAACAAAGGTGCTTTTTTAGCAACGGAGGGTCTGTCGGTGGGCAGACAAATGTCCCAGCGATAGCACAGAAAGAAATAATATCCAAGCACTTTTTTTATTCTCAAAAAAGAACCGCCTGGATATGTGGACTTAAAAAATTAGGAAGGGGAAAAATAATGCCTACAATTAACCAATTGGTTCGTAAGGGCCGGAAGAGCCACAAGGGTAAGTCAAAGTCACCAGCTCTTGGCTTCGTCTACAACAGTTTCAAGAAGGAAGAAATCAAGGATCCATCTCCACAAAAACGTGGGGTTGCAACCCGTGTTGGGACGATGACACCAAAGAAGCCTAACTCTGCTTTGCGGAAGTACGCCCGTGTTCGTCTCTCTAACTTGATCGAAGTTACGGCATACATCCCAGGGATTGGCCACAACTTGCAAGAACACTCAGTTGTCTTGATCCGTGGGGGCCGTGTTAAGGACTTGCCTGGGGTTCGTTACCACATTATTCGTGGTACTCTCGATACTGCCGGGGTTGAAGGCCGGATGCAAAGCCGTTCCAAGTACGGTGCTAAGAAGCCTAAGAAGTAAACAAGACTTTATCAATAAGGAGGGATTAAGCAATGCCGCGTAAAGGACACATTGCAAAGCCAGAAGTATTACCAGATCCAATTTACAATTCAAAGCTGGTAACGAGTATGATCAACCACTTGATGCTTGATGGTAAGCGGGGAACTGCTTCCAAGATTTTGTACCAAGCATTTGAAATGATCAAGGAACAAACTGGGAACGATCCAGTTGAAGTTTTTGAACAAGCTATGGAAAACGTCCAACCTGCCTTGGAAGTTAAGGCACGGCGGATTGGTGGTTCTAACTACCAAGTTCCAATCGAAGTACGCCCAGACCGGCAACGGACCTTGGCGCTTCGTTGGTTAACTCAATACGCACGCCTTCGTGGGGAACACACGATGGTTCAACGGTTGGCAAACGAAATCATTGATGCTTCAAACAATACGGGTGCTTCCATTAAGAAGAAGGAAGACACTTTGCGGATGGCTGAAGCTAACCGTGCATTTGCACACTACCGCTGGTAATTTCTTGAGGACAGTCGCCTGACTGTGTTCAAATGTAAAGGGGCGACGCAGAAAATTTTTCGTCACCCCTTTTTCTAAAATTAAGACCAAATTTGAAGGGAGATTAATTTCAAGATGGCTAACAAACGTGAATACCCACTTGCAAAGACCCGGAACATCGGTATCATGGCCCACATCGACGCTGGGAAGACTACCGCAACGGAACGGATTCTCTACTACACTGGTAAAATTCACAAGATTGGTGAAACCCACGATGGGGCTTCCCAAATGGACTGGATGGATGAAGAAAAGGAACGTGGGATCACGATCACTTCCGCCGCTACTACGGCCGTATGGAAGGATCACCGGATTAACATCATCGACACCCCAGGACACGTGGACTTCACTGTCGAAGTTGAACGGGCCTTGCGGGTACTTGACGGTGCCGTTACGGTGCTTGATGCCCAAGCCGGGGTTGAACCACAAACGGAAACGGTTTGGCGGCAAGCCGATGACTTCAACGTTCCACGGATCGTCTTCGCTAACAAGATGGATAAGTTAGGGGCAAACTTTGACTACTCCGTTCAAACGATCAAGGACCGTTTGAACGTTACTCCATTGCCAATTCAAATGCCAATTGGTGCTGAAGATGACTTCGTTGGTTTAGTTGACTTGATCGAAATGAAGGCTTACATTTACGACGAAGATAAGCTTGGCGAAAACTGGGATACGGTTGATATTCCTGATGACTTGAAGGAAGAAGCCCAAAAGCGTCATGATGCAATGATTGAAACGTTAGCTGATGTTAACGACGATATCATGGAAAAGTACCTTGAAGGTGACGAAATCTCAGTTGACGAAATCAAGGCGGCTATTCGGAAGGCTACTTTGGATATTGAACTCTTCCCTGTTTTAGCAGGTTCTGCTTACAAGGATAAAGGGATCCAAATGATGCTTGACGCCGTTATTGACTTCTTGCCATCTCCACTTGATGTCAAGCCATTTGTCGCTACTGATGAAGACGGAAACGAAGTTGAATTGACGGCCGGTGATGACAAGCCGTTCGCTGCTTTGGCCTTCAAGATCGCTACTGATCCATTCGTTGGACGGTTGACTTTCTTACGGGTTTACACTGGTTCTCTTCAATCTGGTTCTTATGTGCTTAATGCAACTAAGGGTAAGCGGGAACGGATTGGTCGTTTGCTTCAAATGCACTCTAACCAACAACAAGAAATCCCAGAAGTCTTCTCTGGTGATATTGCCGCTGCAATTGGTTTGAAGAACACTACAACTGGGGATTCCTTAACTGACCCTGATCACCCACTCCAACTTGAATCTATGGACTTCCCAGAACCTGTTATCCAAGTTTCAGTTGAACCTAAGTCCAAGAATGACCAAGACAAGATGGACAAGGGACTACAAAAGTTAGCTGAAGAAGACCCAACCTTCAAGGCTGAAACGAACCCTGAAACTGGTGAAACTTTGATCGCCGGGATGGGTGAATTGCACTTGGACATCATCGTTGAACGGCTTCGTCGTGAATTCCACGCCGAAGTTACGGTTGGTAAGCCACAAGTTTCTTACCGTGAAGCATTTACGAAGCAAGTTTCTGCACAAGGTAAGTTCGTTCGTCAATCTGGTGGTAAGGGTCAATACGGGGACGTATGGATTGAATTTACACCACTTAAAGAAGGGGAAGGCTTCCAATTCGAAGACGCTATTGTCGGTGGGGTTGTTCCTCGTGAATACATCCCAGCTGTTGAACAAGGTTTGAAGGAAGCAATGGCTAACGGGGTTCTAGCTGGTTATCCATTGGTTGACTTGAAGGCTAAGCTTTACGATGGTTCATACCACGAAGTCGACTCTTCTGAAGCGGCCTTCAAGGTTGCTGCTTCCTTAGCCCTTAAGAACGCTGCTCCTAAGGGTGAAGCTGTTATTCTTGAACCAATCATGAAGGTTGATATCGTTGCCCCTGAAGACAACCTTGGTGATGTGATGGGTCACGTTACTGCACGGCGTGGTTCAATCGACGGGATGGAAGAACGTGGGAACGCTCAACTAGTTCACGCCTTCGTTCCACTTTCCGAAATGTTTGGTTACGCTACGACCCTTCGTTCCGCTACGCAAGGTCGTGGTACCTTCACGATGACCTTTGACCACTACTCAGCAGTGCCAAAGTCTATCCAAGAAGAAATCATCGAAAAGAACGGTGGCAACAAGTAATTTCCGATTACTTAGTTACCAAAAATAAAAAGGCCAGGAGACGTCCTGGCTTTTTTAGTACATAAATTTAGAAAAACAAGTAAACTAGCATTCGTTTGGTTATGGAAGGGTGGTTTTGAAGCTTGGCGAGGGTTTGCTTTGCTTCACTTAAATTATTAGTGATGATTCCATCAACGTGGTAAAAGTGCATTTCCCTAATCCCCCACTTTGTATCTACGGTCCAAGCAAAAACTAATTGTTTTAGTTGGTGGGTTTGGCGAATAAAGTGGGGATTTAAGGTTGAATATTCCATATCTTCACCAACCCCTAAAAGCGGACTAGTTATGGTGTAGGGCTGAAGATAGAGAAGTTTTAACTGCGGATTAAGCTGATGTAACTTTTGAATGACTCGATAATCCAATGAATGAACATAGGCATGGTGGCGAATTAAAGTTTGACCATATAAGCGGTTGAAATGGTTAACTATTGTGGTTGAATCGGCCGGAGTAGTTTTGATTTCAACGATTAGAGGGACGTGAAGTTGATCAGCCACCTTCAAATAGTGAGAAAAACTGACTAATTTTCCGGAATGACCGTGTTCATGAACTTGGAGTTTAGTTAATTCACGGAGGGTTAATTGGTGGGGCCGTTTATTGATCCCAGTTAGGTGCTTTAAATTTTCATCATGCACCACGATAAATTGATGATCTCGGGTTTCGTGGATATCCATTTCGATCGCAGTTGGGTGATCATGCCGTGTTTCCTTTAATGCTGTTAAGGTATTTTGCACAGCATTATTAGCATTAGTTCCCCGGTGGGAAATCACCATTGGACGCCGGAGTGGTTGGAAATACCACTGAGCCTCAGTGAATGCAAGTCCGAGAAAAAGTAGTGATAATCCCCCGCCTAATACCCAACCCTTTTGCCAACGTGGTCTTTGGGTTTGGAGAACTTGATCAACAAACCATCCACCACTAAGCATGAGGATTATTAGATGTCCCCATTGGATCAGCGCCAGGGTTAAGCTTGGGGTGGGGTGCCAGCTCGCTTGGATGGCGAGCCCAATTAAAGTGATGAGTACGCTAAAACCACTTGCTAAAATGCCAATTCGCCAAGTAGCTTGCCAAACAACGGGCGCCTTAGTTCGACTATATTGCCAAGCTGTTTTAAAAGCCATTCGCTGATTGATTTGATACCAAATGGTTGGTAAGCACCGAATGGTAAGACTAAGGCAGACAAGATTAGTAATAAATCCTAAAATCAAAAAGGTGGGTTTTCGGAAAAGAAAATCTAAAAGAATTTCCGGTAACCGAAGTTCGACAAAAAGTGGCGTTTTAAAGATTAGGCTTACCCAGGGGGCTAAGGCTAAAATGAGAATCCCGGTCTCTAACACTAATGGACCGCCAAGTAAGCGGTCGTGTTTTAACCATTGCCGCAGGCTTGTTTTCCACGTAAAGGAGCCATCAGTAATAGCTTTAGCAGCGATAACGATACTAATTAGCTCGCTTGTAAAAAGGCCTAGGACGGCTAACAGCTCAATAATTAGCAAGATGACGATTATTAACCGATGAGTAATTAACCACGTTGTGTTAGCAATCGAAACAAAAGGGATGCTGGCGGCCTTTAAAAGGGGCGTTGTTATTTGCCAAACTAAGGGCAAAAACAGGTAGTGATTGAGGAGCTCCCATAAAAAGCCGAGGGCAACGAGAGGACCCCATGATTTTAATCTTGAAATCATGATTGTTCAGCATCAAATTGTTCAAGCTCTTCCGCAGCCGTTGTCCAATCGGTTTCAACCTGGTTAAGCTGAGTAGAAACCGTATCAAGTTGCTTTTGGAGATCGCTTAATTTGGCAATATCAGTAGCAATGTCCGGTTGACTCATTGCCTCTTCAATCTGGGCTTGTTGCTCACTGAGTTCGTTCATTTGCTCTTCTAAGCTGTCAACTTGGCGTTGGAGTTTTCGGCGGGCCCGTTGAGTTTCCTTACTTTGTTGGTAGGAAGTTTGTTTTTTTGACCCCCTTGGACGCGCAGAATTTTCATTAGTCATCGTTGAGGCTTGATTAGTAGTTGGCTTAGCGATTGCGGCGAGGTAATCATCATAATTACCCTCGTAGGCGGTCATCTTATCCTTGGTAACGGCAAGAACATCAGTTGCTATTTGGTTGATAAAGTACCGATCATGGGAGATAAAAAGGACCGTTCCTGGGAATTCATTAATGGCGGTTTCAAGTACTTGGCGACTATCAATATCCAAGTGGTTCGTTGGTTCATCAAGGATTAAGAAGTTAATCGGCTTAAAGGACAACTTGGTTAATTCCAGCCGTGCTTTTTGGCCCCCAGAAAGGTCCTTAACCAATTTGAAGACGTCATCACCAACAAAGAGAAAACTCCCTAATAAGGAGCGAATATCGGTTTCGGGAACTTCGGGATGGTCATCCCAGACTTCGTTTAAAACGGTTTTATCAGGATGGAGTTGTTGCTGTTCCTGGTCGTAGTAACCGATTTGAAGATTAACGCCAAATTTTACTTCCCCGCTAATCGCTGGTAACTTATGGAGTAAAGTTTTAAGCAGGGTTGATTTTCCAATTCCGTTTGGCCCGATAATACCGATCCGTTGCCCTTTTTGTTCCTTAAAACTGAAGGGACCAGCGATGGCTTGTTCATGATAGCCAATTTTGAGATCCTTAACGGCTAAAACGTCATTTCCACTGGGTTCCCCGTATTCAAAGCTAAAGTGGATTGAACGGTCATCACTAACCGGTCGTTCAAGGCGATCCATTTTTTCCAGTTGTTTCCGGCGGGCTTGAGCTCGCTTGGTTGTTGAAGCACGAACGATGTTGCGGTTAACAAAATCTTCAAGTGCCGCAATCTTCTTTCGTTGTTGCTCATAGTGTTTCATTTCCGCTTTAATCCGTTCGGCCTTATGTTGCATAAAAGCTGTGTAATTCCCGGTGTAGTGGGTCAAAGTTTGATTGTCAAGATCATAAACTTCATTGACTACCTTGTCTAAGAAGTACCGGTCGTGGGAAACAATTAACAAGGCCCCAGCATAACTCTTGAGGTAATCTTCTAGCCAAGTTAAAACGCCCATATCAAGGTGGTTAGTCGGTTCGTCGAGAATCAGTAAGTTTGGGGCTTGGAGTAAGATCTTGGCTAAGGCAAGCTTAGTTTTTTGCCCTCCAGAAAGGGAATTGACCGGCATTTCATACATACTTTCGGGGAAACCAAAGCCAGTTAAGACTCCACGCATCTTTGATTCAATAGCAAATCCGTCTTGCTTTTTAAAGGTAGTTTGCAAGCGGTCGTAATTATTTAAAATTTCTTGATACCGCGGAGTTGTTGAATCAACTTCAGCAAGTTGTTCTTCCAAGTGATGGATGGTTTTTTCCATTTGGTGAAGTGGAGCAAAAACACTGTCTAATTCGGCCCAAATGGTGTTTTGGCTATCCAGCCCCTGATCTTGGGCGAGGTAACCAATTGTGACGTTTTTAGCGACGGAAAGGGTGCCTTCATCCGGTTCCGTAATCTGGGCTAAGATCTTTAAGAGGGTCGTTTTACCAGCTCCGTTGCGACCAACGAGAGCGACCCGGGCATGATCAGTAATTTGCAGATTGATATTGTGAAATAAAACGTCCGCGCCAAATCGGCGGAGGACGTCATTAGTTTGCATTAATAACATGGGTTTAACCTATCTTTCCTTTAAACGAATATTATTGTCCACTGACGATTCTACCATGCTTTTTCGGTTCAAAAAAATAACTTTTATTGCAATAAGGTTCACAAAGCTAATGGGAATTGCTAGAATAAGTTATATGGAAAATTCACAAGTTGGAAGTTGAGGAGGAAAAAAACATGCCATCTCGGAAAATTCCGCGGGCGACAGCCAAGCGTCTGCCGGTTTATTACCGTTATCTAAACGTCTTGTTAAACGCAAATAAAAAACGGGTTTCATCAACCGAATTATCAGAAGCAGTCCAAGTTGATTCAGCGACGATTCGGCGTGACTTTTCTTACTTTGGCGAACTTGGCAAGCGTGGTTACGGCTATGATGTCGAAAGTTTATTAAAGTTTTTCCGTGGAATTCTAAACCAAGATAAATTAACGAGTGTTGCTCTTGTTGGGGTCGGGAGTTTGGGTAGTGCATTGATGAACTATAACTTCCATCAAAGCACGAATTTACGAATTAGTGCCGCTTTTGATCCAAAGCCAGAATTAGCCAATACGATTAAGAGTGGAATTCCAGTTTACCCGGCTTCAGAGTTAAAAAAGCAAATCAAAGAACAGCAAATTGATGCGGTTATTTTGACGGTGCCTGGTGACAAATCTCAAGCGGTAACTGATGAATTAGTTGCTGCTGGGGTACACGGGATTTTAAACTTTACCCCGGTGCGGTTGTCAGTGCCGAAGAATGTGCAAGTTCAAAATATTGATTTAACCAATGAATTGCAGACCTTGATCTACTTTATTGAAACAAATAAGGTAAATGAATAGTTAAATTATTAACCCTGAGTGGGTGTGACTCAGGAAAACTTTTCGTTAGCGCTGTGCCAGGTATTTGGTGCAGTTTTTTAGTTAGGCTTTAGCAGATTTGAAATTGAGCTACCATTTTATGCTGAAATTGTTTATAATTTATTCGTGTTGTTTTTTCTACATATGAGGATAGCGCAAATTAGTTATTCAAATGATGAAATGAATAAAAAGGTAATACTCTTTGGTTAAATGGGAGATAAACTAAGGGGAAACCGGTTAATCTAAGTTTGTTTTAAGGAGTACAGGGGAATGATTTCAAAAGCACAATATCAAGAAGCAAATTACCAATATCAACGGATGCGCGGGTTAAATCTTGATTTGGCGCTTGATGCCGTTTCAAACTCAGCTCGTTTTAAGATCAAGTGGTTTAATCGCGCATCCGAAGAAGAACAAAATGAAATTGCAGTGCTGTTGAAAAACTTGATTGTCGATGGGCCAATGGAGGCCCCACGGCTATTATCTCGTTATAATCCAAATACGCAGGAATGGCAATTAACGGCTGAACAAGCACTGCGGTTACGCGTTTTGTACAACCAAGGTGAACTTCAGCGCCTTAACCAACAATGGCAGGCTGCTAAGAAAGTCTTAGATGAATATGCCAAAGACGGCCATCACCAATCGACAGTGATTACTAATCATGATCGGTCGAATCAGCAGTCTTTGATCGTTAATTTGGGTTAGAATAAGTGGTGTAGACTGAAGTTGGGAAAAAAGCTCCTTGACGGCCTGATTGGGATAAGCAGAACGAAGGTTGATTCATTAGAATCGGCCTTTCGTTCGCACTTATCCGCTAAGGCCGTGATTTGGAGCGAACCAGCCAACTGGTTTGGCGTTTGTGAGCCCATGCAAGGCTGAATCGGTTGGTGCGACCGTTAGGGAAGCAACTGCCATTCAGCTACTGCTTTGACCTTAGTTACTGAGTAACATTCGGAGAAGAAAGAGGGGCTGAGAAGAAACGTGCGTTTCTTCCCAGCCCCGTCTTTTTTATTTTTAAATGCGATGCAAAACCAGGTTTTAAGCAGAGTAGTTCTCCCATTCCGCTTTTAAAAAAGTCAAAAAAGGTCAAACTTTTTGTTGCAATCTGACTAAACCGTGATATAGTAGAAAATGTAATTAGCACTAAAGAACATTAAGTGCTAACACTGCATCGTGTTGAGTGCTAACTTTACTTAAAATAAAAAAATATATTTGGAGGGATTAACGTGTTAAAGCCATTAGGAGATCGCGTAGTTCTGAAAGCTGAAGAAGAAGAAAAGACGGTTGGTGGGATTGTCTTAGCATCTAACGCTAAGGATAAGCCAACCACTGGTAAGGTAATTGCCGTTGGGGCAGGCCGGACTTTGGACAACGGGCAAGTAGTTGCCGTTAGTGTTAAGGAAGGCGACAAGGTTTTATTTGATAAGTATGCCGGCCGGGAAGTTGAATATGACGGTGAAAAGTACTTAGTTGTTCATGAGAAGGATTTAGTTGCGGTTATTGACTAAGTTTTTCGTTTAAAAATTAAGCTTGGATAAAATTGATGAGGTGAGAATTAATGGCAAAGGAATTAAAGTTTGCTGAAGATGCACGGGGTGCAATGCTTCGCGGAGTTGATAAGTTAGCTGACACGGTTAAGACCACCATTGGTCCGAAGGGTCGCAATGTGGTTTTGGAACAAAGCTATGGTTCTCCAACGATCACTAACGATGGGGTTACGATCGCCAAAAATATTGAACTTGAAGACCACTTCGAAAACATGGGAGCTAAGTTAGTTTCTGAAGTTGCTTCTAAGACTAATGACATTGCTGGTGATGGAACGACGACTGCTACGGTTTTGACCCAAGCAATTGTTAACGAAGGAATGAAGAACGTCACTGCCGGTGCTAACCCAGTTGGAATTCGCCGTGGGATTGAAAAGGCTACGAATGCCGCTGTTGAAGAATTAAAGACGATGAGCCACGACGTTAAGACTAAGGATGACATTGCCCAAATCGCTTCTATTTCTGCTGCTAACCAAGAAGTTGGGAAGTTGATTGCCGATGCCATGGAAAAGGTTGGTAACGATGGGGTTATCACTATCGAAGATTCTCGTGGGGTCGACACCAGTGTTGACGTCGTTGAGGGGATGAGCTTTGACCGTGGTTACATGTCTCAATACATGGTTACTGACAATGATAAGATGGAAGCCGACTTGGACAACCCATACGTTTTGATCACGGACAAGAAGATTTCAAACATCCAAGATATCTTGCCATTGCTTCAATCAGTTGTTCAAGAAGGTCGGGCCCTTTTGATCATTGCTGATGATATTACTGGTGAAGCTTTGCCAACTCTTGTTCTGAACAAGATTCGGGGAACTTTCAACGTGGTTGCTGTTAAGGCCCCTGGCTTTGGTGACCGGCGGAAGGCTCAACTTGAAGATATCGCTGTTTTGACTGGTGGGACAGTTATTTCTGACGACCTTGGGATGCAACTCAAGGACGCTACGATTGACCAACTTGGTTCTGCCAACAAGGTAACGGTTACGAAGGATAGTACGACAATTGTTGACGGTAGCGGCGACAAGGCTGCCATTGCTGACCGGGTTGAACAAATCAAGAAGGCCATTTCTGAAACGACTTCTGACTTTGATAAGGAAAAGCTTCAAGAACGGCTTGCTAAGTTAGCTGGTGGGGTTGCTGTTGTTAAGGTTGGTGCCGCTACGGAAACTGAATTGAAGGAACGGAAGTACCGGATCGAAGATGCTTTGAACGCTACCCGGGCTGCTGTCCAAGAAGGATTCGTTCCTGGTGGTGGTACGGCTCTTGTTAACGTAATTCCAGCCCTCGAAAAGCTTGAAAACGAATCAACGGGTGATGAACAAACTGGGGTTAAGATTGTTAAGGCTGCTTTGGAAGCACCAGTTCGCCAAATTGCTGAAAACGCTGGGGTTGAAGGTTCTGTGGTTATCAACCAATTAAAGAACGAAAAGCCAGGTATTGGTTACAACGCTGCTGATGGTAAGTACGAAGATATGGTTGAAGCCGGAATTGTTGACCCAACCAAGGTTACCCGTTCAGCACTTCAAAATGCTGCTTCTGTTTCTGCCCTCTTGTTGACGACGGAAGCTGTTGTAGCAGACAAGCCTGAACCAAAGAGTGATGCACCTGTAAACCCAGCTGCCGGTGCCGGCATGGGTGGAATGATGTAGTAGGTTTTTCCGAAAAGTCTGTGAGGATGAGCATGACTGGTATAGAGAGGGTGGGAATTAACTATTAATTTTTGCCCCTCTAACATTAAAATCCGGACTATAATTTTTGCCTTGGGCTATAATGCCCTCTAAGTATACAGATGAAATAGAAAATTCATCTTATGCTTGGAGGGTATTTTTATGTCTAGAAA
>NZ_JACJJQ010000026.1 GCF_016900115.1 Limosilactobacillus alvi
AACGGTAATAAGATTCCTAATGTGCCAACGCCAACCTACCCAACGGATCCAACAGATCCAACCAAGGTAGTACCAGATGAGCCGGTTCCAACGATTCCAGGCTACACACCAACTGTTAAGACGGTAACACCAACTAATCCTGGTGAAGATACGCCAGTCGTATACGTTCAGAAGGTTACCCCATCTGAACCGGCAACGCCAACTACGCCAAAGAATCCAACCAGTCCAACTAATCCATCAGCCCCAGTCGTAGAAACGCCTGCTAAACCGAACAATCAAACGAGTCAAGTTACTACTACGCCTGAAACTGAGGAACAAACTACTAAGCAAGTATCCCCAGCACCAGCAAAGAAGTTACCACAAACTGGTAATGAAACTGCCAGTGGTTTAGTAGCAGCCGGCTTGGTTGGCTTACTTGGGAGCTTAGGCTTAGGTTTAAAGAAGAAGCGGGAGCATTAAAGTTAGACCGTTAATTCTAAATTAAAAAAAATAAATACGGTTAGTTACTCGCGAGAGTGGCTAACCGTATTTTTTACCTAAATGTTTACATAATTTTTTGAGGGTAAATTAAAATCACCGGTTGTTAAAACAGATGATGAGTTTATCAGTTAAATGCAAATCGCTGCCAAAGTTTCGGATTGATTCGGATTATCGAACTGATAACAAAGAAACCAAGCATGCAACCAAGCCAATTAGAAATGATGTCGTTAATGTCAACGATTCTTTCAATTTGGCAGAAATAGTCAGCTACAAACTGACCGCTCTCGATTAATATTCCTGGAATTATAGATAATAATCCGGCCTCTAAAAGATTTATTCGTTGAAAAATTAAAGCGAAGAACGCCCCTGTTGGGACGGTAAGGATAATGTTTTCCAAGGTATCAATTCGGAGATTTAAAGTGGGCCAAATATTGATCGGAACGTTATGGAATGATCGGAATATTACGAATGGGTTACCAAAGCTCGGCCGAAAACATAAGAAGAAAAGAAACATTAAGTATAACCAAAAACCAGTCAATACCAGTCGCTGCATGAATTGCCACTGGATTTCATTTAAGAAAAAGTGGCCTAAAATGAAAGTAGTTGTTTCTAAAAGCAGTAACGGAATCCAATTTACCATCATTCGCTCCCCCCCCTTATTAAGATTTAACTATCGATTTTGAAGTGTAAAAATGATTATTATATGAAGATCATGCAAAAGAAAATCAAAAGGTAATAAAAAAGGGGACCCAGAGAAAGCAGATACGGGTCCCACAAAAAAGGTAGTAATTGTATAGATAATTACTACAATATTATTATATATCGATCATTAATTTAATTCAATCATACTATTTTTTTAGTAACCGATATTTATGAATTTTAAAGTGAGTAAATGGATAACTGATGAATTATGAAAATATCGTGTAATAGTAGAAATGTTTGGAAATTCCTGAAGGGAAACGGTTTCGAATTTTCTAAAGCCCCCGAAGCTAGTTCTCATTCCGCCTTAGAAGCTGAGTATTAGATGACGGTTGCTACATATTGGAAGATTGCCAACTTAGCGGTAATCAAAATTTTTCCGTTTTGAGTGAGAAGCAGAGCTAACAGAATGATAGACACTTTAATTAGTTTACATAATATTATTATTTTAATCCATCTTCCATTGCTTAAATGCATCAAGATAAAACGAATCAATTGTTCGATCTTGTTCGCGATAAAAATTGATATTTTCAAGCATAATGTAACCAATTAATGCCCGATGATCATCGACGGGGATTGGTTGACGGTTAGGATTTGGAACCCCTTGGTGCAATCTAATCTTAGTTGGGTAACTTAATTTGTAATCCTTCGTTTGGCAAAGATAATAACCTTTAGAATAGTTTGCCACCCGGGCATCAAATTGGATGACGTCACCAGGGAGCAATTGGCCAAGCTTTAAGAAATTTTTGGTGTAATTAAACCAGAGATGATCAGTAATTAGCTTTCCATCAAGCTTCCTAATTTCGGTTAGTAATAAAGTTGGACTGTAGACGGGATTGAGATGGTGGTAGGCGGTTTTGTAACCCGTGCGCTTGAAAACACCAGTGAAAGTATGACGTTCTAGTTTACCGATTCGCTTAAGTTCATGACGCATTTGATGATTCCCCTTTAAAATTAATAATAACCGAAAAGAAATTTGCGCAAATCATCGTTTTCGACAATTAATATATTAAACGAAAGTACATTTGTTTACAAGTGAATTTAAGAACTGAATGAACGAAAATCAATACGACAGTTAAAACTTACCTAATCAATAGATTTTCATTATATAAAGCGAGAGGGAATAATGACTAATCAAATAAATCTAAGAATATCAATCAAGGTTGGAGTAATTTTTCCAGTCTTAATTTCTAAAATAACTTTACATAATACTTGGAAAGTTAATTATTTTTCAAATTCGATAGATTTACTCTCAGCTGCAAATTAAAGTTTGTTAGTGGGCACTTACCCGTTTGATAACTGCTAAGGACGAATAATCAAAATTTGGTGAGAATAGCTGTTTTAGGGTAACCTAACGGGTGAAATAACTACATTATTTCACCCGTAAAATGCCTTAAAATCAATAACCTATTTTGACCGAAAAAGTGGTAGGTGATATAATTTGGTAAAACTAAAAAACTTCACCTAAAGGAAATGAATGAAATGCAGCAAATTGTGCTCCCAATTAAAGACACTCAAATGTTAAAACAGGTTCTTGAATGCTTACATGATGATTTTCAGTATGGACCACGAAACTATACAATTTTTCAAGTTGGTAAAGCGACCTTGCTTCGGGTTAGTGATGTCCTAAAATTAAAAAAAGAGGATGTCTATGATGAAAAGGGCCGGGTAAAAAAGAATGCTTTTATCATTGATCAAAAAACGCAAAAACGGAATACGCTCTATTTAAAACCAGTCGCTAATGATCTTGCAGCCTATCGTCGGTGGTTAGCTGAATTTCAAATTGATCATCCCCGATTAAAGGTTTATCAAAGTGAGTGGCTATTTCCCTCCTTTGAGCATCCTGATCGACCAATTGGTGGTAAACAGTTTTGGCGGATTATGAACCACGTCGGGGACCTGTTAGGGATTAACTACCTTGGAACTCACACAATGCGGAAAACTGGTGCCTACCTTGTTTATGAGCAAACCCACCATAATATTGGTCTTGTAATGAAACTGTTGAATCACTCGAGTGAGGCCATGACACTGGCTTATCTTGGTTTGGATCAAGAAACCCGGGAAACGATGCTTGATCGGATTGATTTTGGTCAGTTGAATGTTTAACAGAAAATTTGCGCTCAGCGGTAATTTTAGATCACTTATTAAGGTAAATGGTCATCAACTTCAGCTAAGACATAGTTAAAAATATTAAAATTATGTAAAATAACATATTACTTATTTGCATTTAACAATTGATATGTTATCTTATCGTTTGATTAAGTTTTCTGTGAGGAATCATGATGTTTCGGAAATGGCAAATTTTGATTATGGTCTTGAGTATCCTTTTGGGGCTCAACTTTTGGTACCCGAAGTCAGGCCGGGCGGATGCGCTTCAGCCATTAGCGATTAATAGCATAAAGCAAACCTTGAAACTGCATCACGCTAATGCTTTAGTCCTAGTTAATGGAAAACAAGCTGATTCACCCGAAATTATTCAGAATCGTTTAGTTCCTGCCAATTCAGCGCTGGCAATTCACGCCAATCGGTTTTTTCCGATTGCTTCATTACAAAAACCATTAACCGGACTCCTAATGGTTCAAGCAATTAATAATCATCAGGTCAAAGAAAATAGTAAACTTGATAAATTTTTTCCTAACATTTCAAAAAGTCGCCAAATTACGGTGAGCCAACTTTTGACCCAAACTAGTGGCGTCGTGGACTTAGGGGATCGTTCAAAAGTTCCGTTAACTAACGAACGAGCACAACTAATGTATACCCTTAGTCACCTTAAAGTTACCAATTATCATCAATGGCATTATGCAAATAGTAACTTTACTTTATTGGCCGCAATCTTAATGCGGTTGGATCATCAATCATATAATCACTTGCTGCAAACAAAGCTAATTAAGCCGGCCCAATTAAGCGGTCAAATCGAAAGTTACCAGGTAGTCAAAAGGGGACAAGTTGTGGAAAGTATGGGGTTAAATGCCCGTTCTTGGCCAGCTTTAACCCGGAGTATGTCAGCAGGTTTAGGATCTTGTGATTTTCTTGCAACACCGAATGGATATTGGAGACTACTCCAGAATGATCTACTTGGTCAACCCAATATTCTGGAAACAATTTTGAAGCACCGATTACCGGGAAATCAGGAAAATTATTTTGCCGGCTTTTATTTAAAACCGACGATTATGCATGCTGATGGGGCTTTTGATGGTTATACAGCAACCTTCTTTATTAATTACAACACTCATCAGACCCTGCTGATTTTTTGTAATAATTTAAATTTTCAAAGCTTTAGGGCGATGAGTTTTGAACTTTATCGGGATTATTTTGGCCATGAATACTAAAAAAGGTCGAGAAGGAAATAAAGTTTCCTTTTCGACCTCTTTTAGATTAAGCATTCTCGCACTACTCAATCACTAACATCTCAGCACTTTCCATCGCTTTTTCACTTAATTCTTGGCCGATTCCTGGTCAGCTAGAAACTTGATAATAACCGTCAGCTGGTTGGTAATGGAACTTACCGGAATGATAATTGTCGGGTTTAAGGTTAATTTCATGCTCTTCGTGAATCAAAAAGTTACTGATGGCGGCTTCGACTTAGAGAGTAGCGGCCGTTGCAATTGATCCCTCACAAGGATGGAATTGAACCCCGATCCCGTAAGTACTTGCGAGATTAGCAATTTTAACTGCTTCAGAAATTGAGACCAGAAGTACTAGCCCAAGTTAAAATCCGAAGTGAAGAATATAAACGTTACCTAGTCCGTTTTCTGTAATCTTGATTAATTTAGACAAAAAACCTTGATGGAGATTAGGCAGCCACTCCATCAAGGTTCCGGTTAGGCGTCACCAAGCTTTCGTCAGGGCAAGCTGATGACATAATCATTTCTAATAAGTCAATTATAATACTAAGTCAACTGATCAACAAGACCTTCTTATAAGCTGGAAAACCCAAGTTAACCAAAAGATTAGCTTGGATTCCACTGTGATTATCTTCGGAGGCCTAGCCAAAAGCTATCATGTTTCGGGCAGTTTACATCCCACACCTCCGATTATTTTAATCGTAGTCTTTCAATTAAAAAAGGTCAAATATTCGGGACTCACTTAATCATCATTAGTGTTCGTTTCACCATAGGACTTAATTAACTTTTGTAATTTTTTAGCAGTGCTAGCAGACCGGAAATGATACTGATTACTTGCGGAATCATCTTCTAAGGCCTTCCAGAACTTATTAGGTTCAAACGATTGGGCTAAAGCGTTTAATAAGAGACTCAAGTTTTTAATTTGCCGCCGGGTTTGCCGATTTTCTTGAAAAGTTGCCGTAAATTCATCCACATCCAAATCGTCTAGGCCAACAAACTCTAAAACATGGAGATAATCTTGAAGGACAGCGCCATCATAACGTTTAAGGAGCTGATTAACATTTTTTTGCTCTTTTAAGGCATCGATTAGGTAACTAGCAGCGCCAAAAACCAATGCGGGATCATACTTGCTTAAATCGATTCCTGGCAGTTCATCATCGGTAGCTGTATCAACCTTTAAATCGGCCTGAGTCGGTAATTGAGCAAAGTGCTGATCAAGGGCTCGGTAAGTCGGGCTTTGTTGCGAAACCTTCTGGGCTTGCTTGACTACTTGATTAACGACTTGTGTTGGTTGAGGAGCAACGAGCCGAGCGACTTCTGAAGGGGAAAGGACCGGCTGATTCGTTTGACCATTCCATATCGTAATTGTTCCACCGCTAAACTGAGCTTTTAATTGTTGGTTATTAACGATCCAACGTAAACTCTCTTCAGCCGCACTGAGCTCTTTCCACCGGGAAAGCCGGTCATTAACGGTATTAACGAAGGCTTTTTGACTGTTACTCCAGTATTTTCGCGGTTGGCCTTTCCGATCCAAAACGATTAAGTAAGGGGTCTTGCGGAACATTTTTGGATGGGTTGCTAAGGGGGGAGTGGCTTCTTTAGACACTTTGTTAACCTGTCGAACTTGGTAAGTAATCTTTTGTTTTTGACCGTTGGTGAGATTTAAAATTTCAAAGCGATCATTACTCTTATTCCCAAAAAGGGTTGGATATTTCGCCTTTAATTGCTTAAAATTAATGTCTTTTGGTGAATCCCAGGTATATTTTCGTTTACCATTGCCTGTAAAACCAGGATTTGCCCAGTAGGAGGTCTTGCCACTTGATTTGGCTGTGTAGATCAAGGCATAAGCCATTTATTATCAATCCTTTTTTTATTTTTAATAACAGAATACCGCAAAAAACGAAATCTGTTAAATTTGATTTTAACTAAGGAACCGCTATCATCTTTAAAGCATTTTCGGCCTCGATCTGGTAAAATATTTTTAATTGTTAGTCGCCTAAAACGAGGAGGAATTAAGAATGCAATATACTACCAAGTCATCAGCGCTTTGGACTGCAATCAAGCACGAAGAAAATCGGCAACAAACCACCATCGAACTGATCGCTTCTGAAAATATTGTTTCCGATGCGGTTCGCGAAGCCCAGGGTTCAGTACTCACCAACAAGTATGCTGAAGGTTACCCCAAAAAGCGATATTATGGGGGATGTGAGTACATTGACCTAGTTGAACAACTGGCGATTGATTACGCCAAGAAACTTTTTGGGGCGGCCTATGTAAATGTTCAACCACATTCCGGCTCCCAGGCTAATATGGCCGTTTATCAGGCACTCCTAAAGCCTGGAGATGTCATTTTAGGGATGGGGATGGATGCTGGTGGCCACTTGACTCACGGGGCCAAGGTAAACTTCTCAGGGCAAAATTATCAAGCCTATGGCTATGCGCTTAATCCAGAAACCGAAGAGCTTGATTATGAGGCAATTCGCCAACAAGCGCTTGAGGTTAAACCTAAGTTGATTATTGCAGGTGCCTCAGCCTACAGTAAGATCATTGATTGGCAGAAGTTCCGAAAAATTGCTGATGAAGTAGGGGCTTATTTGATGGTTGATATGGCCCACATTGCAGGTTTAGTTGCTACGGGAGCTCATCCAAGCCCAATTCCGATCGCTGATGTTGTCACGACAACCACGCACAAGACCTTACGAGGACCGCGTGGGGGGATGATCCTCTCCAATAATCCAGAACTTGGGAAGAAATTGAACTTTGCCCTTTTCCCAGGAACGCAAGGTGGACCACTTGAACACGTAATTGCTGGGAAAGCACAAGCTTTTTATGAAGATCTCCAACCAGCATTTAAGACTTACATTGATCAGGTCGTCAAAAATGCGGCTGCAATGGCCGAAGTCTTCAACACTTCCGAGCTTGTTCGGGTGATTTCTGGAGGAACGGAAAACCATTTACTGAACCTTGATTTAACTAAAACGGGCTTAACAGGAAAAGATGCCCAAGCCTTACTCGATTCAGTTCATATCACGACGAACAAGGAGTCTATTCCAAATGATCCACGGAGTCCCTTTGTGACGAGTGGCTTGCGGATTGGAACCCCAGCAATTACCAGTCGGGGGTTTGACGAAGCTGACGCAAAGGTAGTAGCTAACTTAATTTTACAAGCTTTAGCTAATCCAACTGATGAGAAGGCTTTAGCTGAGGTCCAAGCAGGGGTTGAAGCACTAGTGCAAAAGCATGTAATTTACTAAAGTAAGATTAAACTGGGAAGAATTCAGTTTCTTCTCAGTTTTTTAGCCAAATGTAGTTAACATAATATAATAGGCGTAAAGAAAAAGAAATGTAAAAATCCTAATAATTAAGTCAACTGGGCAGACGAGCAAATTAGTTCTTAAGAAGGTACTTCAAGCGGGTCATCAGGTAATTGCCTATGTACGGAGCCCAGGGAAATTGAATAACCAACTAAATTTACCGATTATCAAGGGAAATTTATGGAACCAATCAAAACTAATAAATTGGATGAAGCAGTCGATACAGTCGTTGTGACCCTTGAAAACTCGTAAAAAATATCAACCATCCCCTCATTCAATGGCCCTCCCCTAGATCGTGAAAGCTATGAACAAGGGGAGGGGTGAAACGGATCATCACCTTTTCGGCTTTGGGGGATGGCAATAGTCGCAAACTGGTCCACTTTCCATATACAATCCTAATTAACTGGTCCTTAAAGCTAATTTTAAAGATCGTCAGCTTGGAGAAAGCGTCCTAACTAACGGTAAGACAACAATTCATTCAGGACTACTGGTTAATCGTCAGACTAAGATTTACCAAGTCGGCAATTTGTGGATCAAGCAAGACAAATTCAACGGATTCCAGTAATAAGTCGATATGATGTGCCAAACCTAGACAATTTCAAAACATATCAGCAAGCAATTATGGTGTTTACAAAGTGAAAATGATATTTTTTGAATTAAATATCTAGAGCGAGCGAAATGTGATTTGAACCAGCTAGAGAAAACTTAGCAACTAAATTTTACTGTAGTTACCAGAAAGTTTTTAAATTGAGGTGACTACTTTTTTGTTTAACCAACCTGTCATTAAAATTATAGTTTTAATGCAAAACGATATAATAGAAATAAGAAACCCTTCTTTAATCATATTTGAATTGGCAACTTTTGTCGTTTATATTTTATAACCATTACTTGTCCTTGCTGATAAACTTCCTCATGTTGCTTTCGGAGATTAATATTTTTGGTAGCTACAAAAATTATTCTGTTCAAACCTTTAGCGATCAAATGAAGTTTTAAATTTAACTGACGTATCATGGATGATCCGAACTTGGTCGATCATTATCAGCATCCTCAACAATTGAAATTATGTCAGTTAATGGTTTTACTAGAGATTGGTATATATTTTTGAATTTCAGTAATATTCACCAATTGCGCTAAGAATATTTAATTTTAAGATAAAATAAGACGTATTTTACTTATTTTAGTAATTATTTCTGTTTATAACTTATCATTTTATGTTTATCTCCTCAATTGGTTTACATTTCTAATTCATGATGATAAAGTCTGGAAACATAGAGAGAAAGTTATTTGATTTTGGAGGAAACTACAATGAGAACAGAACATGATTCACTAGGTAGTTTAAGTGTCCCTAGAAATGCCTACTATGGAATTCACACTGTGCGGGCACGTGATAATTTTTCAGGTACTAGTTATCTTAATGACCATGAATTAATTAAGAACTATCTAAAAGTAAAGCTGGCTTGTGTCCGCGCAAATCAGCAAGCTGGAAACTGGAAGAATAAACATATCCCCGCGGCGATTAGTCAAGCTTGTCAAGATTTATTAACTAACTTTGATAAATATGTCGATGAGTTTGCCCTCCCTGCTATTCAAGGTGGAGCCGGAACAAGCACGAATATGAACGTTAATGAAGTTATTGCTAATCATGCCGTAGAGATTCTGGGTGGGAAAAAAGGTGATTATCAACTCGTTAATCCTAATGACGATGTTAACAAATCACAATCAACAAATGATACGTATCCAACAGCTGGGCATTTAACCTTGATTCAGCTCACTGGCGCCTTATTGCAAACTCTTGAGGAAGTTATTGCAACAATTGAAAGGTTAGCCTTTCAAAATAGTGAGACCCTCAAAATGGGACGTACTCAATTGGAAGATGCAATTCCGACTACCTTTGGCCGTTCTTTTGGAGCATATGCTTCCCTCTTAGCTCGTGATCTTAAGCGTTTAAAAGTATCTCGCAGTGAGCTATTGACAATACCATTAGGTGGAACAGCAATTGGTACCAGCCTAACGGCGACGCATGATTATCTAACCTTTGTAATTGGGGAATTACGGAAAATAACATTATTACCAGTTCAAAGATGTGAAGACTTAGTAGACGGCGTTCAAAACACAGATGAATATGTTCATCTATCAAATACTTATAAGTCTTTGGCCGTTGACCTTTCGAAAATATGTAATGATCTACGTTTATTAGGATCCGGTCCGCAAGATGGTCTAGGGGAATTAAATTTACCGCAACGGCAAGCAGGATCATCAATTATGCCAGGAAAAGTTAACCCTGTAATACCAGAATTTGTAACCCAAATATCATACCAAGTAATTGGTCATGATACGACTATTACAATGGCATCAGAAGCAGGACAGTTAGAATTAAATGCTTTTGAACCAGTTATGTTTTTTGACTTATTTGATGATGCACGTTTATTGAACAGTGCATTACGAACCTTGAATGATCACTGTCTAAAAGGAATCACTGTTAATAAAAAACGTTGCCGTCAAATGGTTGAAACTTCTGCTGAAGCGGCAACAGCCCTATCGCCTCTTTTAGGATATGAAACAGTAAGTCAACTTATTAAAGAAGCCCTTCGTGAACAACGCCCAATTCGTGAATTAGTTGGTAATCGTTTATCAGGATCACAACTCGATAAAGCCTTATCGCCTAAAGCTTTTTTTGTTAAGTGATTATGTCGAAGTCGATAATAATTCTGGGTGTCCTATTTATCGTGCTAACTACTAAATTTGCTAATGCATTATAAAAATAGCTTGACAAATTTGAAAGGTATTTCTAAAATGGTTTTAACTTAATTATTAAAAAATGATGAGAGTAGTAACTATTTAACCTAATAATAGCGAACGTGAAATGGTGAAAGCACGGATTAGTTAAGGTAGCGAAATGAACTTGTCGTTAAATGGAACGGGTGCAAGCTACGTTCCCGGTTGACTACCGTTATCAATTCATAAGGCCATTATTTATTAATAATGACAAATTAAGGTGGTACAGTGCTTCATGCGCCCTTGAGTTTAGTTTGCTCAGGGGCGTTTTTTGGTAGTAGAAAGGAAGACTAATAATGCGAATTAATGCAACAGATGAACGAAATTATTTACAGACCGTTTTCGAGAAGCTCGGTTTTCAAAAAGATGATGGTATTTTGATTGCGGATACCTTAGTTGATGCTGATTTACGGGGAATTTCCTCGCATGGAATTCAACGGCTTGATTGGTATCGGCGGATGATCAAAGATGGGACGATCATCCCCCAAAACAAAGCTAAAATTTTAAAAGAAATTCCAGGAGCCGTCTTAGTTGATGCAAACCAAAATATGGGGCATCTCGCTGCAAACCTAGCAATGGACAAGGTAATCGAAAAAGCTAAGCAAATTGGAGTTGGGATTGGGGTTGTCCGTAATTCCAATCACTTTGGGATTGCGGGCTACTATGTTAGAAAAGCTTTACAACCAGGTTTAGCGGGGATTGCTCTCACAAATACCCGTCCCCTTGTTGTACCGACCAATGCGACGGAAGCCTTTTTAGGCTCAAACGCTTTTGCCTTTGGTTTTCCAGCCTCTCCGCACCCATTTATCTTTGATGGCGCAACTTCAGTGGTTGCGGGTGGAAAGATCCAATTAGCCGATAAAAAAGGAACGGCGCTTCCAGGTGATTGGGTGGTTAATAAAGATCGGCAAGTCGTTAAAGACCCCAAAGAAGCCGAGAACATTCTTGCTACGGCTGCGTTTGAAGCAGAGCAAAAAGGTGGCGGCCTATTAACCTTAGGTGGCAGTGAAGCTAATTCTAATTACAAAGGCATGGGTAATTCCATCGTTGTGGAAATTTTAACTGGAATTTTAGCGCAAGGTTCGATCTCAGCCGATACAAATACTGGCAAACATGACTTTAGTCAATTTGTCTTTGCCTTTGATCCAGCCTTCTTTGGCGATTTAGAAACCTTGAAGGCCAACGCAACTGCCATGCTAAATCGAATCCGTCATCTTCACCACCTTCCTGGTCATACTATCTGGGTTCCTGGTGATCGGGAATATAAGAATCTTGCGGAGAATCAAAAACGTGGGGTTGAAATTGATGATAAGACAATTGATCAAATGCAAGCAATTGCTGACGAACTGCAAATTTCAATGCCAGCTGAAGTTTAAAAGCGTTTTCTTTACCCTGAGCTAATCAAATCCTGTAAATGCTATAATTGTGGTTGCGTTTTCTTTTTTGCTTGCCTATTATTAGGTAAAAAAGTTATTCGGAGGAATTAAAATGGTTGAGATACCTGCTTTTGGGGTTGAAGAATGGTTAAATCACTGGGAAAAACAGGCGAAGTACGATATCTCCCAAAGTACTATTGCGGCCCTAACGATCGATGAATTATTTAAATTGACTGGCGATGATGAAACGGCTTTCTTTGCAAATCTAAATCAGAAACTGGAAAATTACGGTTGGATTGAGGGTTCACCGGCATTTAAACAAGTGGTTAGTGAGTTGTATCAAGACATCCGCACCGACCACGTCCTCCAAACAAATGGGGCAACTGGAGCCAATCTCTTGGCTTTATATGCCCTTGTCCAGCCTGGTGACCACGTGATTGCTGAATATCCCTCTTATCAGCAACTCTATGACATCCCCCGTTCACTGGGGGCAGAAGTTAATTTTTGGCAAATTCATGAGGAGGATAATTGGTATCCCGATTTAGCTGATTTAAAACACCTTATCCGCCCCAATACCAAGTTAATTTGTCTTAATAATGCCAATAATCCGACTGGGACGGTTTTGGATCAAGCCTTTCTTCAGGAGGTTGTTAAGCTTGCTGATCAAGTTGGTGCCTACATCTTAGTTGACGAAGTATATCAACCATTGGATGAAGGAACCCCCGTTGTCCCGATTGTTAACTTGTATCACCGGGGAATCTCAACTAATTCTCTTTCTAAGACTTATTCCCTACCGGGCTTACGAATTGGCTGGGTCGTAACTCCAGATGAAACTTTGACAAATCAATTCCGCAAGTTCCGTGATTATACCATGATTTGCGGTGGAGTCCTTAATGATGCTTTAGCAACTTATGCTCTTCAGCATCGGCAAGTAATCTTAAAACGGAACTATGAACTGGTAAGGCAAAATTATCGTCTTTACCAAGCTTGGTTGGCTAAGGAAGATCGTGTGGAAATTGTGATGCCGCAGATGGTCTCAACGTCATTTCCTAAGCTAAAAATTAACGAACCGACTAAGGACTTTTGCTTACGGCTTTTAAAGGAGAAAGGGGTTCTATTAGTTCCGGGTGAAGCCTTCGATACTCCAGGAAACGTGCGGTTAGGTTACTGTGCTCCCGTTAAGACTTTACAAACTGGCCTTGCTCGCTTAAGCGAATTTTTAAATGATAGAAAATAAAAGAGACCCTAGCAATGCTAGGATCTCTTTTATTTCGTTTCAATATCTGATACTAACAGGTTTTTATGGTAAGAAGCCTTCCTTTCGGGCGTTATTTTGAATGTCTTCCAAGGTCTTAGCCGATTTAGCCATTGCAGCTTGTTCGTCTTCATTCAATGGCATTTCAATGATCCGGGCAATCCCGTTAGCATTGATAATGGCAGGGGTTCCAAGGTAAACTCCTTGTTGGCCATATTCACCAGCCATATATGCTCCAATTGGCATTACCATATTGGTGTTCCGCAAGATTGCTTCAGTAATCCGAACTAAGGCTGAGGCAACCCCATAGTAAGTGGCCCCTTTCCCTTCGATAATGTCGTAAGCCTTGTTTCGAACTTGGTCTTCAACTTCCTTTAAGTCATCCATGGAGTAACCGCGGTTCTTAGCAAATTCGAGCAATGGCTTACCACCAATTGTGGCAGCGGAGTAAGCAACAAATTCAGAATCCCCGTGTTCAGCCATTACATAGGCGTCAATGCTTTGCGGACTGACATTGAAGAGCTTGGATAAGGCAATCCGTAAGCGGTAGGAGTCAAGAGAAGTCCCTGAAGAAAGGACCCGGTTAGCTGGGAACCCAGAGAATTCACGAACCGCGTTAGAAAGAATATCAACCGGGTTACCAGCAACCAAGAAGATTCCTTGGAATCCAGATTCAACCACGTTCTTCGTGATGTCCTTAATAACAGCTAAGTTCTTGTTAACTAATTGAAGCCGGGTTTCGCCTGGCTTTTGTGGTACTCCGGCCGTGATCACAACCAAGTCAGCTTCAGCACAGTCAGCGTACTCCCCAGAAACCATGTGAACCGGTGTCCCGAAGGCAGCCACCGCATCTTCAAGGTCAAGGGCGTTCCCCACAGCCTTCTTCTTTGTATGGTTGATAATGATTAACTCATCCGCCAATGGGTGTTGAGCCATCGCATATGCGTAGGCAGTCCCAACGGACCCAGCCCCAATCAAAACAACTTTTTTCCGGTGATTCATAACCATAAAAATCCTCCTCTAAATCTTCGGTCCATCACAAAATGATAAACGTTTGCTCACATGTTCATTATTCTTGATTATCCCTTTGATGTCAAGCGGTTGCGCGTGAAATGCACATATTGGGCTTTGAAATGCCCTCAGCCCGGATTAACGGTTTTACTGATGAATAGTTAGTATGTGAAAAGATTTAATTCGTAACATTTTTCCCAAACTTTAAAGGGCATTCACCCGGTTCGGCGTATCCCCCTTGGTGATGACATCTAAGGTTGCGTTGAGACCACCATAAATTAGATTAGCTACGGCTTCGTCGGTATAAAAGGCTACGTGAGGTGAATAAATGATTCGATCGTGATTGAGGATTTTTTGGAAAAGTTCATCTGAAATGGCTTGATCCGGCATGTTTTTTTGAACATAAGGCCCCTCATTTTCGTAAACATCCAAAGCCGCTCCGGCTAATTGACCACTGTCAAGGGCGGCTAAAAGCGCTTTTGTATCAACTAAACCACCCCGAGCGGTATTCACTAGATAAGCTCCCTTTTTGAACTGGTTAAACATTTTAGCATCAAAGAGGTGGATGTTTTCTTCGCGTAACGGAATATGCAAAGTAACAATATCAGCATCCTTAACCGCCGCTTCAATGGAATCAGTGTAAGTTAGAAAGGCGAGGTCAGTTCGGGGATGCCGATCATAGGCGAGCACTTTGCAACCAAGACCATGAAAAAGGCGGGCAACGTGCGCACCAATGTGACCAGTTCCCAGAACGGCCACGGTCATTTCACCGACTACTTGACCACGAATCGGTTTCTCCCAAGTAAAGTTATGTGCCTGAACCCGGTTTTGAATCGTTGGAATTTGCCGGACTAAGTTTAAGGCTGAGGTTAAAGCATATTCAGCAATTGAGGCTGGCGAATAACTCGGAACATTAGAAATAATAATTCCTTGGCGGGTAGCTTCTGCTAAGTCGTACATGTCAAAGCCAGCACTCCGTTGAGCGATTTGATTAATCCCCATCGCCTTAAAGCGGGCATATGCGTCAGTGGGAATCTTAGTGACTTGTAAGGTATTGACTCCATCAAAACCCTTAGCATCATCAATGGTGTTTTCGTCGATTACCTTTGCGGTCATTGAAATTTGAACGTCATGCTCCTTGGCCCACTTAATCGCATAAGGTTTATCTTCAGCCTTGATTCCATACATCTTAATTGAATACATTCTTTTTACTCCAATCTTTACTCCAATCTAGGATGAAAAGTAACTTTTGAGTGCAGTCCAGATGGTCAAAATAAAATAGTCTGGTTAGTCCCAAAGTTCACTTCATCTTTTTTCAAGGTATCAGAGCTCTAATCTTTCTCTTTACTTAATTCTAGCTTATGGCTAGGGGGAATCTCAAATAAAAGTCCAATGAGAAAATGTTGATAATCCAATCATGGAAGCGTTTGATAGACTGCTTATAAAAACCACCAGGGATGAATGATTAGAAAAAAGATTAAAAATTAGGGTTGACTTTTTAATCTAGCTCTCGTAAACTAACACCAACAAAATTAAATATACATATTCAAGGAGGGATTGCTCATGGAAGCTAGTGTTAAACCTACTTCAAAGCAAGCATCTACTACATACGCGAATGTCTCCCGCTTCAAAGAAGCATTATATCGGGTGTTCGCCGCAACTGCCAATGCCATCCTAGTGGTCTTAGGGGGTGGCCTGTTACTTTCAACCGTTGGTAACCTAACCGGTGTCCAGGCGCTTTCCTTAGTTGGCGCTGAAGCCCAAGCCTTACTTGCCCCAGCAATCGGGGTGGCCGTAGCTTCACAATTAAATACAACCACCTTAGTTACTTTCGCCTCACTCATTTCAGCAACTGTCGGTGCCAATGCGGTCCATTTTACTAACGCCACTGTACATACCACTACCGCAACCGGCCAAGCATTCGTTTCAACCGTTGGGGCTCCGGTACTGACTTCTGGGCAACCAATTTCGGCCCTTTTAGCCGCCATTGCTTGTGTTCTCGTCGGTAAATACTTAACTGGTAAAACACCACTTGACATGGTTCTTGTTCCATTTGGGGCTTTAGCCGTCGGGGTTGGCTTTGGTTTACTAGTTGCGGCGATTGTTACCCCTGCCCTGTTAGCAGTATCCGCTTATATTGCACATTCAATGACGGTTAATCCCGTTTTGGGTTCAGTTGTAATCTCATTAGTTTGGTCACTATTCTTAATGACACCGGCGTCATCGGCGGCCTTAGCAGTTGCCTTGACGCTTGATCCAGTTTCATCGGCGGCAGCATTAATTGGAACGACCGCGCAATTCGTTGCCTTCACGGTAATGTCATGGCGGCAAAACGAATTAGGAGCCAACATTGCCCAAGGGGTTGTAACTCCAAAACTTCAATTCCCTAATCTTTTGCTAAATCCTTATCTACTAGTGCCATCGTTAGTTTCAGCGGCGGTTTGTGCTCCGGTTGCAACGGTTCTCTTTCATTTTCGTTCAACTTACACTCTAGGTGGCTTAGGGCTTAATTCTTTGATCGCTCCAATCGCTTACCTTTCCCGTGGTTGGGATCAATTTGCAACCTATATGGCCTTTGGGGTCGTTGTTCCTGGAGTTATGTCATTAGTAATCTACCTCTTTATGAAGAAGGCTGGTCTTATTGGTGAAAATCAACTTCACCTTGAAGTATTCTAATTTTTATGCTCTTCAAATAGAAAAAGCTCCGGCAAACAACCGGAGCTTTTTCTATGATTGCACTTCACTATTTTGTAACTACTACATATGACTTAATCGTCTTCCGATCAGCCATATCTTGATAGGCTTGGTTAATTTCATCGAGCGTGTAGCTTTGGGTGAAGACCTTCCCGGGGTTAATCTTACCATCAAGAACCGCCTTTAAGAGTAATTCTTTGTCGTAAGTGGTTACCGAAGCAGGACCACCAGCTAAGCTAATGTTCTTGTAGAAAGGCATCGTTAGATCAAATTTTGCATCATGAGGTAAACCAACCCGGCCGATGATAGCACCAGGACGAGCAACATTTAAGGCCGTTTGATTCGAAGCCCGTGAACCAACACATTCAAGGACCGCATCCGCCCCAAAGCCATTCGTCAAAGTCAAGATCTGCTTTTCACCTTCAGCGCCCCGTTCAGCAACGTTATCGGTAGCCCCGAATTCCATAGCAAGAGCTAAACGATCAGCGTGACGAGAAGTAGTGATGATTTTCTTTGCTCCTCGAAGTTTAGCGGCAATTACGGCGGAGAGGCCCACGGCGCCATCCCCCATTACTACTACCGTATCACCAGGCTTAACGTTAGCGATAGTAGCCGCATGGTAACCAGTTGCCATGACATCCGCAAGGGTTAACAATGACTTTAACATGGCTTCCGAGTAGTCTTCAGGCTTACCTGGAACCTTAACTAGTGACCATTGAGCGTGTTGAGCCCGGTAGTATTCGGCTTGGGTTCCTTCACTAAAGTTGTCAGTGTGATCCTGACAAACTCCATCAAAACCGGCTAAACAAGCTGGACAGTGGCCACAGCCGTGGGTAAATGGGGCAATTACAAAATCCCCCGGTTTAACCGTGGTAATCGCAGAACCAACTTCTTCAACCACCCCAATCGCTTCATGACCAGAATTAATAGAATCGGCTGGTTTATCATCGAAGCCCCGGAATGCCCAGAGATCGGAACCACAAACACAGGCTCGGTAAACTTTGATAATCACATCATCGTCAGCCTGAAGGGTTGGTTTAGCAACGTCCTTAATGACGATATTTCCTTTTCCTTCAAAAAATGCACTCTTCATTATAAATCTTCCTTTCTTAATCTTTATTTTTATTTTAGTTTGTTGTTAAGTAAGTTCAAAATGCTTATCTTAAATCGTTAATGATACAAATTATGCATTATTTGATTAAGGTTGGCCTTATATTCCAATGATTAAAACGGCCGCAAGTAATTTAATGATCCGGACGTGTCGAAAATCGCCAGTTGCACCTAACTAGTAAGCCACGAATTGGGTCAGCGCCGCTAACCAATTGAAATCACAATGGTTTTAATAAAATAACTAGCACCATTATGATCAAATTTTCCATTTGACCAACTCTAAACAAACGTTCCTTAGGATGTCAGCTGGTAGTCAAAGTAAAAAGGAGCAAGTTTGGAAAAACCATTTCCTTGCTCCTAATTTTTGGGAGATATTAAGCTTTCAAAAAGTTTGGATCTAAGAATTCAGCATTGGGATAATGGTAGAACCCTTCACCCGCTTCTTGGCCGTAATGACCAGCATCGATCATTTCCTTAAGCTTATCGGCAATCAATTTAGCATCTGGATTACCGGTTTGGTTATAGTCATTCATTGAAATTTGGTATGGGGTCCGCAAACCAACAATATCCATAATCATGAATGGTCCGGATGGGGCACCCGTTGAAATCATCCAATCCTTATCGATTTCATGTGGATCAGCAATTCCTTTTGCCCAAGCCGTCATGGCCGCATTTAGAAATGGAACTAACAATGCATTCAAGATATAACCAGGATACTCTTTATGCATCTGGATTGGCACCATCCCAATTGTCTTGGCAAAGGCCACCGCATCCTCAATTACAGTAGGGTCGGTAGCTGAAGTCCCAACAATTTCAGCAACGTTGTATTTCCAGATTTCATTGGCAAAGTGGATGTGCAAGAACTTGTTCGTCCGATCGATATATTGAACAAGTTGACTTGGCATAAAGGTTGAAGAGTTACTTGCGACAATCGTTTTGGCGGATAATACTTTAGCGAGTTCAGCGTACATTTGCGCTTTAATTTCGATTGCTTCCGGAACGGCTTCGATCACTAAATCAGCGTCTTTAACCGCTTCGGCTAGGTCAGTCGTTAGAAACATCTTGTGATAAGCCGTATCAAAAGCATCCCCGGCAAGGTTTAGATCCTTTTGATAGTGAGGTTTTAAACCTTGAAGCCGGTGTTTGGCTTTGTCTAAGTGGCGGTTCCAAACAGCAACGTTAATTCCCTTTAATGCGGATTGAAAAGCAATTTGACTACCAAGAGTACCGGCCCCAATCACTGCTAAATTTTGAATTGCCATCGTTATTCCTCCTAAAAATTTCCTTGGTTTTTAGTATAACACGAAAACGTTTACAAATGGTAAGCAGTAGCTTTTGTTTGATTAAAAAAAGAGCCTAGCGATATTTTGTCGCTAGGCTCTTAGGCGTTCTTAAATGAGTTTTGGGACCGAGTGTGAAAAACTAGAAAATTACTTTTCCTTTGCCTCATCTAAAGCCTTCATAATCGAAGGATTCTTAGAATGGCAATCTTTCAACATTTGTAAGTCTTCTGCTGATAATTCAACAACATACTTTGACATCTTATTCCCTCACTTCATTAATTAATGGTACCATCCTACCACAAATCCAGAAATAAGTTAATAACTTCCTGATAAATTAATCATAATTTAACCTTGACCAAGGATTTCTTTGGCAGCAGCAATTTGCTTCATTACCCCTTTGAAACTTGTACCACCAAGTGATTGCCGACGTTCAATGGCTACCTTAGCTTGTAAATCGAGGTAAACATCTTCACCAATTTCAGGCAGAATTCGTTGATATTCAGCTAGTGGGATCTCTTGTAAGGTTGTATTAGTTTGAAGCCCCTTTAATACTAATTCACCTACGATCTCGTGAGCTTGTCGGAAAGGAATTCCCTTAACCGCCAAATAGTCCGCTAGTTCTGTTGCATTTGAGAAATCCCGTTCTGTCGCCGCTTGCATTTTGGCTTTATTTACCGTTGCGGTTGCTAACATCCCTGCCATGATGGATAATGCCGGGATGATTGTTTTAACGGTATCAAAGACCCCTTCTTTATCCTCTTGCATATCTTTGTTGTATGCTAACGGTAAAGACTTCATAACGGTTAAGAGGCCCATTAAGTTACCAAAGATCCGGCCGCTTTTTCCCCGGATTAATTCAGCCATGTCAGGATTTTTCTTTTGCGGCATGATCGAACTTCCAGTTGAGTATTGGTCAGCTAATTCTAAATAGCCAAATTCATAAGATGACCACAAAATAACTTCTTCGCAAAGACGCGAAAGGTGCGTCATCAAGATTGCGGCATTGCTTAAGAATTCAAGCGCAAAGTCCCGATCAGAAACGGCATCTAACGAATTAGTATAGGGGGATGCAAAGCCTAACTCCTGAGTCGTCATTTCCCGATCAATAGGGAAGGTCGTTCCAGCTAAAGCCGCTGCGCCCAGTGGTGAAAGATCGGTATGTTTTTGGTTGAACTCAAAGCGTTCAACATCCCGTTGGAACATCGCAAAATATGCCATCAAGTAATGCCCATACGAAATTGGCTGGGCATGTTGCAAGTGGGTATAGCCAGGCATGACCGTTTCAACATTGGCTTCTGCTTTTTTCACCAGGACAGTCTGCAAATTTTTGATTGCTGCAATTACTTTAGGTAACCGTTCTTTAACGTACAGATGAAAGTCGGTTGCCACTTGGTCGTTACGGCTCCTGGCGGTGTGGAGTTTTCCTGCAACCGGGCCAATTTTTTCCGTTAGTAAAGCTTCCATATTCATATGGATATCTTCATTTTCGACAGTGAAAGTTAGTTTTCCGGCCGCTAGTTCTGCTTGAAGTTCTTTTAGACCGGCAATAATTTGATCAGCATCCTTAGCCGGCAAAATGTGAGTGGCCTTTAGCATTTTAACGTGGGCAAGGGAACCCATTAAGTCTTCTTCGGCCATCAATTGATCAAAACTAATTGATGCCCCAAATTCGTCCGTTGCTTCAGAAACGGTGGCTTTAAACCGGCCACCCCAAAGTTTATTGGTCGGCATTCGTGTCCTCCTTCAACTTATCATGAACTTGTGCATAGACCTGAGTTGGTAACCCCCAAAGTTTGATGAAGCCAGCGGCAGCTTCGGAATCAAATTGATCAGCAGCTGTGTAAGTAGCCAAAGCTTCATCATAAAGGGAATTTGGTGACTTCCGCCCTTCGCAAATTACATTGCCCTTAAAGAGTTTAACCCGGACAATCCCATTGACGTCCGTTTGGCTTTCTGCTAAAAAGGCTTGCAAACTGTCCATCAAGGTCGTAAACCAAAGACCATTGTAGATCAGATCGGCTAGTTGCTTCTCAACGATTGGCTTAAAATGAGCTAAAGATTTTTCAGTCGCAATATCTTCGATGTCTTTGTGGGCCGCTAATAAAACCGTTGCTGCTGGGCATTCGTAGATTTCCCGGGACTTAATGCCGATTAGCCGGTTTTCGACGTGGTCAATCCGCCCAATTCCGTGCTTACCAGCTAACTTATCCAAGGTCATAATTAATTGTGCAAGGGACATTGGTTGCCCGTTCAAAGCTGTTGGCACCCCATGTTCAAAACTAATCGTGATCACATCTGGGGTATTTGGCGTATCTTCTAAGGCTACTGTCCGATCATACGCATCGGCAGGGGCTGCAGCCCACGGGTCTTCTAGGATCCCGCATTCATTCGCCCGACCCCAGAGATTTTCATCGATTGAGTAAGGACTCTCCTTATTAATTGGCACTGGAATCCCGTTTTCTTTAGCGAAGTCAATTTCATCTTCCCGGGCCCAGTGGTTATCCCGAATTGGATCCTCAATCTTCATCTCTGGGGCTAAAGCGTGAATACCAACTTCAAACCGGACTTGGTCATTCCCCTTCCCTGTACATCCATGGGCGATCGCAATGGCGCCCTTTTCCTTTGCGATTTCCACTAAATGCTTGATAATTAAAGGCCGGGAGAGCGCTGAAACGAGTGGATATTTATTCTCGTACATTGCATGTCCTTGAAGAGCTGGCAAGACATAATCATGCGCAAACTCTTCTTTTGCATCAATTACAATTGACTCAACAGCACCGACTTTTAACCCTTTTTCTTTAACTGCTTCCAAGTCTTTGCCTTCACCCACGTCAATACACACGGCGATGACGTCATAACCCTTATTTTTGAGCCATGCAATTTCAACGGATGTATCCAAACCACCTGAGTAAGCTAAAACAACTTTATCCTTTGCCATAATTAATATCTCCCTTAAATCTGTATATTTATAATTGTTAAGTATTGTAGCGACTTTCGTATTAATATGCAAGTATTATCTGATAAAAAGTTAATTTATGCAGATATACAATTTGGGTATTGTTGAAATAAACGCTTAAATACCAACATTAGTAGCAGTTTTATAAAACAAAGATACATTCAAAAAATACATATAAAAAGGATAAATTGAGTTTACTAAGTTTAGCAAATTCCGATAAACATGCAAAATATATATAAAAAGGCTAAGCGAATGAAAGTGTGTTTCATCTGCCTAGCCTCGCTCATAACTCCGAATATTACGTAAAATTACGGTCTTTTATTGCAAAAAGCGTTCATAATCAATTGAAGCACTTGAAATTCCATCTGGTGCATCTGGAAAGGTGAAAATCACCCCTTCTTTTTGGTCATAATCAATTAAGCAATCATGACTCCCAAAAAACCATGCATCTTCGAAGTTAATGTGGTAATCAATCCCATCTTTTTTTACATGAATAATCGGTCGGTCCGGCTGGTTATCTTTTGCATAACCTTGCTTATGATCATGATTGACCGGCTGACCAGGAACTTGGCGGGCAAAGAATTTTACCCCATCGCCAGCTTGCAAACTGAGCTCCTTAATCATTGCTTGACTTGCTTGATCAGTAATAATTAGCCGCATGGATTAATAATCCTCCTAATCGGTAACGGTAACGCTTGGATTTTCAGCCGTTAAAACCACATTTTTCAATGGCTTAACCCCAAAGTTTACTTCAATTAATTCAGCTAAGCGATTCATTGCAATGCTCGCCCGTTCCGCTTGGACGGGGTTAACTGATTCAATTACGGCAACGATGTTTTGCGAATTTTCGTCAAGCATCGTCCGTTGAGCATCTCGCCAGTTTAAGCACCGGCAAACGGCACCGTTGTTATCGTACCAAGCTACTTCCCCTTCAAGGGTCGGTTCATCCTTGTCGGCCCCAACTGGTTGAAAGGCTAACCCTTCATGAACCACCCCAAGGCGTAAACTCCCTTGGATCTTGTCACGGTCTTCAATCCCAACGGGTACCCCATTAGCAATCGAGACGGAGTTGTAGAGATCAACTAACGGATCAATTGTTGAAATCCCGGTTTCTTTGTCTACCCGCTTCAAGAGGGCTTCAATTGAAGAACGAGCCCCCTTCTTCTTCTTAAAGGATTGGTAAGCTTTCCGCCATTCGGCAACTACCGGATTCTTAGCAAATTGAGCTTCCCCTAAGAATTCATCTGCAGCTTGGTCCATCGCTTGGTTAAGCATCTTCCGCCGTTCAGCTTCAGAAAGCTTAGTGTTGTGATTGTCAATCCCGTCCACAAACAAAATGTTTACTTGGGCTCCTGGGAAAGTATCAAAGAAACTTTGGTCCACAGTTACATTATCTAACATGATTAGCCCTCCTTTAACTGCAAGTAGCGCGCTAAGTCAACCGTCTCCCGAGCTACTTGGTCAATTCGATGTTTCGTTTCATCTTCAATAATTTCCGTCCGGTAAATCTCTTGGGCTTCAATGAAGGCACAATTTGTCACAATCTTCGCCTTCATAGCGGCCAAGACAGGCTTTAATTGATATTCGGCTGCCAAAAAGAAGCGGGGTGATCCGGCATTAGCGATAATACCAACTGCTTTGTTACGCAACCCGTCTTCTGGTAAAAGATCCAAAACGTTTTTTAAAACTCCTGGAATTGAGCCTTGAAAAATTGGGGTTGCAATCACAACGGCATCTGCTTCAGCAAGAGCGGTAGCAACTTTTAAGGTATCGCCTTCATATTCATGAAAATTTCGTCCGTCGCTTGGTTCGACCTTCAAATCACGTAAATCCAGTAATTCAAATTGAACGTCCGTCCCGTATGAACGACCAATTTCTTTTTCAACTTCGCGCATGGTCGTAACGGTTTGAGATCCAGCAACCGAACCTGATAAACCAACTACCTTCAACTTTCACTTCATCCTTTCTCACTAGTATTCGCGGTGTCTTCCCGCTTTAACTTGTTCCCAATCAGCGCCAACATTTTTGGCGACCCGCTCTAACAATTGTTTTAATTGAGCTTGTTCACTCGCTGATAGGCCCGCCTGGGCAACCCGTTCGGAATATTGGTTCTCCCGTTCAATCAGATCTGCTCGAGCCCGTCCGAGTTCAGTTACATACAAATGCTTTAAGCGTTGATTTTGAGTATCAGTTTGCCGCACAACCAGCTTTTGAGCAACTAATTTACTAACTGCTCTTGAAACTGTGGCACGATCTACCTTAAGGAGTTTGGAAAGTTGATCCGCAATGATGCCGGGTTGTTCCGCAATTCGGACGAGGTAAAGGTACTGCCCACGGGCAAGTTGATGTTGTTTGCACTCAACGTTCGCAATTGAATCTAGTGCCCGGGCAATCGTCCCAATTTCCCGTAATATTGTGATCATTTCATCCCTCCCTTGGATCTAGTTTACTATTCTTAATTGCATTTGCAATAAAACAATTAGATTTCCTTCGATAAAAGGTCATCACATTGGTAATGGTCACCCATCAAGAAGCGGTGGGTTCCAACTGACTTAAAACCATACCGATGATAGAAACTTTGCGCGCGTTGATTCTTTTGCCAAACGCCTAACCATACCTGCTTAAACCCGTGGTCTTTAGCATAACCGAGGGCATATTCCATTAAGTAATTACCAAGGTGTTGTCCCCAATATTGGGGAAGCAAATAAATGCGTTGGATTTCCATCGCTTTTGGGAAATTATTTTCCGTCTGCGTTGGTCCCCAATTAAGCTTCAAGTAACCAATTGGCTGGCCATTACTTTCGAGAAAGAAAGTCCGCGAAGTTGGCGCGCTAACTTCGGCTTGGAGCTTGGGGCGGTTATAATTATTGCTAGCATATTCAACGACACTTCGAAGTGAGTTATATGGACTAAAAGTTGCGATAAAGCTTTCGGTCGCAATCGCTTGAAGGATTGTTAAATCATGTTCGGTTGGTTGAACTGGTCGCACTTTTAGTTTTAACGTTGAAAGTACTTGTATCTGGTTAGATTTTTTCGTAGCAACGAGCATATTAATCTCCTTTCTATGTAATCGCTTTTATTGGGTATATTTTAGCAGATTAATAAATTATATGCTATTGTCTTTCCCAATGGATCAACAATGGATGCTTAAACATTTACATGCATAGCAAAAATTATAATTATTCATTTTTGGCTAAAAAGCACGCCTTCCTTTTCAGCAAGATAATGATAAAATGGAAAGAAAACGTTGAAAGAAGGGGTCTTGTGGAAGCCGATCGTTATCATAAATTAATTGAAGAGGAATTAACTAATTTACCAGATTATGTCAATGCTTATTACCGAGGAACCAATCATTCGATAACCACGACTTACCAGTATTTGACCGAGTTTCGTCGCTTTTTTACCTGGTTAAGGACTAATCAGATTAGTTCAGCGACTTCCAATTCAGCTATCGAAACCTCAACGCTAGCTAAGCTTCGGCGGGATGATGTGATGCTCTACATTGATTATTTAAAACACAGTACCAATGCCCGGGGCCGGCAAAATACAGCGACTTCAATCAACCGTTCAATTAATGCTCTCCGCTCCCTGTTTAAATTTTTAACCATTACGGCGGATAATAATAACGGTGAACCGTATTTTGATCGGAATGTGATGCTAAAAATACCTTCTTTAAATAGCACCCAAACGTTGAATTATCGGGCTCATGCGCTTGCTTCGCATATGTATCGGGGACAACAAAAGTTTGATTTTTTAAACTTCATTGAGCAAGAATATCCCAAGCAATGTGATAAACGGGCCCAAACGGCTTTTAAAATCAATGGCGAACGGGATCTGGCCATTATTGCTTTGATTCTGGGGACCGGAGTCCGGGTTTCGGAAGCTGCCAATGTAAATGTTGGTGATTTAAACTGGCAACAAAACATGCTTGATGTTACCAGAAAAGGGGGGCAAAAAGACAGTGTGCCAATTGCTCCTTGGACACTTCCCTACCTCAAGCGTTACCAAACCATTCGCGTCCAACGCTATCATGCCCTCAAAAAGGATGTCGCCTTCTTTTTGACCAACTACCACGGTCAGACCCGCCGGATTAGTGCCAATTCAATTGAAAAATTGGTAAAAAAGTATTCTTCGGCCTTTGGTCATCCTTTGACACCGCATAAACTTCGTCACACCCTTGCTTCAGAGCTTTATGCAATTACCAAAGATCAGGTGCTTGTCAGTCAACAATTGGGACAAAAAGGTACTTCAGCAACGGATCTCTATACCCATGTGGATCAACAAGTTCAAAAAGATGCCTTAGCAAAGATTAGTCACGAAAACCCGGAGGATAACTAAGATGTGTACAGCAATCACCTTTAAAGATCGTACCCAGAACGCCTACTTTGGGCGAACAATGGACTTTCCCCAAAAAGCAACTCCATGGCGGTTAACCTATGTCCCAGTCGGCTATCAGTGGCAAATTCGGCCCAGTGAAAAGTACTTAACAGGAAAGTACGCCCTTTTAGGCGGAATGCGGCTCGCTGATGGTCACTACCTCATTGGGGATGCAGTCAATTCGGCTGGTTTAGCTTGTGCTGAATTATATTTTCCCAATCAAGTTACTTACTACGACAGCCCACAGTTTTACCGGATTAATCTGACCCCTCAAGACGTAATCACTTGGATCTTAACTCAACACCGAAATGTTAAAGAAGTTGCTGATCACTTGACTCAAATTGCAATTGTTGGTCAACAATGGTATGACAGGGACATTGTTCACCCCTTCCACTGGATTTTAACGGACGATACGGGGACCTATTTGATTGAACCGACAAGTGAACAATTAACGATCAAAAAAGCACCTCGCGGGATTTTAACTAACGCGCCAGCTATTACGGAGCATGAAGCTAAACTCGCTAAGCTTGTTGGCGGTACGCCCACTAGAGAACGACTTGCGGCTTTTCCCAAACGGTTACCAATTACTCGGACACCATCTAACCGGTATCTTCGGACGGCGCTAACCTTAGCCAAACAACCAATCCCAATGAAGCGAGATGCTTTTTTATTGGGACGAAAGGTGCTTGAACGGGTTGAAATGGAACCCCTTGAAGGTCATGAAGATTATACCCACTACATTGGGGTAATTGATCGCTCCCATCTTGATTATGATTTTACCGATATTGAATTTAACCAACACCACCGCGCTTCGTTACGCCATTTGATGAAAAAGTATGATAAACCGGTAGTGTTTCACTAATCAAATAGAGAGCGGCCGGGAAGAAACGCAAGTTCCTTTCCGGCCCCTTTTTCATCTCCGAATGTTACTCAGTAACTAAGATCAAAGCAGGAGCTGGATGGCAGTTACTTTGCTGTCGGTCGCACCAACCAATTCAGCCTCACAAACGCCAAACCAGTTGGCTGGTTCGCTCTGAAGCACGGCCTTAGCGGATCAGGGCGAACGAAAGGACGATGCTAATGAATTAACCATCGTCCTTCTTATCCCAACCAGGCCGTCAAGGAGCTTTTTTCCCAACCTCTTCTTCCCAGACCGGCGAGAGGTTTTCCTCCCTACTTCTCCTTCCCAAAAAGCCTCCCAAAGAAACTTGTTGACTTTTGGGTTTGTTTTTTGGCGAGTTCATTTAATAATTGGTCCCGTTTTTGATCGGCAATTGCTCGTTGCTTGCTCTCTTTTTGCTGCAAGGCAATCAGTTGACTCAGGGCATCTTGCTGGTGATCCTTTTGATGTTGCCGTTCGTAATAGCGCCGGACGAGGGGTTCCCCAATGAAATGGTCGAATTTATCAATATTTAAAACCATCCCAATGTCATTTTGCACAATCCCAATGCCGAGTTCTCGAGGTAGCATATTAAAGTAGTTATCTAGGGTTTCGTTATTATTTTGGTACATGTTTGATTTTAAGTCGTTAAAAATCGCCTTGGAAACCGTAAAGTGCTGGTCATCCCCATCGGTGAAGTAAACATTCTTGAAGTTATTTTCAGCTAGCAACATCCGCCAGATGGTTTTATTTTGATCTTGCTTGTAATCATAGTGTTGATCAATAATTGTGGCCAATCGATCAGCGAAACCAAAGTCAGCCAAAATTTCTTTCAAGATTTCCCGGGTTAAACTGAGGTAATCGTGAATTAGCCGGCTTTCTTCATCCCCGGAAAGGTGGTTTAGCCGCTGATTCAGCCGGTAAACCACGGTTCGATATAAGTGGTCGTTGAGGCTATTTTGCAAAATGTGGTAATCATATTTCTGATCAGCTTGTGGTAACCAACCAGCCTCAAATGACAAGTAATAAACCCGTTTGGTAATTTCTTCCAGATTATTAATTCCCTTGCTAGAGGCATTGTGATTCATTGCAAAGACGCTCGTGTTATGAATTCCAGTAATCGTGTTCGACCATTGTTTGATAGCATTCGTTGCCACCTTCAAATGAAAGAAATTCTCGTAAAGTTCATCAATAATCATTGGCGAGATGAAACGTTTTGAGCGTAAATAATGGTCCAAAAAATTAACTGCCCGTTCGCTCCGCGCACTGTTAGAATTATTAATCTCGGCGTATTGAACGCTCGGTGAAGTATCGCCAGTAAAAGGTTTAAAATAGTCCCGCACAAGGAGCGTTTTCCCCGTAGTCCCCCGACCAATTAAAACTAAGGACAAAGGCACTTGGTCAGCTGAACGGCTAAAGTTAGAATGGCGGTATATTTCTTGGATCTTCCAAATCATCGGGGCCGTCATTAAGTAAAGAAAAGCGGTCAGCGCTTGTAAACTTTCATCCCGCACCTTATTCGTCCGAAAACTATCAACGACATCAATGAAGGTTTCAAGATCTTCTTTGGTTAACTCTGGCTCCACTAACGGTTCGTATTGATTGGTAACGGTATTCTGCACCAAAACTGCGCGCTCATCTTCATCGTAAGTCCACATTGGCTTGGGATAGAGATCATTTGCTTGGATGACCCGTTTTTCAGCTTGGGCAAAGGCTTGATAATAAAGAACTTTCGCGTTCTCATTGGCTTGACTCTGGTCTCGCCGTTTGTTTCCCTTTGGCGTATAAACCGCTTGAACCGCTTTTACCCAATGGGGCTTTAAGACCTTTTCCCGGGCCTGATCGTCACTTACGGCAGTAATTTCATCTTTTGAGAGACTAACCTTCGTGTTAACTTCATTGGCAACTTCGTCTGTTAAAACCGCGGTGATTGTTTGCCGATCCTTACCCCGAATTTGGTCAATTAACTTGCGGTTTAGATAATCCGTACTATCCTCGGTAAAATTGCTTTTAAATAATGCTCGGTGGGCTTGGTAAATGGCTTGATCAGCCGGCTGATTCTTTTGTCCATGATACATCCAAACCATTTCATGATTCTTTGTCATGGCTTGCTTAGTAAGGTTCATTGAGCCATTAAAGAGGACAAAATCCGTTTCGTTCTCCAGTAAGAAATACTTGCTATGAAAAAGGTCCTTCTTGGTAAACCGGAGCTGAAGGCTCTCATCACTAATGCGGTTTAAAAAAGTATCACTTGCGGCTTCAAGTTCTTGGACCCGTCGGGGAACGTTATAGACTTGTTCCATTTTTTGACCAGTTCGGTTATCTTCCATCCCTAAAATCAGTTTGATCGTTTTAAACCGGGGAAGCAATTCATTTTCAATGATCTTAAATGACCCTACAAACGAGACTCCCCGAAAAGAGTCAAAACCCGTGGTTAAATCCCAAAAATTTGGTTGTTGTAGCATTTGCTGGTTTTTTAAATCGTAAACTGTTAACATGATTAACCCGCCCTTTAAATTCTTAATTTTTATTATATGAAGAATTTGAAAGGAAAACAAACCAGAAACAACCTAAGATTAGTTCAGGATGAATTTTACCATCCTGGACTTTTTTATTACCCTAAAGATAGAGCTAAGGTCGTCCATAACCTCAGGGACTGCGAGTCCGTATCATAAAATGACCTCCGCTATCTTTGCTTTGATATTTTGATTTTCAGGTTGTGGGACTACGAGTTCGAGTATAGGAAATGA
>NZ_JACJJQ010000027.1 GCF_016900115.1 Limosilactobacillus alvi
AGGAAAACTATATAATTCTTTCTCAAATATAATCAAATCTAATTCATGATTATATTTGTTCACATTTTATATAGCAGAAGCCTGATGAAAAAATTACTATTATTTGGGGTTACCTTAGGGGCAGCCATTAGTTTAGCCGCCTGCGGAAATCAATCTAGTGCCACGGATTCTTCTTCAAGCAGTACGGTTAAAACCACGCAAGCAACCAAACATTCTAGTCACCAAAAAAAGGCGGCGAGTGCTGATACGAATTCTAAAACTAGTGCAAGTTCTAAATCGAGCTCGACTAGTTCGGCGACGAGTCAAGCATCAAGCACCACGAACCAATCAACGACTAGTACTAGTAACCAACAATTAACCGATAACCAACTGGCGGTTTTGATTTATCGGGCCAGTGGTTATACTAACCTAACGAAGTTAATTCGCGGGTCAGCTCCACAAGGTCGCCAAGCAATTGGTGGTGGGACAGCCGCAAGTACGGTCTACTACACGGTTAATGGCAATCAAGTCACGATCTATACTCTCCAAGACCAAACGGGGAAGACAACGGCTGAACAAGACTTTGCGAAGACCACGACAACTATCGATCAATTGAAGAGTCAATACTACCATACGGCAAGTCAACAAGACACTATTAACCAAGCTGCCAATGAAGTTACGACTTATTAGATCAATCATTTGAGTGAGCGGGGGTCCGTGGGCCGGTTCGCTCACTTTTTGTAAAACGAATGTCATCTAAAAAGTGTATAATGGTGGAGATGATAAAGGGATAGTACGAAATTTGGTGGGGATGAACAAAAATGAAGGGAAGTATTAAACGCTTTGTCGTTACCGTGGCGGTAAGTACCTTTGCGGTGACGGGGATGATTTCCACTAATAGTGGAGTTCATGCCGATACGGAAGCGGCGGTGGTAACTAATGCGACACCAGTCAAGAACACAACAACCAGTTCAGCTTTAACAAGTCAATTAGCAACGAAGCAAGCAGCGGTTCGGGCAGCGGCGTTGAAGGTTCAATCAGATAATGATCAAGTCAACCAAATCAAGACTCAATTGGCTAATTTAGATGCTAGTTCAGATACAGCGAAGACGCTTCAAGTGACCTTAGCAACGGCCAAGGAGACCTTAGCGGCTGATCAAGCAACGTTAAATCAATTAGAGTCAGAATTAGCAACGCTTGAAAACAGTCAGACGGCGGCAACTACTAATCAAGCGACTACCAATTCAACGGCAAAATCAACGACAACAACTTCGACGCCACCAAAGACAATCATTACTCACCCAGCAACCGTTCAAGTTGAGCAATCGCAAGCGGAAGCCATTGCGAATGGTTACCGGATTGTTGATAACCGGGTGGTCGATAATACTGGGAAAATCGTGAATGGCTGGAAAGTTAAAAATAATGTTGCTTACGATAGCAACGGGAATGCCATTAAGATGACGGTGGCCAAAACTCCAGTTGTTAATACCCAAAAAGTCAAGTTGCATTCAGTGAGTGCCGATAAACCAACGACCAAGAATGGCTGGGAAAGTGACAATAATCATCACCAAGACAAGTGGCAAAAGCTAATGGCCAAGGTGTTGAGTTGGGTGAAATAAGTATTTATTGATGCAAAACATAATTAGCTAGCAAGCGGGGATGGTCCGGCGGGCTAGCTTTTTTATTTCCCTAAATTTTCGCGGTATGGACATTTCCGGGTTCCTTTTTTTGATTCCGCTTTCATTCACGGTTATAGCAAATATAATTAAATTTTTACTTACGTCAACAAAAATTTTCTGGTAAGGTAATCAATTGTGAACTGAGAGAAGGAGTGAAAAATATATATGGATAATACACAAACTCAACCAGTAAGCCATCGTATTCAACGAGTTAACCACCCGAAATTGGCGATGGTTTCGATGTTACTGGGAGCTTTTGTTGGGATGTTTTCAGAAACGTCACTTAATATTGCTTTACCAAAATTAAGCTTGGCCTTTGGACTTTCCCCCGCTACCCTACAATGGTTAGTTACAGGATACATGCTCGTGATTGGGATTATTATGCCCTTGTCATCAATTATTACCAAGTGGTTCTCCACCCGAAAGATTGTTATTTTTGCCCTATTGATTTTTATTTTGGGGAGTGCCATTTCTGCTTTAGCCCCAAGTTTTGGAATCCTATTAACCGGGCGGATGATTCAGGGAATCGGTACCGGATTAATCTTGCCCTTGATGTTTGCGGTGGCAATGCAAATTTTTCCTCCAGAAAAGTTAGGTGCCGTTAACGGGGTGATGGCCTTAGTTATCATGTTTGCTCCCGCTATTGGGCCAACCTTAACCGGGATGATTTTGGGGATGACTTCTTGGCGCTGGATTTTTTGGCTTTTTATCCCATTTTTAATATTGGCGTTGTTATTCGCTATTTTTGAACTGGAAAATATTGGTCGTTTAACGCGGCCGAAGATTGATTTACTATCAATTTTGGCATCAATTATCGGTTTTTCCGGAGTTGTTGCTGGTGCCAGTCTAGCTAGTCGCTACGGTTGGGGCAGCTGGCAAGTAATTGTTAGTCTATTAGTTGGGATTGTTGTTCTTGGTTTGTACGTCTACCGGCAATTAAAACTCGAAAATCCTATTTTGAATTTACGGGTTCTTAAAAACAAGGACTTTACAGTCGGAACCTTGGTGGTCATGTTAGACTTTGGGATTATTCTTTCGGCCATGTACTTGATGCCCCAATACATCCAAAATGGGGTTGGGATCGCGGTGGCCTTAACCGGGATCATCATGTTGCCTGGGGGAGTTGTTAACGCCATTACTTCGGCTGTCGCTGGTCGGATGTACGATAATATCGGAGCCAAGAAGCCAGCCATGATTGGATTAGTAATTGCCTTGATCGGGGCTTTGATGTTAGCGATGGCTTCTGATCACGCAACGGTGGCTTACATCATTACCGCCCACATCGTGTTAATGATTGGGGCGCCATTAGCAATGTCCCCTTCCCAAACCTCAGCTTTGAATGCATTGAGTGGTCGGGAAGCGGGGGATGGCTCGACCATCTTAAATACGATTCAACAAGTTACCGGGGCCTTATCAACGGCTTTGGCAACTTCTTGCTTAGAATTTGGTCGCCATGCCGCAACTGGCTCCGAAGCAGCTCGTTTTACCGCTGGGGCCCACGTTGGTTTCTACTTTACAATTGCCTTGATTATTGTTGCCTTCATTGTCGCTACGCAATTGAAGGGCCGGCCAGTAAGTCATTCGATTAAGATTGACGAAAAATAAGCTTGGCCTTTAGTGACCAAATAAAGGGGGTGGGAAAAAAGCTCCTTGACGGCCTGGTTGGGATAAGAAGAACGAAGGTTGATTCATTAGAATCGGCCTTTCGTTCGCACTTATCCGCTAAGGCCGTGCTTTGGAGCGAACCAGCCAACTGGTTTGGCGTTTGTGAGCCCATGCAAGGCTGAATAGGTTGGTGCGACCGTTAGGGAGGCAACTGCCATTCAGCTACTGCTTTGACCTTAGTTACTGAGTAACATTCGGAGATGAAAAAGAGGGTGGGAAGAAACTTGAGTTTCTTCCCACCCTCGCTTTTTTTTAATGTATCGATATTAAATAAATTGGATTCCACCGTCGATTTGAACCGCTTGACCAGTCATGTAGTCAGAATCCTTAGAAGCTAAGTAGGAAACGTAACCGGCAACGTCATCGGCCGTTTCGACTCTGCCCATCGTGATTAAGCCGGAGTACTTCTTAAGGTATTGTCCTTTTTCGCCACCCCAAGCGTCAACCATCTTTTCGTCAATGTAGTCCCACATGTCAGTACCTACGATCCCTGGGCAGTAGGCGTTAACTGTGATCTTATCCCGGCCAAGTTCCTTAGCCGCTGCTTGGGTTAACCCCCGGATGGCAAACTTAGTAGCAGAGTAAGCTCCAAGCATGTCGAAGGCCACGTGACCAGCAATGGATGAAGCGTTAATGATCTTCCGGATCTTGTCACCATCTGCTTGCTTCCGGAATTGGGCCGTAGCGGCTTGGATCCCGAAAAGAATTGAGTAAACATTGGTTTGGAAGATTTCGTCCATGTCTTCCTTCGTTTCGTCCTGGAGGAGCTTGATTTGGGCGATCCCGGCGTTGTTAATGTAAGTGTCTAATCGACCGAAGTTATCAACGGCAGCTTGAACAAACTTTTCGTGGCTAGCCTTTTCACTAACATCACCGGCAACGGAAACGACTTTTCCTTGGTAACCAGCTGCTTCTAATTCAGCAACGGCTTGCTTCCCGGTGGCTTCGTTCCGGTTGGCAATTACGACATAGTAACCATCCTTGAGTAAGCGGTTGGTAATCCCTCGACCAATTCCCCGTTCACCACCGGTAACAACAGCGACGCGTTTTTCTTCAGACATAACTAGGTTCCTCCTTTAATGTGAAACATTTAACATTTGCTAACGGTTATTATTATACATATTTTCACAAACTAAGCAAGTAATTTGTGAATAAATATTGTTATTAAAGAACCTTTCGCAAGATAAAAGATAGTTTGTGACGGTTTTGAAGGCGTTTTAATTCCTAGACCATTGCTAAAAAATTTGTGCAAAAAAGTTCTAATTGATTATCATTTGAATTTTAAAGTGGCCGCTCAGAAAAGTGCCTTTGGAGTGTGAAGACTAGTTCAGTCACTGGCTAACCGCTTTGTTGAACAAAAACTGGAAAAATGTTTCAAAAAAAGCTGTACGGATTAATTAGGAAGTTTATAATGATGATAACGCTAACAAAAAGTTAGAAAGGGAGGTCGTAGAGATGGAAAAGGAAGTCAAGTACACCACTTGGGTCGAAAATGCAACCGGAATTCAGGGGACAGCGAGGAGTTTAGATGGTGAATTACAAGTCCAAGTTAGTAGTCCATTAAAGCCAGTTGCCGGGACCAATCCGGAACAATTAGTCGGCTTAGCCCTTGCCACTTGCCTTAATGCAACAATTGAAGCTGAAGAAAAACGACGGGGCTACGATCATCAAAGCGTGGTTCGAGTAAAAAGTGAGATGGGACCCGATACGCCGGGATATCAATTTTGGGTAACGGCGTACGTTAAGATCCCCCAAGTTGATCGCCAAACCGCGCAAGCAATCCTGAAAAAGGCGGAGCAACGTTGCCCAATGGCGAAATTATTAGGCGCCAATCCCAATGTAACAATCAAATTAGTAGATGAATTTGAGGAGGTTTAGCAGTGAAATATTTAGTAACCGATAGTCGCGATATTCGCTATAACTTAGCCCTAGAAACAATTTTGATGGAACATGCTGACCTAAGCGAACCGATTCTGTATTTTTACATTAATTCGCCATGCATTATCTTGGGCCGCAACCAAAATGTCTACGATGAAGTTAACCTTGATTACGTAAAACAACATAATATCATTGTGACGCGGCGAACTTCTGGGGGAGGTGCAGTCTTTGACGATCTGGGGAATGTAAGTTTTTCCTTTATTACAAAGGATGATGGTAATTCTAACGGTAATTTTGCTAAGTTTACCACCCCGGTCTTAGATGCCTTACATGAAATGGGGGCTACTAAGGCTGAATTAGTTGGCCGCAATGATCTCCAAATTGAAGGCCGGAAGTTCTCCGGGAATGCGATGCGCTTAGAACACGGGCGGATGTTCTCTCACGGAACGTTAATGTATGATGTTGATTTGGATGTGATTAGCGATGCTTTGACGGTTCCAAAGGATAAAATTGCGGCAAAGGGGATTAAGTCCGTCCACTCCCGGGTTACTAATTTAAAGCCATACTTTTCCCCGGAGTATCAGGATTTAACGATTGAACAATTTCGGGATACCTTAGCAAAGAAGATTTTAGGGGTAGCTGATTTATCCCAAGCCAAGGCATATGAACTTGATGCTGCTACGAAGCAGGCGGTTAGTGACTTGAATCAACGTTTATTCTCAAACTGGGATTGGATTTATGGCCAATCACCAGCCGCGGCCATCCAACACCGGCAACATTTCACTCAGGGGACAATTGATTTTCGGCTTCAGATTGAAGGCGGGAAAATTACCTACTTAAAGACATTCGGTGATTTCTTTGGTCAAGCCAACGTGCAAGAATTTGAAAAGCGTTTACTTGGAATTCGTTATGACCGTCAAAGTGTTAAAAAGGCATTAGCAACTTTGGATCTCAGTGCTTACTTTGGTAAGATTCCTCGGCAAGCAGTCATCGATTTGCTACTCCGGCAAGAGTAATATTCATGATGGCAAGAGGAAGTTTCATGTGAAACGACCTACTTAATAAAAATAAGTTAAAAAACGGATTTACTTGGTTTCGATAAAGCAAAATGGCGACTTTTATAAAGATAATCCGCCGTTTTGCTTTATTTTTATTACTTCGTTCTCTTTTTATAGCTGAGTTCGCAAGTTTGCGCTTTAATTTTTCACATGCTACCCTTAATTACACTAAAAATGTTAAAACTCATCACTACTCGAGTTAAAAATTATCATTTAGTTATTGATAACCCAATGAGATTGGTGGGAAAACCAAAATCTCAAATATCGGGAAAAAGCTAGGAAGAGAGAAATTTATGAATAATAAAGTTGATATTAATCATCTCCTACGAAGCATTAGTGCTAAACCGGAGGAAGAACGGACCCTTAGCCTTTTTGATTTATCGATTTTAGGAATCGGGGCGATGATTGGGACCGGGATTTTAGTTTTAACGGGGGTGGTTGCGGCGACCGATGCTGGACCTGGGGTGGTTTTTTCCTTTTTAATTGCGGCCTTAGCAAGTGGTCTAATCGGAATGTGCTACGCTGAATTATCGACAACCATTCCCAATTCGGGGAGTGCTTATATTTATGCTTGGGTTACCATGGGGCAATTTATGGGCTTTCTCGCTGGTTGGACGTTGATTGGCGTTTATATTACCACGACGGCCACGGTTGCCAACGGGTGGACCGGCTATTTCCAATCGTTTTTGGAAGAAATTGGCGTTCACCTGCCCCAAGCCCTCTTAACTAATCCGGCAAGTGGGGGGATGGTTAATTTACCAGCCTTATTGATGACCTTACTGATTACGTTTATTTTGACACGGGGAACCAGTGAGAGTAAGTTCTTAAATAATGCTTTGGTCGTAGTGAAGATAGCGATTATTCTGCTTTTCATTGTCGTCAGTGTAAGGGATGTTAATCCAGCTCATTGGCACCCCTTCTTACCATATGGCACTAGTGGGGTGATGTCAGGAGCTTCGGCGGTCTTCTTTACGTTCCTTGGCTTTGATGCTTTGGCTACTTCAGCTGAGGATGCTCGACACGTACAAAAAAACCTTCCCCGGGCAATCATCATTTCCTTAATTGTATCCACCACGCTTTATATCATTGTCAGTCTGGTGATGACGGGGGTAGTTACTTACAAAGACTTGAATGTTTCCGAAGCGATGGCAACCGTCCTTTTGATTAAAGGTCACACGGTAACGGCAGAAATTATTTCTGCTGGAGCGATCCTGGGAATTATGGCCGTGGTTTATGCCTTTGTCTATGCCGGAGCAAACGTCACGATGGCGATGAGTCGGAGTAATTTTTTGCCATCAGCATGGGCTAAGGTTAGTGATAAGTACCAAAGCCCCAATCGGGCACTTTGGATTAATGGGATCATGGCCGCAATTTTAGCTGGCTTTGTCAACTTACGGAAGTTGGCCCTGATCGCTAATGTTGGTTCGTTGACGGTCTTTGCCTTAATTTCATTAGTTGTTATTTTATTGAGAAAACAACATCCAAACTTGGAGCATCCATTTAAGGTCCCGTTGGGAAATATTATTCCGATTCTTTCGGTAATTATTTGTATCGCGCTGTTATTTAACATTAGTTTAGATGCTTGGCTGACTTACCTAGCTTGGCTTGCCTTTGGGATCATCTTCTATTTCACTTATGCGCGACAACATATTATGTAAATGCGATTAAGTTAAAGCAACCCGAAAACGGTTGCTTTTTATTTATTGTATACTTATAGTAAGAAACGTGGTTACAAAGAAAGGAAGGCGCATTATGAAACAAGTAGCAATTGGTGGAACAAATTGGACTACTTCAAATGTAGCATTGGGAACGATGCGGATGGCAACTCTGGATACCAAGCAAACGGCGGCCGCGTTAAATGCTGCTTTAGAAGCAGGAATCAACTACATTGATTCTGCTGATATTTACGGCAATGGTCGTTCTGAAGAACACTTTGGAGCCGCAATGAAAGAAGCGGGGATTAGCCGGGATCAACTCTTTATTCAATCCAAAGGCGGCATTGTCCTAGACCCAGCACGTTCACACGGGGACTTCGCCTTTGGTCAACGTTATGATTTCTCAAAGGATCACATCATTCAAGCTGTTGATGGGATCTTAAAGCGGATGGATATTGATTACTTGGATGCTTTCTTACTTCATCGGCCAGACCCATTAATGGAGCTTGATGAGGTAGCGGCTGCCTTTGATGAATTGGAAACCAGCGGAAAGGTCCGTCATTTTGGGGTTTCAAACTTTAACCCCCGCCAAATTGAGTTCTTACAAAGTGGGGTTCGGCAACCATTGCTGATTGACCAAGTTCAATTTAGCTTGGCGCACACTGGGATGATTGACTTTGGAATCCATACGAATATGGCGGATGAGCGTTCGGTTAATCACGATGGTGGAATTATTGAATATACCCGGTTGCACAAGATGACAATCCAAACTTGGTCACCATTCCAATGGGGGATGTTTAATGGGACTTTTATCAATGATGATGAACATTACGCCAAGTTAAATCAGCTGTTAGCTAAGTTAGCGGATAAGTATGAGGTTTCCAAGAATGCCATTGCGGTTGCGTGGATCCTGCGGCACCCCGCACACATGCAAGTATTACTGGGAACGGTTAATCCACAACATATTCTTGATAGCGCCAAGGGAAGCGACGTTGAATTAACCAAGCAGGAATGGTACGATCTCTATTTTGCGGCAGGAAATGATTTACCATAAAGGTTATAAGTAAATTTACCAGCAATTGGCAACTTAATGTTTTACTAACGTTAGGTCGCCAATTTTAATTTTGTTAGTGATTATTTGACGTCTTAACGTGCTTTTCTTGTATACTAGGTAATAGTAAATCAAAAAGGGGTTCAAAAAATGAAATTTATTTCTTGGAATATTGATTCAATCAATGCTGCCTTAACGGGAACCTCGGCCCGGGCCGAAGAAACCCGGGCAGTTTTAAAGAAAATAGCGGAAAAACAGCCCGACGTAATTGCCATTCAAGAAACAAAGCTTTCCAAGGATGGTCCAACCAAAAAGCATGTAGCGGCGTTGAAAGACTTCTTCCCTGAATACCAGGTCTTCTGGCGTTCTTCGGTTGAGCCAGCCCGAAAGGGATATGCGGGGACGATGTACTTAGTTAAGCAGACTTATGACCCGAAGGTTACGTATCCTGAAATCGGGGCCCCTGCGCCGATGGATCAAGAGGGACGAATTATTACTTTGGAATTTCCAACTTTCTATTTGACAGAAGTTTACACGCCTAACTCAGGGAATGGCTTAAAGCGGTTAGCCGAACGACAGATTTGGGATGACTGTTACCGAAAATACTTACATCAATTAGATCAAGCAAAACCAGTAATTGCTAGTGGAGACTTTAATGTTGCCCATGAAGAAATCGATCTAGCTCATCCGGGTAATAATCATCATTCTGCTGGTTTCACTGATGAAGAGCGGGAACACTTTACGAAGCTTTTGGATGCCGGCTTTGTGGATACTTTTCGCTACTTAAATCCCAAAATGACGGGGGCTTATTCTTGGTGGGCCCAACGAGCGGTTACTTCTAAGCAAAATAACTCGGGGTGGCGGATTGACTATTGGCTAGTTAGTGATCGACTTAAGGATCAGCTTAAAGCTTCGACAATGGTCGATACTGGTGAACGGCGTGATCACGCCCCAATTTTGTTGGATATTGATTTGTAGGTGAGTAAATGGGAACGGTATTAGTATTACCAGATTTAGTAAGTCCCCTTGAAGAGTGGCATCAGCTCAATGTCGGTCACCGCGAGTTGCAGATTGCTGACTATCGCGAATTAAATGGTGAGAGTGGTGATTTCGACCAAGTGACAGCAGCAACGGTTCATTTAGTTCGAAAATTACCGCAACCGGTAATTCTGGTTGGCCACGGTTTTGGGGCCTTTTTAGCCTTAAATGTTGCAACCACTCAGTTTGGCCGGATCGACCGCTTAATGTTAATTACCCCAATGTATCAGACGGAAAAACATTTGGTATTATCATCGGGTATTCACTTTAAGAGCAAGGGGAGTTTTAAAGCGACGGCATTAGATAAAGTGGCAACCGGACAACTCGTTAAGTCAACCATCGCACGAGATTTAACTAACCAATTGATGCACATTCAATGCCGGACAGATATTTTTTGCGGTGAACAAGATCGACGCCACAAACAACAAGCGGAGGACTTGTATCACCGCTTGTTAGAAGGGCATTTAACAATGATTCCCCAAATGGGAACCAAATTAATGACGGCAACTTTTGACGCCTTAAATGAAATTTTAAGATAAAGTTGTTCCACGTGAAACAGATTATCCAAACGGCTTGTTAAAGAAAATCAAGAAGTGTATCCTAGTAACGTGAATTAACGCAGTTGGTTTTAATTGCTTCACAAAAACGATTGCGAAAATTCATGGATGGGATGAGAATCAAATTGGAGAGGCTAAGTTTTCCTTAGGCTCTTTTTTGTTTGCTTACGAAGAAAACATTAAATTCTGGTATACTAGAAATGCCATCTTAGCTCAGCTAGGTAGAGCACATCCATGGTAAGGATGAGGTCGGCGGTTCAAGTCCGCTAGATGGCTTAAAGATCGTTAGCAAAAGCCGTTGACGGTAGGCTTTGCGTCCGTAAGCAGTGGTACGATACGGCTTAGTGTTTCTTTGAGAGTAATCGACAAGCACGAATGGAGGAAAAAGCGACCCGGCCGCTTTGTTGGGTAACGGCTTATTAAAACTCCTTTAATATTTGTTGAATAACTGAATTAATCAAACGCTCAGTGTAAAATTATTACGAAGCAAATTTAAGGAGCGTAACATGAAAATAATAAAACAGACGCTGACAATCATTTTGACATTCTGGATGGTTTTAATGGCTGGGCTTGTACCAGCACTGGCAACGACGCAGACCCCAAAGTTTAATGCCCGGGCAACTTTAATGGTTGATGCCCAAACTGGTCAAATTTTACAGGAACAAAATGCTGATCAAAAATTACCAATTGCTTCGTTAAGTAAATTATTGACGGTATTAGTGATTCAAGATGAGATTAACCACCATCAATTGAGTTGGCAAACTAAGGTTAAGATTACACCAGCGGTTGGTGAAGTGGCCAATAATCCTGAGTATTCGAATGCTGGCCTGACGGTTGGTAAAGCATATTCAGTCAAGGAATTAGTAACGACCGCGCTGATCAAATCGGCTGATGGAGCAACTTTAGCTTTAGCTGGGGCAAAGGGGGACAGCACGGCAACTTTCAATCAGAAACTACAAAAGAAGGCAAAACAATTGGGCGTAAACAATGCCACGATTGTAAATGCGGTTGGATTGCAAAATGGTGATCTGCCAAAATCATTACAAGTTAAAGGGGTTAAATCAAGTGCAGAAAACATGATGACTGCATCTGATGTGGCTAAAATTGCCTCAGTATTAGTTAACAATGAACCTCAGCTTGCTCAAATTGCTAGCCAACCTACTTTTACCTTAACTGGGAAAGCGGGGACCTTGGCAACAACCAATAAATTACTGACGGATGCGGCTTATCAAGTTGCAAAAGTTAAATACACTGGTCTAAAGACAGGAACTTCAAATGCGGCTGGATATTGTTTAGCTACGGCGGCAACTTATCAAGGCCGCAAAATTATTACTATCGTCTTGCACGCCAATGGCCAATCTGATGATCGATTTACGGTGACTCAAGCCATGTACCGTTGGCTAGTTAGACAAAATCTTCAACCCCAAAAACTAGCCTTAACCGAAGATGTTCAAAATGTCAAAGTTACGGGTGGCTTGCCAACAGAAGTTAACGTTACAGCACCAAAATTAGTAGTTTGGGGAAAGCAAACGACTAGTAACGCTGCGCCTCGGATGACAATCAAACTAATAAAATCATTAGCACGGGGGGAATTACTTCGTGCGCCGGTTGGTGCTAACCAAGTTATTGGGACCGTCTATGCCCAAGAAAATGGGATTGCAACGCTTGATACTAAGGGATTAAAGGCGCCAATCGAAACCAGTATCCCAGTGCGCCAAGCAAATTTTTTCCAAATTCTCTGGCATCAGATAATTGAGGATAATTAACTTTTCTGAAAACTTCGCTTCCAGTGATTCCAAAGAGTTCACAGGAAGCCTTTTTTATTGGTATAATTAAGATTAGCTCTTTAAATTGTCGTAAATTGGTCTAAGGTTTCCTTAAATAAGAAAGCTTAACCTGAAAAATTATAGAAAGGGAGGATTTTGATGGCTTTTATTGCCACCTTAGCTGGAATTTTACTTGTAACCCAGATTGTCTCACATGCGTGTAATCGGGTTGGCATCCCGGATGTGATTGGGCAGATTTTAGTCGGGGTTGTGGCAGGCCCAGCAATTTTAAATTGGATTTATCCAGGTGGGATGATTTTTGAGTTCCAAGAAATTGGAGTCATCATTTTAATGTTTATCGCTGGTATGGAAAGTGATCTTTCCCTTTTGAAAAAATATCTGAAACCAGCAGTCGTAGTTGCCTTAGCAGGGATTTTGTTACCAATTGTCGTAATGGGAATTGCGGCAGATCTCTTTGGCCTCCAATGGTTTGAATCACTCTTTATCGGGGTGATTTTTGCGGCGACTTCGGTTAGTATTTCTGTGGCAGTTTTGAGAGAATATCGGCAATTAAACTCGAAAGAAGGGGCCACAATTCTTGGCGCAGCGGTTGCTGATGATATTGGGGCCGTAATGGTCTTAAGTATCTTAATTAGTATGAGTGGTACCGCAGGTGGTAGTGAAGTTGGTCACAGTAGTCTTCTATTTACCTTAGTTAAACAAATTCTATTTTTTGGCGGAACGTATCTCTTAATTCGGTGGTTGGCACCGTATTTGATTCACCTGTCTGGCCAACTATTGACAATTGCTTCAACTTCAGTGATGGCGATGGTTATCTGCCTTGGTATGGCGGCTTTAGCAGACTTCGTTGGCCTTAGTGGGGCGGTTGGTTCTTTCTTTGCTGGAATTGCGGTTGCTAATACCAAAAAGAAAGAAACGATTAATCGAAGTTTTGTGCCGATTGGCTATTCCATCTTTATTCCGGTGTTCTTTGTTAACGTTGGCCTTTCAATGAAATTAGCAACTTCGCTTGAATCCTGGATTTTTATCATCATTATGACAATCTTAGCTTGTTTGACGAAGCTTTTTGGGGCCGGTGGTGGTGCAAAGTTGATGGGCTTCTCAGTCCCTAGCTCTTACATTATCGGGAGTGGGATGATCGCCCGGGGGGAAATGTCACTCATTACTGCCCAAATTGGTTACGAAGCGCATTTACTATCGTCTGAGTATTATTCCGATGTGATCACGGTTATCGTTTTAGCAACCTTGCTAGCGCCATTTATTTTGAAACATTCGCTAAAGGCAACCCATCATTTAGGGGCAACAGAATAGCTGAGTGTTAGGGAAGCAACTGCTTTGACCGTAGTTACTGAGTAACATGCGGGGATGACAAGAGAGGATGGGAAAAAAGCTCCTTGACGGCCTGGTTGGGATAAGAAGAACGAAGGTTGATTCATTAGAATCGACCTTTCGTTCGCACTTATCCGCTAAGGCCGTGCTTTTTGACCTTAGTTACTGAGTAACATTCGGAGATGAAAAAGAGGGTGGGAAGAAACTTGAGTTTCTTCCCACCCTCTTTCTTTGGTTGCTTAACCATTTACTTTCCGGCCCTGTTGCAGGATAAAAATAGCCACTAAGACGATAATTACACCAATAGCTTCAATTAAGTTAACGTGGAAGCGCAGAAAAATTACACTTAAAATGATGGTAACGATTGGTTCGAGAGCGTCCATGATCGAAACCACATCCGATGGCGCAAAATTACTAGCATGGAGTAATAGGCCAAACGGAATAATTGTTCCGAGTAGCACAACACAGGCGATTGAAGCCACTAACGAAGTCGTAACATGCGGTGGATTAGTCCAGATCGGATGAATCAAGTTAAACATCAAAGCGGCAATAAGGGTTCCCCAACCGAGAACAACCGGTGGTGGGGTGGTTTCGTTTGCTTTCTTTGGTAAGACAATACAAAGGGCCGCCGCAATTCCCGAAGCTAATCCCCATATAAAAGCGGAAAAGGAAATTGATAGGTGGGTAAAATCACCGGCCGTAATACAAAAGAAGACGCCCAGGAGGGCCAAGAAGAACGAGATTAAATCAGTTCCTTTTGGCCGGACATGCTGAAAGACCACGGCTCCAATGACAATAAACAATGGTGAAAGATATTGTAAGATTGTGGCCATTGAAGCATTGCCTTCTTGGGTTGAAATATAGAAGGTGTAAAGGTTTAAACCTAACCCGAAGACCCCATAACTAATAATTGATAGGAGTACCGCTGGTGATTTGAAAATAGTAAAGGTGGTTTTTCGATAAACAATGAGATTGTAAATTAAGAGTATTAGCCCCGAAAAAAAAGTCCGGGTAGCAAGCATCCACAAGGCTGGAATATTGATGTTTTGACTAAGAGTCTGGAGGACAGTATCGGATACTCCCCAGCTAGCAGCCCCGATCCCGGCCCAGAAAATCCCCTTAGAGACGTTGTGATAGTTTTGCATAATGTTTTCCCTTTAATTTAGTTTTACAAATTGATGCAGTCTAATCAGTATATCATAGCTAAATGATTAATTATGCACTAAACGTAAATGAATTAAGTGGCCAGCTGAAAATGAGGTCGGAAAAAAGTTCACAACGGCTTGGAAGGGAGAAAAGTAGAAAGGTTAATCCACAAATGCTGTTGGAGCGACTAATTTGGTTAGCGACTGAGGTTGGTTTTGATCGTTGCTTAGTTAAGCTAGCATTGCCTTTTGAACAGCAACCTTTAAATCTGGCAGGACCTGTTCAACAAACCAGGGATTCTTCTTCATCCAAATTTGGTTTCGGGGTGAAGGATGCACCAGTGGAAAAATTTCCGGCTGGTATGCTTGGTAATTTTTAACAATATCCGTCAACTTGGCAGATGACTTTAAGTGTAAATATCGCTTGGTTGCGTATGAGCCCACTAGGAGCGTTAACTGAATTTTAGGCATCAGCTTAAGAATTGGTTGGTGCCATTTAGCTGCAAAATCTTTACGGGGTGGTAGGTCCCCAGATTTTCCTTTTCCAGGAAAGTAAAAGTCCATTGGGACCACGGCGATTTTGCCGGAGTGATAAAATTGATCGCGGTCGATTCCCATCCAATCCCGGAGCCGATCACCGGAAGGGTCATCCCAAAAGATCCGCTTTTCTTGCGCAATTCTTCCAGGAGCTTGGCCAATAATTAAAATCGTTGCTTCTGGATCACAATTGAAGAGCGGGTCAATCCCTTGGGCGGTATATTTAGCATTTTCGGGATCAGCCTTAATTGCGTTAATAATTTCAGCTAATGTTTGGGTCATTTTTCCACCTAACCTCCTTGAATTTTCCTTAACCTAGCATATAACGGAAGGATTGTAATTGATTTAAATCAATTTTATTGCAAATTGGTCATTTTTATTTGAATTAACTTTCGAGCAGCCGGAGTAATGACCGGACTCACTGGTCCTTGGCTAAGAAGAGTCAACTGATGCATTGCCCGGGAAGCCATTGTGTATAATAATCCGGTGTCATCCAATGACATTGCTTGTTGACTTACATCAGGAATAATGACGGCGTCAAATTCAAGTCCTTTGGCAAGATAAGTTGGGAGAATGATCACCCCGGTTGGAAGAGAACTGTCTTGATCGGAAAGCACCGTTAGTTTTGCTATCTTGCCATAGAGAAGCTGGTAAATTTTTTGAGCGACTCCTTGATTCTTAGTTAATAAAGCAACGGTCGCATATTTAGAACGCGCTTTTTTCACAGTTTCAATTAGGTTTACTTGCCATTCTTCCCCCTTGTTGGTCATGATTAGTTCAGGAACTTCTCCGTGGCGGGTAAAAGAAACAATTTGGTCACCGTCTGGAAGGAGGGCCTTGGCAAAGTCGGTGATTTCTTTAGTTGATCGGTAAGCCCTCCGCAATGTCACTAACCGGGGATGCTTTGCAGCTAAGATTGTTTGGGTCTGTTTAAGGAGTTCCGCTGGAAGCTTGAGTGGATAGAAGAGTGCTTGTTCACTATCACCGAGAATAGTGAATTTGGCGAGTGGGAAAGCGTGGTGTAAGTAGACCAACATCGCGGGAGAATAGTCTTGCATTTCATCAATAAAGACATATTGAAAGGCCCGGTTGATGCCACTTGCGCTCATTAGGTCCCGTAAGTACATTAAAGGAGCAGTATGAACTAAGCTGATTTGATGCCATTCTAATTGATTATAGAAGGCTTTAGCAATTTGGTTGGCATGCTCAAGCGGTAAAGTTTGCAAGAAGTGATGATATTGGGCGTAAAAATCAATAAAGTAATTATTGAAAAGGGCATCATAAACGGTTCGGAGTCGTTTGTGAGCCCACCGGCGTGCTAGATAGTGATTTAAGTGATCAGGACTATTAAAATCATCCACGGAATGTTTACCCATCAACTTGGTAATTTGCTGGGTGGTTAATTCATCCAGTTCTTTGGCCACCCAGTCCTTTTTCGCTTCTTCGCGGATTCGGCCCTTAAGTTCTTTAATTAAGGCATTTTTAGTTGCTAAAAGCCGGTCGGCAACCGCCATTGAGGCTGGCTGAGCATCGTAGATTGATTGAATATGATCGGCGGTGAAGAATGGCGTTTCGTTAAAAGTGACAGTGATAAAGGCTGGCTGAACGGTTTTTGCCTGCATATTCGCGAGGTAAGCTTCGACTGCTTTCATCACCGCTGCGGATTCCAAATATTTTTGCGTGGGGTTCGAAGCGGTATCTTTTTCATACCGTTCAAAGAGCGTTTCGACTTTTAGCCCTTCAAACCGCCGGCGTAAAAAGCCAGCTAGCGTGACTTGACGCATGTTTTTTTCGCCAAGCTTTGGTAGGACTTGGGAAATATATTGAGAGAAAAGTAAGTTTGGAGAGAACAGGACAATCTGATCCGCATTTAAGGAATCGCGCGAATGGAAGAGTAGGTAAGCGATTCGTTGCAAAATGGCCGAGGTTTTTCCGCTTCCGGCGACCCCCTGGACAACTAACAAGTCACTTGTTGTATTACGGATAATGTCGTTTTGTTCCTGTTGAATCGTAGCGACGATGGATTGCATGTATTGATCATTTTGCCGGCCTAACGCTGCTTGTAGCATCTCATCCCCTACCGTTTCGTTGGTATCAAACATGTTAGTGATTTTACCGTTCACAATTGTAAATTGCCGTTTTTTAACCAGTTTAGTGGTTTGTGAACCATTTGGGGTTGGGTAAGTTACAGTTCCGAGGGTACCATTGTAATAAACTCCCGAAATTGGGGCTCGCCAGTCGTAGATCAAAAAGTCACTCTTATCATTATTCATTAAAGAAGCTACGCCAATATAGAGTGATTCAGGCTCTTTTTCGCCAGGGTCGAGAATATCAATCCGCCCAAAGTAGGGGCTGTGTCTTAGTTCTTGGAGAGTTGCCAATTGGCGTTTTAGGATATCTTCGTTTTCGCTGGCTTGAAATAGGAGGCGTCGTTGCTGTTCGATTTCAGCCCGTGATTCGGCAATATCATCAATTTCGTAGCGGTTAATAGAAGTATTGGCACCGTAGTTTTTTTCCACGGCCCGAGTTTCAGCGTGGGCCTTTTTAACGGCTGCTTTTGTTTGGATGATTTGTTCATCAATTGCTTGAATGACCAGATCGACCCGTGCTTGTTCTGTTTGAAGTTCTTGATCAGTGATGTTCAAGATAGAACCTCCTTATGCTTTGATTACTTTTTCCGTTGATTGAGTGTTTCTATTGTAGTGAGGAAGCTGATTGAACGCAAGATTTATCGTTTCGTGGGATAGTGTCAATTATTCGGCTAAAAAGCTTACATTCCCTTTTCTTTTTTCTTCTGTCTACCTTTAGAAAATGGTATTATTAAAAGTGATATTTTACTGAAATTAATCTTAAATTGAAGAGAGGTGAGGAGCCGTGGAAAACCTTGCAATCGTTGACCTGGGCTCCAATTCTGCTCGGCTAGCGATTACTCGAATTTCACGTGATGGTGAGTACCGTGAAGTTAAACGCGTAAAGGAAAATAGTCGTTTGTCCGAGGGAATGGGACCAGAGCGCATGCTCCAACCAGCCGCAATAAATCGTACGATTGCGGCATTGAAACGTTTTAAACGTTTGTATACCGGAATTCCAAATTTAACCGTGGTTGCAATTGCAACGGCAGCAGTTCGGCAAGCTAAAAACCAAGGTGAGTTTTTAAACCGGGTTAAAAATGAAGTGGGAATTGAACTTCGGGTTTTATCTGGCCGGCAAGAAGCCTATTATGATTATTTAGGGGTCGTTCGGACATTAAAGATGGATCACTGCTTGATTTTAGATGTTGGGGGTGCAAGTTGTGAGCTAGTGCTTGTTCAAAACCAGCGTGCTCGAGATTTGATTTCACTGCCGTTTGGAGCGGTTAACTTATCTGAACAATTTCATTTGGGTGGTTATGTCAAAGCAAGTGATCTTTTCCGGGCGGAGACTTTAGTTACGGACCGTTTTAATAAGGTACCGTGGTTACGATATGCTAATCGTGTCCCAATTGTCCTCTTGGGGGGAGCTAACCGAACTTTAGCGCGAATGAGTAAGTCACACCGCCATCAGCAAACCGGCCGCATCCATGGCTATCGGCTGTCAGCTCGCGTGGTCTATGCAACCTTCCGGGAACTGTTAAACCGAAATTTATCCCAGCGAAAAAAGATGAGTGGATTAGAGCCTGATCGTGCCGATATTATTATCGGGGGGATGCTACCATTAATTTGTTTATTGCAGCGTAATAGCGATGGACGGGTGATTTTCTCCGAAAGCGGTGTGCGTGAAGGAATAATCACTGAATACATCCAACAGCAGAAAGGACCGAAGGAAAATGGCTGAAGATTGGCAACACGGTTTTTATCGGCGGTCACTAATTGATCGGCAAGTACGGTTAGTTCAAGGACGGCAACTGGATCCAGCGACCCTTAAACAACTTCAGGCTAATATGACGATGCAGCACAATTTGGTAATTGAAAATTACATTACTGATTATCGCTTGCCGGAAGGAGTGGCCCTTGGACTAGTTGTTAATGGGAAAAATTACACCGTTCCAATGGCAACCGAAGAACCATCAGTCATTGCGGCGGCTTCAAATGGTGCTAAGCGAGTCGCCCAAAGTGGGGGTTTTTTTGCTGAAGCGAAGGAACGCTATTTAGTGGGGCAAGTCGTTTTAACTGATGTTGAGAATCCTGAGCGGGTAACAACTGATTTATTGATGCATCAGGATGAATTACTCCAAGTTGCCAATGGTGCCCATCCATCGATGAAAAAGCGTGGTGGTGGGGCTAAACATTTACGGATTCGTCAAGTTGGTGACTTTATCAGCGTGGATCTCTTAATTGATGTCCAACAAGCGATGGGAGCTAATACGGTCAATACAATGGTTGAAGCGGTTGCGCAAAATTTACGACAAAGTGGCTATCATGTTTTAACGGCCATTCTCAGTAACCTCGCTGACCAATCCTTAGTCGCGGTAACTTGTCGGGTCAACTTTACAGCCTTAGCAACTCCGCAATTTGATGGGGCGTCAGTCGCAGAAAAGATTGCCAAATTAAGCGAACTGGCTCAAGTTGATCCTTACCGGGCAGCAACCCATAATAAGGGGATCATGAATGGTATTGATGCGGCTGTGCTAGCCAGCGGTAACGATTGGCGGGCGATCGAAAGTGGGGCCCATGCTTACGCCGCTAAGGATGGCCATTATAAAGGATTAGCTACTTGGCACTTGGATGGGGAGCAGTTAGTCGGGCAACTAACTTTGCCAATGCCAGTGGGCGTAGTTGGGGGTTCAATTAAGTTAACCCCTCAATCCAAGGTTAATTATCAAATTAGTGGAATTCAAACAGCCCAAGAACTCGCGCGGGTGATCGTGAGTCTCGGGCTAGCCCAAAATTTAGCCGCTTTACGGGCGCTAGCCACCGCGGGGATTCAAGCTGGTCATATGAGATTACAATACCGTTCCTTAGCAATGAGCGTGGGGGCAACCACTGCTGAAGTCGAAATCTTAGTGGATCAGCTACAGCAACATGCTCATGTGGACGCAACGCTTGCCCGGGAGATTTTAAGGGAGATGAGAAGCCAACATGGCACAAATTGAATTAAACACAGAAGTTAAAAAATTATTGGATGAGGTTAACGCAAACTATCCAGAAGGAAGCGTCTTCGTTCAATTTGGTGATCAAAAAACTGGTTACGTCCGCCATGACCAAGCGAGTCAAAAGGTTTTGCCGGGCGGTTTATTTATTACCGTTAATGATATTACGGCCCCGGATTACACCGCGAGTCATGAATTATTACACTTGTTGATGTTGTTAAAAGGCTTCCCGCAGATCTTTTTCCAATTGTCGTTGGGTAACAGTCAGCTCGATGAACAGATGATGATTATGGCGACCGACCTTTACGATACAGCCATGCACCGGGTAGTGGTCGATGTCCAACGCCAACACGGCTTGATTGATACTGAAATTGAAGCCCAATATTTAAAGGGAATTCAGGCAACCTTAAAGCCGGAGAAGGCCGGGGATAATGATGAACGGACCCTCCGCTTACTTACCTTGCTTGATGCGATTGTCTTTTATGGTGACCACCTTGATCAAGTTGCTACGGAGTTAAAACGAGATTATCCGCTTGCCTTTGCGGCTGCCCAAAAGTTGTACCAAGAGTGGGCAACTAAGCCAGTTACGTCGCCTTTTGAAATGCGACGCCAAATTGTAAAGTTGTTTGGCCTGTTTGATCAACAACTCCAGAAGTGGGGGTTACCAGCTTTACGGAATCGGGAATTTACGACGTTAACGCCCGCGCTGAGTGAACGACAATTACGATTAAAGGTCCGGCAAGTTTTTGAAATTTTTCACTCTGAAATGACTGGGCGACACGGTGAAAAAGATGTTTATGTTGGGGTACGACGCAACGATGGGCAAAATTCATTTGTAATTGATGCCCCCAAACCTAATAAGCCAGAAACTTTCGTTAAACTCTATGACCAACCAGTGCAAGAGTTTTTGGAAAACCATGGTATTCCGTACATTTTAAGGAAGTGATTACATGGATGGAGCGATCCAAACCTTATTTGATCAAGCGCAACACATTGTTTTTATGACGGGAGCGGGAGTTTCAACGGCGTCCGGAATTCCGGATTTTCGGTCGGCCAATGGGCTATATACTAAAAATAAAAATGCTGAATACTACCTTAGCCACCGTTACTTTATGAGTGATCCAGAGGGCTTTTATCGGTTCTGCAAGGATAATCTATACTTCCCGGATGCTAAGCCCAATGTCATTCATGAAAAACAAGCGGCGTTTACCCAAGCGGATCGGGCAACGGTAATCACCCAAAATATTGATGGCTTGTACGAAAAGGCCCACACTAAGCACTTGATTAATTTTCACGGGACGCTGGAACGGGTTTACTGCGAAAAGTGCCACCAAACGGTTCCGGTAGCTGATTACTTAAAGAGCCGAATTCATGAGGCTGACGGTGGAAGCTTGCGACCAGATATTGTCCTGTACGATGAAGCAATTCCCGAAGTAGCTTTAAGTCAATCGTTAGCGGCCTTACAAGCGGCAGACCTAGTAGTAATTGTTGGTACTTCGATGAAGGTCTATCCGTTTGCAGGATTACTTAACTACGCTAATTCAGGCGCCAAAATTTTGGCCGTTAACCAAGAACCATTGTCATTACCGGGTGACTTTTCGATGGTAACCGGAGATGCAGTTGAATTTTTCAACGAATTACAAGTTAAATAAGTGAATAAAAATAACCGCCATGAGGGGAAGCCCCACGGCGGTTTGTCTTTACAGTAATTAAGAAAGGAAGATGCTTTAGCATGACGAAAATGGTAAAACGCACAATTTGGATCATTCTCGCCTGCGAATTTTTAATTTGTTTGGGAATCAGTTTGATCTTTCCAGTAATGCCCTTTATTAAGAATGAGTACCACTTTTCCGCTTTTGATATGGGGGTGATGTCAGCCCTCTTTGCGTTAGTCCAATTCATTGCTTCTCCAGTAGTTGGTCGGATCTCAGATAAGACGGGGCGGAAGCCAATGCTTGTTTGGGGAATTATCATCTTTGCCCTCGGTGAATTTATTTTTGCGGCCGCAAACCACTTATGGTTATTTAATTTATCCCGGGTAATTGATGGCTTATCAGCGGCTATGTTTGTCCCAACCTCAATGGCATTAGCAGCAGATATTACTACCGAACGGGAACGTGCTAAGGTGATTGGCTGGCTATCAGCGGCCTTTAGCGGGGGCTTGATTTTAGGGCCAGGATTAGGTGGCTTACTGGCAACTTATGGTTACAAGGTTCCGTTTTGGGTTGCCGGAATTTTAGGAACGTTAAGTGTGGTGGTAGCGATAATTGGTTTACCAGATGAGCGGAAGGCCGGGATTGTCCTCCATCAAAGCAATCATCATGAGGAAAAAGGCATGTGGCATAAGCTAAAGGAGTTATTAACACCAGAGCTAGTAGCCTTATTTCTGATGATCTTCGTGGCTTCTTTTGGCCTTGCCGGCTTTGAAAGTATCTACAGTCTGTATGTTAACGAAGTCCACCAATTTAGTTTGGGAGCTATTGCCACGGTTTTAACGCTCAATGGGATTATTTCTTTAATTCTCCAGGTCTTTTTCTTTGAGAAATTAACCATGTGGTTGGGTGAAGTCCGCTTAATTCGGTATAGTTACTTTTTAAGTGCCTTAGCAACCTTTGTTGTTATTTATGACCATTCGCACTGGCAAATTATCGTGGCTACCTTGGTTAGTTTTGAAGCGTTTGATCTTTTACGACCGGCAATTACGACTTTACTTACGAAAGCCAGTGATCACGATCAAGGGTTAATTAATGGGGTCAACATGTCTTTAACCAGTATCGGTAACATCGTCGGCCCCTTACTTTCTGGTGCCACTTTAGACATGAACTACCAAGTCCCATACCTAATTGTGATCGTTTTCTTAATGTTTGCCTTCGGGATCTCTTTTCGGATCCGGAGAGGATAGAAGCGGGTAAGAAGAAACGCGAGGTTTCTTCCTACCCGCTTTCTTAGCTAGCGAACCATTACATCCCCATCACTAGTTGTAATGGTAAGGCGATTGGATGCAGTTGGGTTTTGACTGAGGCTCCCACCTTCATGGTGCTGGTTAAAGAGGTAAAGGTCACCATCGGTAGTTTGGAGTTGGTAACCATCAGCTTGTGGATTAACAATGGTAACATCGCCATCATTGGTCTTAACCGCGTAGCCTTGTAGGATTTTCAAATCATGAGCATTCAGATCACCATCGACGAGGTTGACTTGACCACCAGTAGCAGTTACTTGATGGAAGTAGCTATCACCATCATGGATGTCGAGCTTAACCTGCTGTAAGTCGGTATTATTAACCGTTACATCACCATCGTGAGTAGTTAAATCACCGTTCTTAAACTGGCTGTGGTTTAAAGTAATGTCCGTATCAGAAGCATTAGCAGTTAATTGCTTAACCGTTGCTTGGTTAAGCATAAAGTCACTATCGGTCAAGTCGAGTTGGAGCGTTTGTAGCGTAAACTTGGCGTCACTTGAGATACGGGTATCGTGACTCGTGATTTGCAGCTTAGTGAGTTCTTTTTTAGGCAAGGTAATTGTGATTTGATTACGCATTGCGTGATGATTTAATTGCCCAAAGTTCATAAAAAGATAATGGTTAGTTGCTCTCGGTTGGGTGATGGTTACCTGGTTACCACTTTGAGTAACTCGGGGGGCACTCCCTTTGCTTCCTTGATAACTTACTTTAAATTGTTTACCAGTTTTAAAGTTGACTTGCCCCTGGTTAACGTTCAAATCAACTTGATCAACTTGCTCAAATTGATGAGTTTGATGAATAACTTTAGAAGTGATGACTTTTGGTTGCAAACCATTAAATTCCACTGACTGGTTGCCACCTAAGCCAATTCCAATAATGGTAAGGACTAAACCAAGTCCAAGGAAGGTTAGTCCAGTAATGATAAGTTTTTTCATTTTACTCCCTCCCGTTTAACAAAGCGGTGGTATAGCCATTGGCAACCACGGGTAACTAAGCGGATTAATGCTAGGCAGAACCAGGTACCAATGGTAATGATGAGAAAACCAAGCCCAAGGAAGGCGAAACCTAACCCAAGGTAAAATAGCCCAACGCCTAATTTCGTAAAGAGTAAGGCGATTCCGACATAGAAAAAGGCGCCGGTAACCAAAATTGCGCTCCCAATTAAAGCAATGGCAGCAACCACGATTGAGAAAATCACAGCGATTACGGCAATTAATCCAGCTAGTAAGATGATACCAATAAAGAAGGTTACTGGTGAAGCTAAGAGAGCTAAGACAACTAGCCAAGCCGTTTTGATATTAGTTTCTGGGTGCCACCAGTGCCCCTGTGGCTTAGCATCAAAACTATGCTCGGCTAAGATTTGCAAACTTAAAGTTCGGGGGCTACCGAGGGCTTTTTCGACTGCTTGTCGATTAGTGAAACTGGCGTCTTCACAGTATTCGGTATAGTATTCCATGACCTCAGCTAGATCTTCAGCCGGTAGGCGCCGAAGACGATGTTGTAATTCACTAAGGTATTGTTTAACTTCGCTATTCATCTGTCTGATCCCCCCTTAAAGATGCGGTCTAATTGTTGCTTGTAATGATTCCATTCCTCGGTAATCACGGTTAAGCGTGTCTTACCGAGATCAGTAATTTGGTAGTAACGGCGATTACGTCCTTGGTAAGGTTGATCATAGGTGGTCACTAAACCATCCTTTTTCAATCTTCGTAAAACTGGGTATAAGGTTGATTCTGAAACTGGAATAGCGGCTTGCATGGCCTGGGTAATTGCATAACCATAGTTGTCTTGTTGATTTAATAGGGCTAAAACTAGACCATCCAGTAAATCAGCACTAACGGGAATTTTCATGTCACCACCTCTTTCTTTCAATAATATTATATTGAATATAGTATTATGCTGTCAATAAATAAAAAGCACAAAAAAACACCGCCATCAAGAATGCTCGATGGTGGTGTTTTGAATTAAGTAAGAATTACTTAACAGCGTCCTTCAAAGCCTTACCAGGCTTGAAAGCAGGAACCTTGCTTGCTGGAATTTGAATTTCTGCCCCAGTTTGTGGGTTACGACCCTTACGAGCAGCCCGGTTTCGAACTTCAAAGTTACCAAAGCCGATCAATTGGACCTTTTCACCCTTTGCAAGGGAAGCTTGGATGGAGCTAAATACGGCATCAACGGCACGCGTAGCATCCTTCTTAGCTAAGCCAGTGGCAGTAGCAACGTTACCTACTAATTCTGCTTTGTTCATTACTAATCCCTCCGATAAATAATCTCTTAAGATATAGGTAAGCATACCATAGCTAATCGTTGATAACAAGGCATTATTATCAGGTTTTCTGGAAATTGATAAAATGATAGTTAGGGAATTAGAAAAACATAGAAAGGGTTTTCAAAGTTAGGATAAAGTTTGCTATAATGGTAATAATTATCTTATGAGAACGGAGTAAATGGAATGACAAGGGTGAAACTACAAGATGTTGCTGAACGGGCAGGGGTTTCAGTTACAACGGTATCGCGAGTCTTAAATAATCGGGGGTACTTAAGTAAGCAAACTATCCAGAAGGTTCACCAAGCAATGGAAGAATTAAATTACCGTCCGAATGCGGTGGCGCGCCAGCTGTTCAAGCAAAAAACTGATTTAGTAGGATTGGTTTTTCCAACTGTGAATAATCCTTTTTTTGGGGAGCTTGAAGCCGAACTTGAAGAACGCTTGTATGAACTTGGCTACCGGGTAGTGATGGGCAATAGTCAAAATAACCCACAAAAAGAGGAACAATATTTACAGTTATTGTTGAATGGACAAATTGATGGTTTGATTGTGGGGGCCCACAACGAAGGAATTGAAGCCTATCATAATACGAACTTACCAATTGTCTCGATTGAACGGATTGTTAGCAAACAAATCCCCGTAGTTGCGGCAGATAACTATACTGGCGGGCGGCTGGCAACGCAACGATTATTAGATGACGGCTGTCAGCACATTATCCATACTAACTATCCGGCAACAAGTTCAACGCCCAACCAAGAACGGCGGCGGGGATACGAAGAATTAGTGAATGAACACGGGATGGAAAAAATTACTTACGAAATTAGCTTCGATTCACCAAACGAGGAGAAGGCAGCAATCTTTAAACAAATTTTTATTGATCATCCCGAGTGTGATGGAATTTTTGCCGATAATGATACCAACGCGCGGCTAGCAATCAACGCAGCTCGACAAGCTGGAAAACGGGTGCCAGAAGACGTTAAGGTTATCGGTTATGATGGGGCGAGTTCAACCCAATTATTATTCCCAGATTTAACGACGATTCAGCAACCAATTGCGGAAATGGCGAAAGTCGCAGTTGACCTTCTTCAAAAACGATTAGCTGATCAAAGCGTTAGTTCAGTGACTTTACCAGTAAAATTAATTCCGGGAACAACGGCTTAAGCGAGGGTAGCTTTAAAAATTAATGAAGAGTTGGCTAGGATAAAGTTTACGACCAGCTCTTTTTTGTTGCAGTTAACTGTCAAGCGGTTGACAGCGAATGAAATAAGCGCTATCATTGCCGGTGTGAAAAGAAGAAAACGCTTTATTCAAAAGGAGAAGGAACAAATGGAAGAAAAAAAGTTTATTTTATGGCTTGGACGGATCGCCAGCGTGATTGCAATTTTAATGTACGTTTCTTATATTGCTCAAATTTATAACAACTTGCATGGCCAATACGCAGCGCCATTACAACCATTTGTTGCTGGGGTCAACTGTACGTTGTGGAGTATTTATGCTTACTTTAAGCAAGATCGGGACTGGTTTGTATTCTGGGCCAACTTCCCTGGGATCTTCTTTAGTTTTATTACCTTCGCGACCTGCTTCGCTTGGTAAAGAGAAAATAAAGAGGGTGGGAAAAAAGCTCCTTGACGGCCTGGTTGGGATAAGAAGAACGAAGGTTGATTCATTAGAATCGGCCTTTCGTTCGCACTTATCCGCTAAGGCCGTGCTTTTTGACCTTAGTTACTGAGTAACATTCGGGGATGCAAACAACCTAAGATTAGTTCAGGATGAATTTTACCATCCTGGACTTTTTTATTACCCTAAAGATAGAGCTAAGGTCGTCCATAACCTCAGGGACTGCGAGTCCGTATCATAAAATGACCTCCGCTATCTTTGCTTTGATATTTTGATTTTCAGGTTGTGGGACTACGAGTTCGAGTATAGGAAATGA
>NZ_JACJJQ010000028.1 GCF_016900115.1 Limosilactobacillus alvi
GGTAATTTAAGTTATATACGGAAGTTCTCCCATACGTAAGTCTATTTGTATCTTTCATGTCAATAATTATATCACATGTTTATCTATCCATGTGACCTAAAGGACAGAAAATTAGGGCAATTCATCACGTCCTTAAAAGAACGTGTTTCCTTGCCCGTTTTCGAAAAATATTAAAATAGTGAAAAGCCATTATCGCTGACGTTGATTTTACCACTGCTGGTATGGCGGTTTATTTTAAGGGTAAGTAGCCAACCATATGATATATCGGCCACGTTCTCGTCTTTAAATTAGTGATTTTATTAATTCTTCCTTCTCGCACAAAACAATTTGCTAGCTTTCTGATCAACTGCTGTTAAGGAGGTATCACAAATTGATCTCCAAACAGCAAGCTTTGCTTAATTCCCGTAATCGGTATTGGTTAGCTTTTTGGTTTTGACCATCGATAACTAAATTTAAAATCACAAAGTTTATATTTTTAATCAATTGATAGTTCAATTACATAAATTGTTTTAGGGTATATTTGGTAGCGTTTTCAAAAAGAATATGATAATATAATTTCACAAGGTTTATTATTGTTATTTGAACAAGGAGGAACCCATTATGAAAGCTGCTGTATGGCATGGTGTTAAAGATATTCGCGTTGAAGATGTTGAACCGAAGCCATTAAAGGCCGATGAAGTTCGGGTGAAGGTTGCCTGGGCCGGTATCTGTGGCTCTGACCTACACGAATATGTAGAAGGACCGGTCTTTATCCCAGTTGATAAGGTTGATGAATTAACTGGTGGTCAAGCCCCACTTACCATGGGTCACGAATTTGCCGGGGTCGTAGAAGAAGTCGGTGACCAGGTCACTGATGTCAAAGTCGGTGATCATGTAACGGTTAACCCAACAATTACTCACGAACGTTGGGCTGATGACGTGGATGTTTATGACGGTTATTCCTTTATTGGTCTAAGTTGTGATGGGGGATTTGCAGCGTACGTTAATGTACCTGCTCATAATATTTACGAATTACCAAAAGACTTCCCATTACAACTTGCGGCAACGATTGAACCAACTGCTGTTGCTGTTCAAGCGATTAAAGAAGGTGACCTCAAGTTTGGGGAAACCACGGCTGTCTTTGGAGCCGGCCCAATTGGTTGTTTGGTAGTAGCGGCAGCTAAGGCAGCGGGAGCCCGGAAGATTATTGTTACAGATCTTTCTCAAAGTCGGCTTGAAAAAGCCCGCGAAATGGGAGCGACTGATGTCATTAACTCTGGAGAAGTTGACGCTGTTGAAAAAATTCATGAAATCGTTCCAAATGGGGTTGATGTTTCCTTTGAAGTTGCTGGGGTTCAACCGACCTTCATTCAATCAATTCAATCAACCCGGGCACGGGGAACAATGGTGATCGTTTCGATCTTTGCTCGGCCAATTGAATTCGATCCAATGTTATTAACCAACACCGGGGTTAAGGTAACTTCAACAATTGCTTATTCACGTGATACTTTCCAGAAGACAGTCGATTTAGTTGCTCAACGGGCAATTAATGTGGAACCAATTATTACGAAAGAAATTGAACTTGACAATATTGTCACTGAAGGTTTTGATGCCTTAATTGCTGATAAGAAACAAGCTAAAATCTTAGTAAAATTAAGCGGTGAATAATTTAATTTATTAATAAAATGGGAAAAGAGGCCGGGAAGAAACTAATGTTTCTTCCCGGCCTCTTTGTCATCTCCGAATGTTACTCAGTAACTAAGGTCAAAAAGCACGGCCTTAGCGGATAAGTGCGAACGAAAGGCCGATTCTAATGAATCAACCTTCGTCCTTCTTATCCCAACCAGGCCGTCAAGGAGCTTTTTTCCCAACCTCTCTCTTTTTATTTATCATCAAAAACCACTAAAAATTGAGGCCCCTAGCCTTTTACAACTTTATATCAAGATAGTTTATAAAGAAGAATGAATCATATTCAACAAACTATCAAAAATAAATTTGTCTAAAATTTACGATCGTAGATTTGCAAACTTTAATTAAATGTTGATCAAAGCTTGTTAAAATAAATTTAAAGGACAATGGAAAGTCAAAAACTTAAATGATTTTTGGCGATCAGGATAATAAAACTGATTTTTTAATTAACTTTCTGAAAAAGTAATTTTTGCTAGTTAATTGTGATATCATGGTAAGAAAATTAGAAAGGAATGAGAAATTGAAACGAGTTTTAGTGATTGAAGATTTAGCAAGTCTAAACGCTATTTCGGGATCGGTTGCGATTACACTTTTGAATGCCATGCAACTTCATCCAGCATGGTTGCCGTCAACGATCCTCTCGACGCAAAGTGAAGGTTTTGGTGAGCCCGTTGGTTTGTCGACCGATGAATATTGTCGCAACACCTTAGATCATTGGCGAAAGTTAGCAGTAAGGTTTAATGGCCTTTTAGTTGGTTATGCACCATCCCAATTTTTAGATTGGCTTCCTAGTGAGCTGACAAAATTACAGCCAACCAACTGTTTAATTGATCCAGTTTTAGGTGATGACGGACAACTTTATCCAACTGTTGATACCAGCGTGATTGTAAGAATGCAACAATTACTACCTTTAGCGACTGTCATTACGCCAAATTGGACTGAATTAGGTTTTTTAGTTGGTGAAAATTGGGAAGATGAACCGAATCAAGCTGTTCTAATACATAGTGCTCAAGAGATACTAAGGGAAAATCCAAACTTAGCGGTCGCTATTACTGGCGTCCACCTTAAAAATGAAATTGGGGTCTTGTTTGTGGCAAAAGGAGAAGTTAAGTTCTTTGGTTCACCGCAAGTTCCTGGTCATTTTTACGGCACTGGCGATGTCTTTAGCGCCCTGTTATTGGGCTATTTAGTTCAAGGACAACCATTGAGGAACGCAGTTAAAGCAGCCCAAAGTGGCGTTTCAATTGCCGTTAGCGCCTCAGTAAAACTTTCAGGCCAGGAACGCTTAGATGGTTTAAATCTTCAGCCGTTACTTGAAAAAATTGTAAAGGGGGAAATATCTTTTGAAAAGTAAGAGTTTGTATCGTTGGGTCTTTGCCGCCATTTTATTAGCAATTACGATTGTTTTTGGACGCTTTTTCTTATTACCAATTCCTTGGACTCATGGCAATATTAATCTTTCTGATGCTAGCATTTTTGTTGCTAGTGCCTTACTTGGACCATTACCAAGCGGATTGATTGGTGGCTTAGGGACGGCTTTTCTTGATTTGATTTCTGGATATACCCAGTATGCACCGTTTTCTTTTGTTGCCCACGGTTTAGAAGGTCTGTTAGCTGGTTGGCTTTACCAACGGTTTGGTAAACACCGGCTCGGTCAATGGGTAAGTTTGGCAGTTGGCGCCTTTGTTATGGTCGTTGGTTACCTGTTTGCTGATAGTTTACTTTACAATTGGACAGCTGGGGTTCTAGGAATTGGGACGAATTTCCTTCAAGGCTTAGTGGGAGTAGCTGTTGCACAATTAATAATTCCTCGATTGAAGGATCGGTTTTAAAAGGCCGTCAATTAAGGTGAATGCATAGTTACAGAAAGGAGTCCCCAGTGATTGAATACCGAAACGTGGGAATGAAGTTTGGGACCCGAGTGATTTTAGAAAATTTAAGCCTGACAATCAAAGACCACGAACTGTTTGTCTTGGTTGGACCGAGTGGAAGTGGAAAAACGACCTTAATCCGGATGATTAACCGCCTAACCATTCCAACGTCAGGTCAAATTTATATTGATGGCCAGTCAGTGAATGAAGTTGACTTACCGACGTTACGCTTGTCAATGGGCTATGTGTTGCAGACGAGCTCACTATTTCCTAATTTGACGGTCGGTGAAAATATTACCATCCAGTTGGAACAAAAGAAGGTTTCCTTATTGGAGCGTCGTCAACGCGCGACTGAATTGTTAGGAGCGGTGGGGCTAACAGCAAGTGACTTTATCGATCGTTATCCGGCGGAGCTTTCTGGTGGACAACAACAGCGGGTTGCGATTGCGCGAGCGTTAGCGACTAAGCCACAGTTAATTTTAATGGACGAGTCATTTAGTGCCCTTGACCCGGTTCTGCGGTCGCAAATGCAAGCGTTACTTTTAAAATTACATGATCAGTACCAAATGACGATCCTATTTGTAACCCATGACATGAAAGAAGCTATGCGGTTAGGAGATCGGATTGGTGTTATTAATGAAGGTCACTTGTTACAAGTTGGTACGCCAACGGAAATTATTAATTATCCAACCACCCCGTTTGTTACTAACTTTTTTGCAAGCGCAAAGCCAAATTTAGGCACACTTCCTGATTTGATTACTACCTTGAAATTAAAACCGCAAGCCCTTAAAATTGTGCCGCAAGTTCAAACGGTTGCCGATGTCACTAAACTACCAATTAAAGAGGGAAAATTGAGCTTTAACTTTGAAGATCAAAGTTATCAGCTTGAAGTATCCGAGTTATTACACTACTTAGGAAAGCAGGAGCAGCATGATGGATAAGTTATTGCAAATGATAATTAATCAGCACCATCAACTCCTAGTTGCTCTTGGCCAACATTTAGCCTTATCTTTTATGGCTTTGCTGATTGCTGCATTGATTGCGATTCCCTTGGCGATGATTTTTAAGGATCATCGCCGGCTTGGTGAAATTGCCTTACAAGTTGCCGGAGTCTTTCAAACAATTCCGAGTCTAGCCTTGTTAGGGCTTCTAATTCCGTTAGTCGGGATTGGCAACCCACCGGCCCTAATTGCCCTTGTTGCCTATGCGATCATGCCGATTTATCAAAATACCTATACGGGATTAACGACGATTGATCCTAATCTCGAAGAGGCGGCAATTGCAATGGGGCTTTCGCGGTGGATGCGTCTGCGTCGACTTGAATTACCAATGGCACTACCTTTGATTTTCTCCGGGATCCGGATTGCCTTAGTCATGACGATTGGAACGGCAACACTAGCTGCTTTGATTGGGGCGGGAGGACTTGGAACTTATATTGTTTTAGGAATCGAACAAAATAATAATCAGGAACTTTTGATTGGGGCAGTTTTCTCAGCGATCTTAGCTTTAGTTTTCTCAGTGCTACTAAAAGTAATGGGGAAATCGAAACGGAACCTTAAAATCGGGTTTGGCCTAATTCTTTTGGCCTGTATAGGTTGGGGAGGTCAAAAAACTTATCAACACTTCTTTGCGCAGCCGCAAGCGGAAATCGTGATTGCTGGAAAGATGGGAAGTGAACCTGAGATCCTAATCAATATGTATAAAGAGTTGATTCAAGCGAAAGATCCAAGTATCAAAATTGTCTTAAAGCCAAACTTTGGGGGAACAACCTTCTTATACCAGGCCTTAAAGCGTAATCAAATTGATATTTACCCAGAATTTACTGGGACAGTCTTAAAAGCTTTCGCCAAAGCGAAAACGACTCCCCAAAATCCGCAAGCAGCTTACCGCAAAGCGGCAACCTATTTGAAAACGCAACAATTAACCTACCTAAAACCAATGGCCTATCAAAATGGCTATGATTTAGCGGTAACGCCGGAAGTTGCCAACCAATATTCGTTGAAAACAATTAGTGATTTAGCGAGCGTGAGCGATCAATTAACTGCCGCCTTTGATCCTGATTTTTCCCATCAAAAGGATGGCTATTTAGGTTTAAAATCAGCTTATCATCTTCAAATTGGATCGGTGCGGTCACTTGAACCTTCATTGCGCTATCAGGCAATTGCACAAAAGCGGGTTCAAATCGTGGATGGTTATACTACTGATCCAGAAATTCGTCAGTTCCATCTCGTGGTCTTAAAAGATGACCAACACTTCTTTCCGCCATATCAAGGGGCTCCCTTGATGAAGACAAGTTTTGCCAAGCAGCATCCAACAGTGGTTAAGCAGTTAAACAAACTAAGCGGCCGGATTACAATGGCTGAAATGCAAACAATGAATTATCGGGTGACGGTTAAGCATGAAAAAGCCAAGACGGTTGCCCGTCAATATTTGTTAAAACATCATTTGATTTCAGCAAAGCAAAAATAAATTATAATAACTGAGTTTGATCAGCGCATTTGGAATATTCGGGTTAACCCCCAATAAGACTGCGTTGATCGCTTTTTTTATAAAAATATGAATTAGTAAAGGCTTTTATGTAATTTAATGAGCATCAGTTGCTATTCCAAGATTGTATAAAAGCGCTTTATTCAAGGGCTAATATTCATGATACAATCGAATCAATGATAATGTTTTGTCTTTTTATGAGATTAGAAGGAGTAATGGTCATGGAAAAAGAATTAAAGATGCCGAAGCTTAGTCCCAAGTCAGATGATTACTTTTTTGGTAGTTGGGAAAAACAAGTTGGTGATGAAGTAAAAAAAGGCGATATATTATTTGAAGTTGAGTCGGAAAAAGTAATTAGCGAAGTTCCAAGCGATTATAACGGGGTCCTCAAAGAGCAACGTGTCGAAGAGGGAAATCCAATTTCGGCCGGGGATGTCGTAGCAGTCCTCGAAGTTAGTGATTCATGAGGAGGGGTAATGATGGATGCTGATTATAAAAATAAGCCAGCTTGGTTAAAAGTTCGGTATGATGAAGAGAAAGTTGACCACGTTAGTGATTTACTTTCCAAAATGAATTTAAATACGGTTTGTTCAGAAGCTAATTGCCCCAATATCGGGGAATGTTTTGGAACCGGGACGGCTGCCTTTATGATTCTCGGTCCAAATTGTACCCGGAATTGTCATTTCTGTGATGTTCCGCATAAGCGGCCCGCCCCAGTTGATCTGACAGAACCGTTGCGGGTAGCCCAAGCAATTAAACAACTTGGCTTAAAGCATGTTTGCGTAACTAGTACTGATCGGGATGATTTACCGGATTTGGGGTCAGACCAATTTGTTCGGGTGATTAAGGCAATTCGGGAGCTTTCTCCCCATACGACAATCGAAGTTTTGACGCCTGATTTTCAAGGAAAAACCGCTTTAGTGCAGCGGGTGCTTGATGCGAAGCCAGATGTTTTTAACCATAATATGGAAACTGTCCGGCGGATTACCCCGCTAGTTCGGGATCGGCGGGCCACTTACGATCACTCCTTAAAGGTTTTGCATTACGCCCACGAGCACGCCTTAGAAGGTACCTATGTTAAAACTGGGATTATGCTCGGTTTAGGTGAAACAGATGAAGAGGTTTACCAAACAATGGATGATTTAATCGAAGCGGGGGTTGACTTCCTTTCAATTGGTCAATATGTTCAACCATCCCCTAAGCATTACCAATTACGTGAATGGGTCCCAATGGAACGGTTCCAAACTTACTATAATCAAGCAATGGCCAAGGGTTTTAAGTTTGTTGCTAGCTCGCCATTGGTGCGGAGCTCTTATAAGGCGAGTGCAGAACTTGCGGCAGTTGGGGTAAAGCGCTAATGTTTTACCTCCCAACAAATTCAACCGATGCAACCGAACTATTTGCCCTGGAGGAGTGGATTGCAAACCAAGCCTGGGGCGAAACGACCCTTTTACTTTGGTCAACAGCGCCGACGATCATGATTGGAAAATATCAAGATGCTTTGGCCGAGGTAAATTTAGCGTTAGCGGATCAGTATCACTTAGCAGTTACCCGGCGTAAATCAGGTGGGGGCACGATTTATACTGATCCTGGTAGTCTTCAATATAGTTTAATTGCCCCGAAAGCAAGTCAAACCATTGACTTTAGTCGCTTTTTAAACTTGATATGCAAAGTATTTCGCCAAATCGGGGTCCCTGTGGAGTGTTCAGATCGAAACGACCTCTTGATAAAGGGACGTAAATTCTCTGGCAATGCGCAGTATAACTTAAACGGGTATGTCATCCATCATGGGAGTTTATTATTTGATACTGATTTGGATACCATGGCCGCAGCGTTGCAAGTTGATCAGTTGAAGCTAATTTCAAAACATATCAGTTCGGTTCATCAGCGGGTAATTAACTTAAAAGAGGTATTGCCGTACCCGGATACTGAAACGTTTAAACAGCAATTTTTAAAGGAACTTAATCCCCTTGTTGGTGGCTTGCAAGTTCGCCATTTAACCACCACTCAGAAAGTAGAAGTAGCCCAAATTCGAACCGCCACTTTTGCGAATTCGGCTTTTATCTATGACCGGGTTCCGACAACGTTAATTACTAAAAAACGTTATTTCCCTGGGGGTGGGCTCGTAAAATTATCAATTGCAGTTGAACACGGTGTTTTAAGTGATCTTAAAATTTCCGGGGATTTTTTCAGCAATCTTGATCCTTATCAGCTAACTAGCGCCTTGCTTGGGCGGCCGTTTCGACCAGAGCAAATTCGTCCCCAGTTGGAAGCAATCTTAGAGAAAACGCCAATTTATCATATCCAAGTTGACGATTTAATCAATCTACTGTTTGGCTAAAAAAGTCGACCACTATTTAATCGCAAAATCGCGCGATCAAATAGTGGTCTTTTAAGTTTATAGGACTTTCGCTAAATTATACCAAGTCTCGTTAGCATGAGTTGAAGCGGCCCGCCCCATATTTTGATAGCCGTTGTGTTCATAAAAGGGGATTCGGTCAGCTAAACAGGTTAAAGCGATGCGTTGGCATTTAAATTGCTTTGCTTGCTGAGCAATGGCACCGAGTAATCGGCTACCAATTCCTTGGCCTTGAAAAACTGGATCAACCGCCAAGGTTAGGATCATAAGTGTACCACCTGGGGTAAGTTCAGATCGAGCATCCGCTTCGTACATCCAGTCTTCAATGTAAGGGGCCTTTATAATTGGCCCAACAATAAACCCAGTTACTGTATTATCTTCAGTTCGAGCAACTAAAAAAGTTTCTTTTAGGTGCTGAATACGCGCTTGATACTGAGCTCTGGTACCTGCTTCGGCCGGATTAAATCCTAAGTTTTCAATCCGCAGAATTTCTGGGAGATCATTTAACTGAACAGAAGTAATTTTCATTTTGAAGCCTCACTTAAAGATTTATCCGTATTTTAGCAGAAGTTGGGGGGATTGCCTAATATCAAACTGGGGGATGATTAGTTACTCTAGAATTAAAATCAGGGTAAAAGGATTGATAAAGATGGATTATGAAGCCTTGGCAGAGCAAATTGAAATGGCTGCGCTCCAACATGGAGAAGCGTATGACTTACTTGATCGACGAATTGCTGCTCTAAAAGCAAGTGAAAGCTTGGCGCTCCCGCCTGAAATCGATGACTGGCCGGCGGAAACGTGTTTAGCCTGGGAAACTGGGACGGGGGATGGCCTTAAAGCGACGGCGCCTTTTGGGATTACAATGGTAAATTCGACGGCTATTGAAACCAATCTTCCAGAAGCACTTCGGGAGCAAGGGGTAATTTTACTTGATTTTACAAATGCTTTTCGGGTGCATCCCCGTTTAATTGAGCGTTTTTACATGCAAAAGGCTATTCAGGCTAAGCAAAACCAATTGACCGCCTTACATTTGGCCTATCAGAATGCGGGTGTGTTTTTATACATTCCCAAAAATGTTCAGCTTGATCAACCAGTCGAAATCAATGTAATTCAACAAACGGACCAGCCCTTTCATGTACATTGTTTGGTCGTTGCCGAAGAAAATAGCCGTGTTCTGGTTAACGAACATGTGCAACTTGCAACGACAACGCCAGTAACTTTCTTTACGGAAGTAATTGCACAAAAAAACAGTCATGTTACGTATCAGGCGACCCAATTAACAACAACTGATCATTGCTATATCCTTCGTGAGGCAGCACAGCGTCGTGAGGCAAAAGTAAATTGGAGAGAGGAAAAATAAATGAAAAAACAAGTATTGCAGGTGGTGATGGGACTTGGAGCGCTGGTTTTAGGAATAACCCTAATGTCAGCCGTCCACGCCTCACAGACTCATACAGTGACTGACATGAGTGGCCGACAAGTGAAGATTCCCCGCAAAGTAAATCGGGTGGCAGACCTTTGGCACGCTAATAATGAAGTAGTTCTTTTATTAGGTGGTCAAAAGAAACTGGTTGCAACCACGCCGATGATCAAAAAAACCCCGTGGTTTAAGACGGTCGATCCCCAAATTACCCAAGTGAAATCCCCGTTTGCGGGCCAAGAGATTCAAATTGAAGAGTTACTTAAGACAAAGCCGGATGTGGTAATTGCTGCTGATCCAGCTCAAATTAAAACTGCTCAAGAAGCTAAACTCCCGGTGGTAAATGCGATGTTCCAGGACTTTGCTGGTTTAAGGAAGTCCGTTAAGTTAACTGCTCAAGTTCTGGGGGGAAACGCTCCTCAAGTGGCAAACCAATACTTAAAGACGCTGGATCGTAACATTAACCTTGTCAAACAAAACCTTAACGGGGTGCAAAGTCGCCCCACAGTTTTGCACATTGTTGGTCCTACCGATTTAACCAAAGTTGATGGAACAAAGACAATTGTTGATGAATGGATTAAGTTAGCCGGAGGTCAAAACGCAATTCAAAAATCTGGGAATATGATCTCAGTAACGAGTGAAGAATTAGTAAAGGCTGACCCCGCGGTTATTATTATTGGTCAGACGTCAACTAAGCAGGCACGGCGGCTTTTATCTCAGGATGACCGTTTTAAAAATCTTAAAGCGGTTAAAGACCACCGAGTATACGGCAATCCGCAGGGAGCTTTCCCGTGGGATCGTTATAGTGGCGAAGAAGCCCTTCAGGTTTTATGGGCAGCTAAGTTGTTGCATCCTAAACAAATGCAAAAAGTTAACATGACGCAGGAAACCCAAAATTTCTATCAAAAGTATTACCACTATCAGCTTACTAACCAACAAGCTCATGCGATCTTGGCTGGCGATAAGTAGGTAGAAAATTAATCGTTGTTTAATCGAGGCAGCTAGTGCTTCGGTTAGGCAACGTTTTTTAATTTAAATTTTCGTCTCCGGCTGTGATATTATTCACTCTCGGAATTGAATTTTAATGCATAATATTCCTGTAAAGAATGTGAAATATTCCTATTAAGAATACATTAGGATGCCTATATAATGCGCTTGAAACCGAATTATATCTTGTGAAAAAGCGTTTTATAATTCATTGAATAGTTGTATAATAAAGGCGTGAAGAAATGAACTCATTAAAAAGAAGGGGGTGGCAGTCTAGTTAATCGTTGACTAGACGGTAACAATGAGTAAGCCACGTGTATGTATATTTTCAACTTGCTTAGTTGATTTACTTTTTCCAAACGTTGGACAAGCCATGGTGGAAGTCTTAGAACGTTTGGGTTGTGAAACCTTTATGCCAGAAAAGCAAGTATGTTGTGGGCAACCAACTTATAACAGCGGGTACGCCAAAGGCAGCATGAAAACTTTTAAAAATGAAATTGACGCCCTTTCCAGTATTGATGCTGACTACATTGTTGGCCCTTCTGGCTCCTGTGTCTTCATGATTAAGGAATACGAAGAAATTTTGAAGAATGACCCCGTTTATGGTCCCAAAGCCAAGGAAGTCGCCAATAAGATTTATGAATTTAGTCAATTCATTTACCGGGTTCTCGGGATTGTTGATTGTGGGGCTGAATTAGATGCCAAGGTTACGGTTCACCGGTCTTGCCACATGACGCGGTTAATTGGCGAACGGACGGCGCCATTTGTTTTACTTGATCATGTTAAGGATATGGATCGAATTCCGCTTAAGAACGTCCAACTTTGCTGTGGCTTTGGGGGAACCTTCTCCGCAAAGCACCCTGAACTTTCTGGGCCAATGGTCGATGAAAAGGTTCAAAACATTGTTGATACTAATGCTGAGATCTTAATTGGGACGGAACAATCTTGCTTAATGAATATTGCTGGGCGAATGAACCGGTTAGGCCACCCCATCAAGGTAATGCATATTGCTGAAGTTTTGAACCATAATGTTGATCCAAACCGAATTAAGTACTTAGCTGATACGGACGAAGAAGTTGTCCCGGCTAATGGAGAAGGGGTGTTCTAATATGGGAATCTCAACGAGTGACAAGCCATTCTTAGAACGAGTGGCTGAAGCCAAGCAAGATAATTTTATGCAAGCCGCGGTTGCCAAGGCGCAAGATGCTCAATTTGTTAAGCGGACCAAGGCCCGGCGAGAAATGGGGCATTGGAACGAATGGCGGGATTTAGCTGAGCAAATTCGGCAACACGCCCTGAAGTACTTACCGGATTATTTGGAAGAATTTGCGGGGAATGTTGAAAAGCAAGGCGGGCACGTCTTCTTCGCTGAGACTGAAAAGGAAGCTCGTGACTTTATTACTGAATTAGTCGTAAAAAAACAAGCTCATAAAGTCGTTAAGTCCAAATCAATGGTTACCAACGAAATTGAAATTGATAAGGCTTTAACGGCGCTTCCAAATGTTGACGTGTTGGAAAGTGACTTAGCTGAATTTATCTTGCAAGAAGATAATTGGGATGAACCAACCCACATTGTCTTTCCTACCTTGCACAAGAATCGGGATCAAATCCAAGCTGAATTCAAGAAGCTTGGCTACGAAGGTGACAATGAGCCAGCCCACGAAGCGCGCTTTGTCCGGGGGTATCTCCGGGACTATTTCATGCAAGCTGACTTTGGGATTACTGGATGTAACTTTGCGATTGCCGATAAAGGGATGATTAATCTCGACACCAACGAAGGAAACGCCGATATTACCATGGCCATGCCAAAGACCCAAGTGGTTGTGATGGGGATGGAACGGATCGTTCCTTCGATGAAAGAAGCGGAAGTCCTCGATAACATGCTTGCTCGTTCGGCCGTTGGTCAAAAACTAACGACTTACTGTACTTTTTCTGGTCCAAAGAAGCAAGGTGAAACTGACGGCCCGGATGACTTCTGGGTTGTCATTGTTGATAACGGTCGTTTCCGGGCCTTAGGAACCGAATTTGAACCAATTTTACAATGTATTCGGTGTGGGGCCTGTTTGAATGTTTGCCCGATTTACCGGCACATTGGTGGGAAGGGGTATGGTTCGATCTACCCAGGTCCAGTCGGGAAGGTGCTTTCCCCAATTCTTGGAGGCTACGATAACTTTGAAGAATTACCATATGCTTGTTCTCTTTGTGCCGCATGTACTGAAACCTGTCCTGTTAAGATTCCGTTACATGAATTAATTCGCAAGCACCGGATTGTTGAGATGGATCAAAAGCACATGGATCACTCTATGACTAACTTAATCTTGAAGACAATCGGGATTGGGACAGGTTCACCGGCCCTCTTTGGTACCGCAATGACAGTTGCTCATACTGGAGCCGCCCCATTTAGCCGGATGAAAGAACCTGGCGATGTTGATGGAATGTACGAAGGCGGTAAGATTAATCATTTGCCAAAGGCTGCTCCAAAGCTGGTGCATGGTTGGTCAGACATTCGGGATATTCCAATGCCAGTTGAAAAGAAGAATAACTTCCGTCACTGGTATAAGAATCACAAGCCGGTAGACCCAGCCCCAATTGTTAAGGAAAAGGAGGCCCAAGAAGATGACTAGTTTACTTGAGCAAGCAAATAGTGAAGCGAACCGCGAAAAGTTTTTAAACCGGATCGCTAAGGCTGCTGGTCGTCCACGGCACACGGTTAAGGCGTTTGAACCATTAAATGATCTTCCAGATCAAGTTTTAGCTGACCAAAGCCCAGAAGAACTATTAGCTACCGCAAAGACTAATAGTGAAGCGGTTGCCGCTAAGTTTTATACCTGTGCAAAGGATGATTTGGCAAGCTTTTTAAATCAATACCTTGCTGATATTCAGGCTGAAACCTTATTACTTCCTGGCTTTAAGGATGATAAATGGGCAAATTATGGTTTAAGCGATTGGGTTAAGAAACCTGAAGTCAAACAAACCACGGTCTGGTCAACGGATCCGGGTGATCGCCGTAAAAATGCTGAAGCAGCTGATCAAGCTGATTTGGCGATTGGGTTTGCTGATTACTTAATTGCTAATACCGGGACAATTACGGTTGTTACCAGTCCAGAACAAGGGCGAGCTTTTAACTATCTTCCCGAACATTACTTAGCTTTGATCCCAAAGAGCGGGCTGGTTCGGTCAACCCGGCAAGCAGTTGAAAAATACGAAGCAATGATGGCCGACGGCTTGCAAACTTCAGCGATTAATTTCATTTCAGGCCCTTCGAACTCTGGGGATATTGAAATGGAATTAGTGGTTGGGGTTCACGGTCCAGTGGACTGTGCCTACGTTGTCGTAGCCGATCTTTAAGATTTCTTCACCCCCTCAATTAGGTCACTACGGCAACAAAAAACGGTTAAGGAGAACCAGTTGGAATTCTCTTTAACCGTTTTTGTTATTTTTATCCGAGGTGAGGTGAGAAATTAATTCTGATGCTTAGTAGTGACAATGGCCGTAGCGATGATCAAGAGGATTGCCCCGCCAACGATACTTGGGGTGATTGAAATTGGAAAGAAGAATGCAGAATAGGCAATTACAATCAGTGGTCCAAGGGCTCGAACAATATTGGCATGGCCAGCAGTGATGAACTTTAAGCTAGTGTAGAAAAGCAAGAGGGACATAAAACCATTACAAAGGGCACCCCCAAAATTAAAGGCAATCGCCCGTGCGGAAAGGCCTTGCCAAACTTGTGGGGTAAAGAAGGTACAAACTAAGAGTACCACGGCCGAAACAAGGTGATTATAAAAGAGGGTGGTACTGGAGGCAGTATCCTTAACAAGGGCTTTAGCAATCACGTTGTTAGCCGCGTACATGAAGGGATAAAGGAAAGCACAAAGCAGTCCCCAAGCACTATCGACTTGCGCTCGACCACCGGAAACTAGGATCGATCCGGCAATACATGTAATAATTGCCACGTAATCCCAAGCCTGTAGCCCCTCCTTTAAGAAAAGCCATCCCAAGAAGAAAACATAAACCAGATAAATCCGAGCGATCAAAGTTACTGTAACCGGGCTTAGTAAAGAAAGGGCAACGTACTGAAGGAGAACGCCCATTGCATTGGTTGCCCCCAGGAGGAAAAACCATGGATTTTTGATAATCGCAATACGGTGCGCTTGAGCAACCACGACGCCACCGGTTAATAACATGGCAAAGAAAGAAGTAAAAAAGCCTCCAATAATTGGATTCAAACTGACCAGAGCGAATTTATTCAAAATTGGGGCAATACTAGAAAATAAAAGAGAAATCAAATTTAATTCAACCCCGATGAGGGTTGAGTTTTTAACTTTTGACGCGTTAAACATAAATTATTACTGTTCCTTCCAAATTAAATTTAAAGTCGTTTTTCACCCTTGAGCTTCCGTAGATCTGTCAAGTCTTGACTAACTTCCAAGCAACCGAGGTACTTACCAGCTTCATCGTGGAGAGCGTAGTATTCAATGTGAATAAAGCGTTCCTGATGGAGTTCAAACCAAAATTCGGCCTTATTTTGAGTACCAGCGTGGAAATCTTTGAGAATTTTTTCAACTTTATCAACACTCTTTGGGGGATGACAATTAACCACTGCTCGACCAATTACACTAGCCGTTCGTGGAAAAATTCGATGATCGGTATCTGAGAACCAACGAACATGGTCAGTGTGGTCGACAAAAGTTAAGTCAAACGGTAAAGTCTTAAAAATCGCGATTAATTGAGTTAAGTTGAGTGAACCTGGTTGTATTTCGAACGGTTCATTTTCCGGGAGCGTCGTTTCTGGTAGGGGAGCACGTTCGTTTGAGTTGCTAGTTACTTGCTGGTTAACTTGATGATCACCAGCCGCTAGTTGCATTGCCATTTCATTCAATTCCTTGGCTAGTTTTGATTGGTCTTTTTTGGGGGCCGCGGCTAACTCTTCTGCCGTGGGTTTCCAAGGAAGGGGTTGTGAAATCAAAGTGTAGCCAATTTGATCTTCGTCTTCCCGAACGATCTGCCAGTCTTTGGGCGTTGCCACTTCATCAATCATTGGAATCATGATGGCTTCTTCTTTAAAGATCATCGCCATTACTTCTTGGGTGGCATTTTCAATGGCTGCCTCAATCGCGTATTTATCGGGTAGTGGATCTTGATTAACGAGCTTTTGGGCTTTACTGATTAGGCCCCGAATCTTGTCATCAACGCCCCACATCACTTTTGGTGGCGCGGTAATGCCGTACTTATCCATTATTGGGAAAAGGGTATTTTCCTTCCGGGTGTAGTGGCGGTCAATCGTCGCCAGGTCCGCTAATGCTGTTTGAATCCGCTCCAAGTATTCAGAATTATTTCCATCCTGTTGCCACTTCTTAAGGCAGGGGAGTAGTTCGTCATTGATAAGGGATGAAATAATCGTATTTTCTAATTTCATCGTTTTAACGGGGTGTCCGGGCGTTTCAAAAGCCGGGGTCGCCTGCTGATCAGTAATGGAACCTTTAAAGACTTCGGCATGAACGTTGCAAAGGTTTTGGATTTCCATTGGATTCAGTCCATTAGCGATTAATTGCCGCTCGGCGGCCGTAATTTCGGCAACGTCCACCGATTCAAATTCTTCATTAAACATTCGCTTGGCTTCCTCAAACGAACCCCCGTTATGCAGTGACTTTAAAATTTTTACAATTGTCTTTTGTCTGGTTAAGGCGGTATGTTTACTTGTCATTGTTAATTACCTCATAACCGTGCGCAATAAACGTTGCTTTAACCTTTGCCGGATCGATATTCATAGCCTTGCAGCCTTTTTCGAGACTAACAAAGCGTCCGACACTATTTAACATCCCCGGTACCTGAATCTTAGTGAAACCAAGCTTAACCATGATTTCAACAAAATCAGGATATCGGTCAGCGAGTTGTTTAATTGGAATTTGAAAGTCAATTTGCTTTTTCATTTATTATCCACGCTCCATTCCTAAGGCGATCCATGCGTATCGGGACATTTTTTCAACTGTCCAAACTGGGTACCAAACTAACTGAACTTCGACCGATTGGATATCCTTAATTTTTTTAACCTGGCGAACGATGTCTTGATGTAAGATATCGCTTAAGGGGCAACCTTGGGTCGTTAAGGTCATTTTAATTTGACATTTTCCTGCATTAACTTCAACTCCGTAAATTAAACCCAAGTTAACGATATCAATCCCTAACTCGGGATCAATTACTTGTTCTAAAGCTTCCATTACTGCTGCTTCAACCGATGATAATTTCACAACATCGCCTCCTTATCTGCTTACTATTCTAACAAGAATATAAAAATATTCCCATAGTATATAACTAAGGGAATTCCCGGAATTTAATTAATTTAAGCCGTCAATTTCACAAATTTGGCGTTTTAAACTTGGTGAATAGAAGACTTTTAGGGGAGTTTGGTAGAGGATTTGAAGATTTTTGGCCGTGGCGATTTTATCAACTAGCCCAGTTAGCCAAGTTTGATTGGGCATTAAAAGGCCAACTTTACCACCTAGAATAAAGGCATGGTTTGGCAGGTGGCTGGTAATAATAATCGTTACTCCACTTGCCTGAAGTTGCTTTATTAAGCCTAAAACCTGGGCCTGGCGGCGAATATCAAGGGCTGCCATTGGTTCATCTAAAATTAGGAGTTGCGGATTTTGGACCAGGGCACGGGTAATTGCAACTAGTTGCATTTGGCCACCACTTAAGGTGTTTAATGGGCGAGCTTTTAAAGCAACTATTCCCAGTTTTTGTAACCAATGAATGGCAATTTGGCAATCGTCAGGGCTTGGTCCACCAAAGAAGGAATGATAGGGAATCCGGCCCATCAAAACGTATTCAAGGACGCTTAAATCAGCGTTAACCTGGTAGTTTTGGGGAACTAGGGCCATCCGTTGAGCTCGCTGGCGGTGCGAAAGCCGACTTAAATTGGCCCCTTGAAGGGTGATTTTTCCGGCGGTTGGGTTGGTCAAATTAGTTAAGCACCTTAGTAAAGTCGATTTACCAATTCCGTTTGGTCCGAGGAGGGTAAAGATTTCACCGCGGTCGAGTTGGAAACTAATCCCCTTTAGGAGGGGCTGATTGGCTTGGTATTGGTAAGAAAGATTATTGACACACAATAGGGGTTCGCTCATAGTGACTTCCTCCGGTGACTAGTGGCAAGAATTAAGATAAAGACTGGAGTCCCAATGAAACCGGTGAGAATGCTTAAGGGAATTTCCCCAGCCGAGAGGGTGCGCGCAAGGGTATCAATGACTAGCAGAAAAATGCCCCCTAAAATTGCAGATAATGGCAGACTAAAGCGGGCATCATCGCCGACCAATAACCGGGCAACATGGGGGATGACTAAACCAATCCACCCAATGGTGCCGCTTAAAGAGACGGCACTTGCCGTTAATAAAGTGGCACCAATTACGATGATTACTTGCTCAAAGGTTTGATTAATCCCAACGGCTTGCGTAGTTGCTTCGCCAGTTCCCATAACGGTTAAATGCCAGCGGTAGGCCAGGAGAATCAAAAAACCAACCACCAAAATTGGAAAAATGGCTAAAAGACTTGGCCGGTCAATCTTGGCAATACTCCCCAGTTGCCAGTAAACGATACTTTGAAGCTGGGAATCCGGGTCGGCCAAGTATTTTAATAGTCCTAAAGCCGCCTGCATAAAACCCGAAACAACAACTCCTGCTAAAATTAAGATTAAGTTTCCTTGTTGATGTAAGAGTTGGGGAATCAAAAGGGCTAGGCCAACGGCGATGATTCCCCCTAAAAAGGCAGCTCCCTGGGTTAACCAAACACCTCCACCGCAAAGAATTGCCATGGCAGCACCAACTGAAGCGCCATTCGTAACTCCTAAAAGGTCCGGGGAAACTAAGGGGTTGGCAAAGGTTTTTTGATAGGCCATGCCGGCACTCGACAAGGCGGCGCCGATGAATAAGGCGGCCAGAACGCGGGGAAAGCGTAAGTTTTGCACGACATTTGTGGCCAAGGGGTTAGCCCCCGGGTTGGTAAAGGTTTTGATCACCGTGGCTAAAGAAAAGTTTAACCGACCAAGGCTAAGAGCAATCAATGCAAATAATGGCAGGCAAAGAAAAAGCATCAGAATCAAAAGGAAGGGCCGCTGATTATTCATTGGCAAGAACCTCCTTCAGGTGATTAAGTTGCTGACAAACCAGCTCTTCATTTGCTTGATCTAATTCGTAGTCTAATAATAAGGGGCTTTGAAGCCGCCTAGCACCAGTCTGAGCCAAGGCTTGATCAAAGGTTAAAACTGCCTGGCAAAAATCATCACCATAGCCTTGGTCACCAATCCCGAGGACCCAAAAATAAACGTCCTGACCTTGCCATTTTGAAAGAGCTTGGTACATGGTAAGACCAGGTGCAGCAATTTCACCACTACCGTAAGTGGCAGGAACAAGAATTAATAAGTTTCCCGGTTTAAGTTTAGTGAGGGTCTGGGGTGAACAAGATCCTAAGCTAACCGAATTGGTTTTATCAAATTGAGCTTGAAGAAATTCTGCGAGTTCAAGGTTATGGCCATCGATTGAAGCATAGTTAATATAAATTTGCATGTTAGTAAACCTTTCTCATCGTTTATCAATGCTAGTATAACATCTTCCAAAAGGTCATTTTTTAGGGGATTTGACTAATTCAATTTAAAATCCGCCTTTGTGATAATGAAAGTGTTCTTAAAGGTGAGGTGATGAATGGATGCACTACTTACGAATTTCTGATCAACCAATTGAGGTTGGCGAACTATACGAAAAGTTAGTGGCACCCGAGTATGGGGGGATTGATATGTTTGTTGGAACGGTCCGCCAATGGACCGGTCCTGTCGAAACTAAGGAAATCGAATACAGTGCTTATCATCCGATGGCCGAACGCCAGTTGGAAAAATTAGCGGAGCCGATTGAAGCCGCTGGTGGACGAGTAGTTGTCGCGCACCGGACCGGCCGACTAAAGTTAACTGACATTGCGGTGTTTGTTGGCGTGGCAGCTCCTCATCGAGCCGAAGCGTTTGAATGGTGTCGGTACATTATCGATACCCTAAAGCAGGAAGTGCCAATCTGGAAAAAGGAATATGACACTGACAAGGTAAGGTGGGGGAATTAATGAAAATTTCGGTTAAGTTATTTGCTTTCTTGGGCGATCAGTTAGGACCTGTGGTAACAATTGATTTACCCACAAATACAACTGTTGCAGCTATAAAAAATGCAATAACCGCCCTTGACCCGCTGGTAAAAGAAACCGTTGAAAATTCACGGTTAGCAATTAACCAGGAGTTTATAAATCAAAGTGAAATCACTTTAAACTCGACTGACGAAGTGGCCTTAATCCCACCGGTTAGTGGTGGGTAAAAAGAGTTAGGAGGTAGGCTCGTGGAACCAATTTATGATCAATATAACCGGAAACACGATTACTTACGACTTTCTATTACTGATCGTTGTAATTTACGTTGCGTTTACTGTATGCCAAAGGAAGGGTTACCTTTCTTCCCAGATAATCGGGTACTTTCCCAAGATGAAATTGTTCAGTTGGTTAAAAATTTTACGGAAATGGGAATTAATAAGGTCCGGATTACTGGTGGGGAGCCCCTCTTACGGACGGACGTGGTTGAAATAATTCAACGGATTCGGGAGATTCCGGAAGTGAAGGATATTTCAATTACAACCAATGGGCTATTTTTAGCTAAGAAAGCTGCCGCTTTAAAGCAAGCGGGCCTCGACCGTTTAAACATTAGCTTAGATACCTTCAAACCGGATGTTTATAAGGAAATTACCCGGGGTGGGAATATTCAACAAGTTTTAGACGGTATTGCAACAGCGGCAGAATTAGGCTTTAAGAAGATTAAATTAAATGTTGTCCTGATTAAGGGCCAAAATGATGATGAAATCCTTGATTTTATTCGTTATACCAAGGATCACGACGTAAATGTTCGGTTTATTGAATTCATGCCAATTGGTAATGCGGAAGCTGATTGGAAACAAGAATTTGTTCCACTTGATAATGTCTTTGACCTTTGTCACCAAGCGGGCCTTGCCTACCAGCCAATTGAGCTGGCAGGGAATGGTCCATCTGATAACTACCAAATTGAAGGTTTTAAGGGGAGCTTTGGTTTAATCCACCCGATTAGTGCCCGTTTCTGCGAAAATTGTAACCGGTTACGAATTACGGCGGATGGATACATCAAAGCATGTTTGTACTGGAATGAAGAAATTAACGTGCGGAAAGTAATTTCAGATCCGGTTAAGTTTCGGCAAACCATCCAACGAGCATTAGACAACAAGCCATTAAACCATGAAATGGCCCTTGCTCAACCTGAGAGAATTATTGATAAAGCGCCAACCTGGCGTCACATGAGTCAAATTGGAGGATAACGACTATGAATCAAGATGTTGCACATGGCAACCGGGCAAATGCCTATGTTGCTTTAACTTTGGCAACGATTGCCATGATTGTCTGTTTTATGTCCTGGTCTAACTTTGCGCCATTAGCAGCCCAAGTTGGGAAGATGTTTAACCTTTCTGTTTCTGAACGGACCCTTTTGTTAGCAACGCCGGTTTTACTAGGTTCAATTATGCGGATTCCAGTTGGGATCTTAAGTGATAAGTATGGTGGAAAGAAGGTTTACTTAATCTTAATGGCCTTCATTTTAATCCCATTATTCATGATTCCACGGGTTCACTCCTTTGGAATGTTAATCTTCGCTGCCTTCTTGGTAGGAATGTCCGGAACTTCCTTTGCGGTTGGGGTTTCCTATGCTTCTGTTTGGTTCCCAAAGGAACAACAAGGACTTGCCCTCGGGATCGTTTCTATGGGGAACATGGGGAACGCTGTGGCCTCAATGACTTTACCATACATTTCGAAGAGTTATGGTTTTACCGCTGTTTATAACTTTTTAATGGTCTTAACGGTCGTAATTGGAGTGATCTTTGCGCTTTGCTGTAAGGAAATGCCAGTTGATAAAACCAAGACCTTGAAGGGGGCCTTGAGTGTTACGAAAGAAAGTTCAACTTGGTACCTTTCGTTGTTTTACTTCCTAACTTTCGGTTTGTTTGTGGCCTTCACGAACTTAACACCACTTTTCTTGACGGGGCTTTTTAATTACAGCGCTGTTAAGGCTGGTTTATACGCGGCCCTCTTTGCCTTTGTATGTACGATTATTCGGCCAGTTGGTGGGGCAATGGCTGACCACATGCGGCCAATGGCATTATTACAATGGGTCTTTATTGCAATTATTGTCTTTGCCCTTGTAATCATGTTTAGTTTTCACGTTCAAGCAATGTTTATTGCCGGAATCGTTTTGGTTGGTTTAGCAGCTGGGGTCGGTAACGGAGTCGTCTTCAAGATGGTACCTTACGTTTCAACAGGTAACACCGGGGCGGTTACTGGTTTCGTTGGGGCCATGGGTGGCCTTGGTGGTTTCTTCCCACCTTTGGTGATCGGTTGGATCCATGACTGGACTGGTAGTTATGAGCTTGGGATTGCCCTTTTAGTTTTGACTGGGGTAATTTGCTGGTTTGCTCTCTGGAAGCACTTTATTAAGGGCGACTTCCACATTGTCAAATAAAATTGGTTTATGGCTATTCAGTAATCTTAAATCGTCATATAATAAACTTAGTTGGTAAATCGTTATCGATTTAATCTTTTTCTACGAGGAGGAAGCCAAATGGCCGCAGATGAAAATACTGGTGCACCATTTTCAGAAATTGAAAGCCAAGTGATGAGTGCGCTTGAAGAAGTTATCGACCCAGAACTCGGAATTGATCTGGTTAACCTCGGTCTAATTTACGATGTGGTAGTTGACGAAGTTGGCAAGTGTACTGTTACCATGACTTTAACGACGATGGGGTGCCCGCTTGGAGACCTGTTAAATACGGAAATTAACCGGGCGGTTCTTTCTGTAGATGGAGTAAAAGAATGTGATATTAACCTAGTTTGGGAACCAGCTTGGGATATGTCTAAAATGAGCCGGTTTGCTAAGATTGCTTTAGGAATTCACGGTTAATCACATATTGAGGAGTGAATGTGTTGGATATTGAACGTTTTATCGAGCGTCGTAAACAACTCGGTTATTCACAAATCATGCTAAGTAAGGGGATCTGTACCCAATCAACTTTAAGTAAGTTTGAAAATGGGTTGCAGACCCCCTCTTTGGCTAGTTTGAGTAAATTATGTGCTCGTCTTGGCTTTAGCATTGATGATTTGAATACTGCCGATCCATCGTAAGCGGTGAATAACGACACGTCTATTAATCATATGGCTAACCCCCTATACTGAAGACATCAAATCTCAGTTAGG
>NZ_JACJJQ010000029.1 GCF_016900115.1 Limosilactobacillus alvi
ATACATAAAATCCCCTAAATCAAAAAAATTGGTACTGCTAGGATTTTACTCCTATCAGTACCAAATATTGTAGACCCGCTTTTTTATACACAAAAAAAGCGAAGAGCAACCTCTTCGCTTCAAGGAGTTGGGCTAGCTGGATTCGAACCAGCGCATGACGGTACCAAAAACCGTTGCCTTACCGCTTGGCTATAGCCCAATTTGACTCGTCACCATTTGACGACTTATTTAGTATATCAAACTGAGCCAAAATTGCAAGACCAATTTTAAATTATTTTGGCTGCCGACGAACAAGCCAGGTAATTACAGCCATTAGGAATGTCCAGAGTAAGCCAAAAAGACTGATAATTACCCCTATTCTTAAACCAGGGACATGATAAGTAAAGACAATTCGATGATGACCAGCCGGCAAGCGCACGCCTAAGAAAGCTTGATTGGTTCGGATAGTTTTAACAACCTTACCATCGACCTTTGCCTCCCAACCACTCGAATATGGGATTGACGAAGTTAAAATTCCTACACGAGGAGTCGTAATTTCTCCACTAATCTGATTAGTCTCAAATTTTAGATTCTTAAGCCGGTGATTTTGGATGGTTTTAACTTCTTTTTGATACTTGGTACCAAGTTTCTCGGCCACAACTTGATATTTTAGGTCATACGTACCAAGTTTAGTTGGTATAAAAGTCAACTGTTGCGGAAAGTCTTTTTCAAAATAGCCAATATTCATTGTGCCATTCTTTACCACTTTAAAGAAGGACAAAACACTTTGCTTTGGCTGAGTGATTTTTTCTGTTCCATACTTACTCTTAATTTGTAAACTATAACTCATATCCGGTGAGCCATTGATTAAATGGTAACGCCAATACTTGTAGTAAGCCGACCAATGGTTAATCATCCCCCCAGGATTAAACTGGGCTGTTTGGTGAAGGTGATCGATTTCCGCTTTTAACTGTTCTTTTAAAGTTAGTGGGTGATACTTGATCGAAGCAAATTCAACATGCAATTCGGTTTGTCGTAATTGCTTTTTAACAGCTTTTTTTGCCACATCCGGGAAAACTAATTTATAAGTTTCATCCGCATCGAGTAATTGTAAATGATGCGGATTAATTACATTAAAGCGATTAGAAATAATTTGCGATTTAACCTTAATTACATTCCCCTTCAAATTAGCATTTGTCAGTCCCTTAATCGCCTGGTTATCAGCAACTACTCCACTTGCCAAAGCCCGTTCTTTTTCCGTTGGTGAAAGTTTTTGATACCGGTGCTTAGAAATTGCCTGGTCCTGCCAGTAGATCAGCGGAAAAGCTTGGTTAGTCTTCAACCGATTTGTTTGGATCGGAGTCAAATCGGTCTTTTGCGTCGCATTACTTGGCTGTGGGGCATCATAATCATATTGAGGTTCCGTTGATTGATCCAAGAAATAACCTTGAGGCCACTTTAAGGCGTTATCGCCATTTGATTGAACAAAGAGATAGCGCACCCCTAAAAAGTTTAACCAAACACTCCGGTCATCAACTTGGCGCAAAGGAACGTTAGCTTGATACTGGGTATTTTGTAACGAACGACTAAAGTCCCCTAAATACTGATTTTGAAGGGAATAATAAGAATCAATATTGTGTAAACCTGTTGAAAGGTCATTGTCATTTAAAATGTCCGGAATAATCTCGTTTTGGCTAATTGTTGAAACCCGGTAAGTTGGTGATTTGGAAAGGCCCTGATCTAAGCCGCCATACCGTTGCTTGGTAATTGCTTGGTATTGCCCTTTGGTTAACATTGCACTAGCGAAGTCCCCGTTATATGGGAAAGCCGCATAAATGGCATTAAAACCAGCGTTTGCAAGCAATAAGGCCATTAACCACCGAGCTGGATGAACAATTACTTGACTATGAAGAAGCCACAAAATCAAAAGACTCCCCAAAAGACAAATTACTGGTACGAATAATGCTGGATCATTTTTAAAGAAGTATGAAATCAAAACGACTAGCAGATATCCAATCGTCACCCAGGTCATAATTAAAAGTTGATGGCGTGATAAATCTCCTGCATTTTGTAAAAGAAAACAAACTGCCATACTTAATGGTGAGTAAATCAAGAGAGTCCACCGGTTTGAAGCCGCCATCATTCCGTTGAAGAAGGCACCGACCGCTGGAATTAGTAGCATCACAAAGGCTAAAACTAAAGCAACTGCGATTAAGGGATACCGCCGAACATTGAGATAAATATAGACAATTCCCAGAAAGCCGATCGAAACAATCCCTAAAGCTGACCAGAACATAAAGGACCATTGACCACCATTGATCAACGATTTTGGCAAGAACAAGTAATAATATGCTGGATATGTCTTTAATCCATTGGCAAACAAAGAACCAGCCCGCGTTGAATGCATCACGGTAATAATTTCGGGAATTAACAGGACAGCACTTAAAAGCAAACTCGTAATCGTTGCTAAAGCCAATTTGAGGATTGTCACGCCCCAATCAAGGCGATGCCTATAATGAGTTGCAATTCGCAAAACCAAAAAGATGATCGTCCCTAGTCCCAAAACGTAAGCTAGATAATAATTGTTAACGAGCATCCAAAAGAAGGCGCCCGCTAATGGCCACCAGGATCCACCCTTTAAAACTCGCTCGGTTTGGACAACCAAAATGGGAAAAAGAATAAAAGTTGTAGTAAAGAAAGGTTGGGCAAGGCTCGCATATAAAAGGTACGAATTAACTAGATAAACCACTGAACCGGCAACCATCACCCAATCTTTAAGCTGAAAATGACGGGCAAACCAGATGAAAGCTAAGCCGGCACAATAGAGTCGCAAAATGATCATTAACTGATAAGCCATCACTAACTTAGTTACCGGGAAAAGAAAGGCCAAGTAGGTAAATACATCCCCAATTGTATAATACGAAAAAATTGAAAAAGTATCTGCCCCTAACCCCATCTTCCATGACCACATGGGATGCGTTTTAAAAGGATGCTGGATAAAGGTGCCTAGCTCTTTCCGATACTCAGCTAATAAGGGAAGATGTTGGTTTAGCGGATCCTTATTCCAAATCAGACTATTACCAGTAAAGAGATATGTTCCATACATAGTAAGCGCAATTAAAATAAATACCGCAGTATAGAATAAATAAACACGGTAATTTCGTTGCTTTTTAAAAGTAAATTCCATTGGCTTTCCTCGTAAACAAAACTTAAATTTTTGCTTAAATTAAAAAAGCTGGGATGAAACAGTACGTTTCTCCCAGCCAATCAAAGTCGGGAAAACAGGATTCGAACCTGCGACCCCCTGGTCCCAAACCAGGTGCTCTACCAAGCTGAGCTATTTCCCGAAATCAAAGTAATTAACCTCTGACAACGATTATTTATATTAAACGATCTTATCAGGATTGTCAATCACTTTGGTAATTTTTTTATTTTAAGCATTAACAATTTGGTCCAATAGCTTGGCCATTAAACTTACATTTTCTTTTGGCACCCCGTGAACTAAAATTTGATCAGCCGTTTGTTTCAAAATATTTCCTTCATCGGCATAATCCCCATCATTCACAACCATTGATCGTAAATTGTATAAGTCTGGCTCAAAATGAAATTGTAGACCAATCACTTTGTCACCATAAGCAAAGCCTTGGTTTTGATGATCCCGACTAGTAAAAAGTAACTTTGCCCCTTCTGGAAGTTCAAACATTTCTTCATGCCAGTGTAAGACTGTTGCCGTTTGTGGAAAATCAGTTAAGACATCACTTTGTAAATTAACAGGCGCCCAGCCAACTTCCTTAACTGCTGCCTTATGAACCTTTGCCCCCAGGACAACCGCAATTTGTTGAGCCCCAAAGCAAGCCCCAAAGATCGGTTTGTCTGCTATTAACATTTCTTTAATTAATTGCCGTTCCGCTTTAATCCAAGGAAAATCATCATTTGGACTTTGAGGGCTCCCTAAAATCACTAGTAGATCAGTCTCTTGAACCGATGGTAACTTACCAAACTGAGCAGGATGATAGGTAAATACTTCATGGTGGTGATATTTTGCCCACTGTAAAATTGAACCCGGGCCTTCACTTGGGGTATGTTGTAAAACATTAACGCGCATCTTTGTCCTCCTGGTAAATGATGGCCTCATTATATCAGTTTTTTAACCCTTTTTCACCCACTAACTGCCGACTAGCTAAGGCAACATCATCACTTCCAAGAACTTGAGAAATTACAGCAATCCCAGCAACACCGGTTTGACGAACTGTGGCAAGTCGATTACTACTAATTCCACCAATGGCAACGATCGGTTTTTTAGCTAATTGATTTAACTCGATCAGTTTTTGAAGCCCTAGCACCGGGTCAGCATCTGCTTTTGATTGGGTCGGGAAAATTGGCCCAATTCCATAATAATCAATCCCGGTAAGCTGATTAGCCTGTAGGATTTCAGCTTTCGTATTACAAGAATAGCCGACAAACATTCCAGCTTGCTGAGCAACCTTTGTAACTTGACGAATTGCTTGATCGCCCTGACCCACATGAATTCCATCTGCTTTCAAGGTTAAGGCTAAGACGAGGTCATCATCAACAACGAACGGACAATGATAACGTTGACAGAGATTGTGAAGTCGATGGCCTAATTTTTGACGCGCTAGTCCTTGTAAAGCACCGGTTCCCTTTTCCCGATATTGAAACATGGTAATTCCGTTTTTTAGGGCAATCTCCACTCGCTCGAGTAACTTTACCGGATTACTTTCAGTATCTTGACTGCCACCAACGAGGTAAGCATTTAACATTTCGGTTTTAAATTTCATTGTTTTACACCGCCCAGTGATTTAATGGTCCATGACCGTGGCCAACAAGGATCCCATCCCGAATTGTCGCTGTTACGTAAGCCTTACCAATTTGAATTGCAGACTTAAGGTCGGTTCCCTTAGCGATTTCAGCAGCGATGCAAGCAGAAATTGTATCACCAGTGCCATGGGTATTAATGGTTTCAAACCGAGGACCGCTCAACCAAAAGTCAGTCCCATCGGCCAATAACACATAATCACTTGCCGCGGTCTCAGTGTCCAAATGGCCACCCTTAACTAAGACATTTTTAGCACCCAAAGTTTGAAGTTTTTCAGCTGCCACTCGCATTGCTCCCTGATCCTTAATCGTAATTCCTGTTAAAACTTCAGCCTCAGGTAAGTTAGGGGTTACTAAGCTTGCAAGTGGTAACAATTCCTGTTTAACCGTTGCTACAGCATCATCAGTCAATAAATGAGCACCCCCTTTAGCAACCATTACCGGATCAAGAATATAAGGGCCAAAGTTAAACTTCCGTAAATTTTTGGCAACCGTCCGCACAGTGTCACTATTGGCTAACATGCCACTTTTGACAGCTTTAATCGCTAAGTCATCAGCAATCGCTTCAAATTGTTCATCAATAATTGTTTTAGGTAGGGTAAAAGCATCATTTACCCCGCGGGTATTTTGGGCGGTTACAGCAACTACCACAGATGCCCCAAAAACATGTCGCATTTGCATTGTTTTTAGATCCGCCTGCATACCAGCCCCACCACCAGAATCAGATCCAGCGATTGTTAAAGCTTGAGGAAATTGTTTTTTCATTTTCCTACTCCCTTCCAACTTTTTGAATTTGCTTGGTCCAAGATCGTTAAGAAATTAGCCGACCAATCACCAAGTTTCCCGGTATCTGCTCTTTGTCCTACCTGGCCAAAGTATTCCGTTCCAAATTTGACAGCTTCAAATTGACTAATCGGTAAGCTAAGGCAACCACTCAAAAAAGCCGAAAGCATGTCACCAGTTCCAACGATTTTTGGCATCATTGGACTTCCCATCGTACATTCAACTGTAGTTTTACCATCACTCACGTAGTCAATTGGCCCAGAAAGAACCACTAAGCAGTGCTGCTTTTGCGCACAAAGTTGGGCCAGGTAAGCCGGATTATTTTCGTCCCCGGCATCAATTCCCCGGGCTTGACTTTGAATTCCTGCTAAATAAGCAATCTCACTCGCATTACCGCGAATTAAAGTTACCCCTTTCTTTAGAATTGATTGGACTAAACTTTGCCGAGCTTGACTCGCACTTACTGCAACCGGATCTAAGACAATTGGCTTACTCAGTTGGGTTGCAGTCGCCATCACCGCATCAATTAAAGCCGCTTGATCACTGTCAACCGAGCCAATATTAATGGTTACGGCATCCGCTAACTGGGTTAGCTCAGTAGCCTCATGAAAGTCAGATGGCATCATCGGTGACATCCCTGCTGCGCTTAAAACATTAGCTACTGCCCCAGCAGTAATAAAATTGGTCACCACTAGTACTAAGGGACGTTGAGCTTTAATTTGGTCAATTAAGTTTGTCTTCATCTTTTTCCTTTCCGGAACATCAAAAAAGGCGTTATTCCCGCAGGATAACGCCTCCGTAACGTCCCTACGCGAGTTCTAACTCACAGGTTCAATGGATCCGTGTTTCTAAAACACATCTCAGCCCGGTGCACGGGCACTCCAGTTACATTTTCTAATTTAATTGTAAACGGTAATGAAAAATTGTCAATCTAATCATCTGGGCCATGATATTCAAACAGCTGGTTCCGGTTATCAATGACGATAGCCTTAATCCCTGGTAGCCCTTCCACTACACGTTGAATTTCAGCTTGTGGTTTTCCAAAGAGCATCGTTGTCCAAATCTCGCCATCAACCGACCGTTTAGAAATAATCGATAAACTTGTAATCTTGGTGGGGGTTGGATAACCAGTATGTTTGTCAAAAATATGGTGATAAAAATGATGGTTAGCTTCCAGGTTTCGTTGATAAATCCCAGAAGTTACAATTGATTGATCGCGGAGATTTAATACCCGCCGGTAGTTGCCAAGCGGTTGAGCTGGATCTTGCAGGCCAACGTGCCAATAACCATCCGAATTACTCCGCTTCCCGCCGATCACAACCACGTTCCCACCGAGATTTAAGAGGGCCGATTGGACCCCGTTTTGGCGTAAATAATCGGTAAGTAGATCAGCGATATACCCCTTCGCAAGCGACCCCAAATCGATCTCCATTCCGGCTTGCTTTAGGAAAACCGTTTGTTGAACTGGATTCAATTCAATTTGGTGGGGATTAGTCAGCTTTAGCCGCGCTTTAATTTTATCATCACCCGGCTTATGAGCATCATCAAAGCCAATATGCCAGAGCTTAACGAGGGGCCCGATGGCAATATTTAAGTTTCCGACTGGCATTAGACTATAATCTTTACCAATTTGAATTAAATCGAATAACTCCGGAGCTACTTTTACTGCTTGCTTACCAGCCTGATGGTTGACTTGCATTAACTCGGCTGAATCATCATTTGCACTAAAACGATGTTCGTACAATTTTAGCTGATGCACTACTTCATCCGCCAAGACTTCCGCCTCTTCGTGATCGATCTGGACATCGATTACGGTCCCCATCAAATGAACCCGTCGTCTTGCAATCATCTTTTCATCCTCTTTCAATAAAATCGTTGGTTATCTTGCCGGCGTTCAACTCGTTCCATTAGCCGTTCGAGCTGATTTTCCATTAAATTAGCTTGGCGATTCAAAGCGTAATTTGTAGCTTCAGGATTCTTCAGCACGTCGGCCGCTTGAATCCGATAGCGACGGTGTTTTTCAAACTGCATAATGCCAACTTCTTCACCGGTTTGCACCCAACTATCATATTGGCTTAAGATCCGTTGAAGCCGTTCTTTAGCAGTGATCTTTGGTAGTGTCTCCTGTTCTCGTAACACCTTTGTTTGTGATCGCTTTGCCTTTTTCTTTGGCGATGCTGGGAGCTTCTGTCCATTAGCCAAGGCGGTCAGATTTTGAATATCAGCCTTCAGAAGAGGCATCTGAGCACGTTGACAAGCTTTGATCCGTGCATGTTTAGGGATGAACTGACCATTAGCCTTTGCAAGTTGATAAAGGGTAGTGGGAAATTTAATTTTCTGCTTCGCCTTCTCCGTTAGCGCTGCTTGTTCCTCTTTTGAATAGTAATTTTGCCATTTCTCCATTACCAACTTACCTCCCGAAATAACCATTTCATTTCAATTGAACCAAAAAAAGCGACTGATTGCAATGCAACCACCGCTTTTGATGATGACCAACTTAGAATAAGGTAAAGATGGTTTTTAAACTGGCAAAGGCCATGAAAAGGACCACTATCCAACCCGTAATTGATAACCAAATTGGATGATGGTAACGGACTCCCATAATTGGTTCTTTAAGGGCCGCAACTAATAGGATCGCTAACGCAATTGGTAAAATTAAACCGTTCAACGCGCCCACTACCACGAGAACCTTTGCTGGTTGACCAACGAGGGCAAAAACAATCGTTGCAAAGGCAATGAAACCAACCGTTAAATAATCTCGGAACCGAACTGACCGGTCATTGACCGCATAGTCTAAAAACGAAGTTGAGGTAAAGGTTGAGCCAATAATTGACGACATTCCCGCTGCAAAAAGTAGCAAACCAAAAAATTTCAGGCCAAAACTTCCGGCAGCAGTTTTAAAAATCGAAGCGGCAGGATTCGTTGGATCAAGTTTTGTGCCGGTCAAAACCACCGCTAGCCCAACTAGGAACAACATAACCCGGATCACCGAGGCTAAGCCAATTCCCGTTAAAGCCCCGAGGTTAACATACTTTATATCTGCTTGGCCTTTTGCCCCACCTTCAAGGAGTCGGTGACCACCAGCAAAAGAAATATAGCCCCCAACAGTCCCCCCAACAATTGTCAAAATCGAATAGAAATCAATTTTCGTTGGAGCAAAGGTATGACTAACAGCCTGTTCATATGGGATCTTGGTTACTATCAACATATAAATTAACACCAGGACTGCGATTATCGCTAAAATTTGCACCGTCCAATCCACGTACTTGAGAGCATTTTTAACGATTAAAATCCCAATCGCAAAAATTGCAGAGAGAATGGCCCCCCAGATAACCGGAATACCAAACAATACGTTTAACCCGAGGCCAGCGCCAGCCACGTTCCCAATATTAAAGAAAAGGCCGCCTAATGCGACTAAAGCCGATAAGAGATAGCCTAAGCCCGGGACGACTTCATTAGCAATTAACTGTGCGCGTTTTCCTGCCACGACAATAATCCGCCAAATATTCAACTGCACAATAATGTCGACCAAAATACAAATTAAAATGGCAAAGCCAAAATTAGCTTTTTCACTTTGTGTAAAGGTGGCTGTTTGGGTTAGAAAACCCGGACCAACCGCCGACATCGCCATTAAGAAAGCCCCACCAAGGGCGGCTTTTTTTACGGTTTGGTGGTGACTTTGACTTAGTTTTTCTTGCATAGACTCCCTCCTAGTTTTTATTATCCTGCTGTGATTTCAACTCCGTTTTCTGCTAAGGCCAACCGTAACTGCTTGATTAAAGCTAAAGCTGCGGCATTATCTCCATGAACACAGATCGTATCTGCTTTCAGATTTACAATTTCACCAGTAATGGCAGTAACTGCTTGGTTTTCAACCATCCCTACTGCCCGCTTCGCAACAACTTCAGGGTCAGTTAAGACTGCCCCAGGTTGGGAACGCGATACTAAACTACCATCTGCTTGATAGGCCCGGTCAGCAAAAACCTCTGACCTAACTGGTAAACCAATTTGGTTAGCCGCCTTAATTAATTCTGAGCCGGCTAAGCCATATAACGGTAAACCAGGGTCAAACTTCTGAATCCCCCGGCAAATTGCTAAAGCTAATTTAGGATCTTTTGCAGCAGCGTTATATAATGCTCCATGAGGTTTTACGTGATGTAAGCGATGACCCTTTGTAAATCCAGCCAGCGCCGCAATTTGGTAAGTAATTAAATGTTCAACCTCACTTGACTTCATTGCCATGTACCGCCGTCCAAATCCCTGGCGATCAGGATATCCCGGGTGGGCGCCAATGGCAACCCCCCGCTGGTTAGCAATGGTCACCGTCTCAGCAATTACATCTGGATCTCCGGCGTGAAAACCACAGGCAACGTTTGCTGAAGTAATCAACCCCATTAATTCCTGATCGTTACCGAGCTGGTAACGACCATAACTTTCACCTAGATCACTATTTAAATCAATCCTCACCATCAAATTATCCCCTTTATTGCTTTACGAAGCTGACTTTTGATCAAGCCAGTTGACATCGGTAACTAACCGTTGAAAATCTGGTTCTTGTAAAATTTGCTCTAATTGATCAAGGTTTGTTTGGATTCCACCAATCACCGTTTCATCAATTACTGCTTGCATCTGTTGGAGAACTCGTTGGCGCCGATCACCATAAACGATGATCTTGGCAATCATCCCATCATAATTAGTTGGGACTTGGTAGCCTTGATATAGCGCCGTCTCAATTCGCACCCCTTGACCTACTGGCAAATGGAGCGCACTGATCTTTCCCGGTGTCAAAGCGTTAATCCGACATTCCATAGCAAAACCGAATGGTTGGGGCCGCCGATTACTCAACCTTGCCCCAGCAGCGATCCGTAATTGAATTTCTATTAAATCTGTCCCAGTGATCAATTCCGTAATTGGATGTTCAACTTGAATCCGGGTATTCATTTCCATAAAGTAAAAACTACCATCAGGATTATAAAGAAATTCAATCGTTCCCACCCCTTCATAGTTTAATTGGCGAACTGCTTGCTCTGACCAGCGGAGCATCTTTTCCCTAACGTTTGCCGGTAAAATCACTGCGGGGGCTTCTTCAATCACTTTTTGGTGGCGGGCCTGAATTGTACAATCCCGTTCACCTAAAGCCACAGCATTGCCATATTGGTCGGCAATAATTTGAACCTCAACGTGGCGGGGATTTGGTAAGTATTGTTCCAAATACATCCGCTTGTCATTAAAGGAAGCAACGGCTTCTTCTTGAGCAGTGGCAAATTGTTGCTTTAATTCACCTGCTGAATTAATAATCCGCATTCCCTTGCCGCCACCACCAGCACTTGCTTTTAGCATTACTGGGTAACCAATTTGATCCGCCTGTTGTTTGGCCTCAGCTAGGGTTGTAATTGCCACTTGACTTCCTTTTACGACTGGAAGGCCCGCCTTTTTCATCGTTAAACGTGCTGTTTCTTTGTCCCCTAAAAGTTTGATCACTTCCGGGCTCGGCCCGATTAATTTCAAGTGGTTTTGCCGACAAGCCTGGGCAAATTCAGCACTCTCTGATAAAAAGCCATAACCAGGGTGAACCGCTTCTGCTCTTGTTAATTGGGCTGCTGAAATAATAGCACTAATGTTTAAATAGGACTGTTCAGCATTGGCAGGACCAATACAAACGGCTTCATCAGCTAATTGCACGTGCAGAGCTTGCTCATCTGCAGTGGAGTAGACAGCAACCGTCTGGAGGCCAAGTACCCGACAAGTTCGAATAATCCGGACCGCAATTTCACCCCGGTTCGCAATCAAAACTTTATGAAAAGGCCACTTACTAATTGAACTACTGGATTTGAATAAGTGGTTGTCCATATTCAACCCCCTCTTCGTTATTTACAAGCACTCGTTCCACAATTCCATCAACATCACTAACGACGTTGGTAAAAACCTTCATTGCCTCAATAACTCCAACAACTTGACCGGCCTTTACTTCATCCCCAACCTTGACATAAGCCGGTTCTTGTGGTGATTTTGCCGTGTAAAAAATTCCGACCGTTGGAGCATTGATGGTATGGCCTTCAACCACATCAGTCCGTGGGGCTCGTACTGGGGCTTGGTCAGATCGATCAACTTGGGAAGTAGTATTACTATTGACTTTTGTTGGTGTTTTTTTAAGCTTTATCCTCTCTTCCCCCTGCTGGTACTCTAATTCTGTAAGTTGACTATTTTCTAGTAGCTTGGTTAATTTTTCTAACGCTGTTTGATCAATTTCCATTTTCTTACTCCTCCAACATTCGACTAATCCGTTGGCTGGCAACCCGGCTTATTCCGTATGGCGGACGATATTTCCCCGCTAATACGGTCTGCTCAAATTGATCCAGTTCTTGCCGAAGTTGATCTAAAGCTTGCCGCGCCTGCTCTAAAGTAATTAATTCAAATTGAATTTTTTGTCCTGCTTGGCACTGGGCAAAATAACCTAGGTCAATGGTCGCAATTACCGCAATTACCGGATAACCACCGGTGGTTTGACGATCAGCCATTAACACAATTGGTTCACCGTTTTGGGGAATTTGCAATGCTCCCCTAACTGTTGCGGTTGATAACAAGTTTTTTTTCGGAACCTGCAGTTTCGTTCCTCCAAGTCGATACCCCATTCGGTCCGCTTGGTTAGTTACTTTAAAGGTTCCTTGAAATAACCTTTGCTGATTGAGATGATCAAACCACTGCCATTGTGGTCCTTTAATCAACCGGATTTTTATTATCTCATCCTGATTTGGTAGCCGTTGAGCTTGCGCCCGGCGGTGATAAAAACTGGTCAAAACTGTTTGTTTTTTGATTGGAATTAAGTCGCCAGCTTCTAACGCGCGACCGTGAAAGCCACCGAGATGCAGGCGAATTGTTGTTGACTGACTCCCAAGAACTGGTGCGGTTTGGATCCCACCAGCGATAGCTAAGTACCCAATCCGCCCTTTTTCAACTGGGCCAATCTTTAGAATATCGCCAGCTTGTACTTGAAGGCATTGGTTCATTGGGATTAACGCATGGTTTAACTCTGCCTTGAACCTGGCGCCGGTTAGAGCAATGAAGGTTGAACGTTCAAATTCTAAGGTTGGTCCAACTAAAGGAAACTCTAGGACCGCTGTTCCTTCAGCATTACCAACCAGTAAATTTGCTAAGCGCGTTGCCGCTCGATCAACGCTGCCGGAAGCCGGGAAGCCAAATCGTTGGGCATCAACTCGCCCCGTATCCTGAATGGTTGTTTGGAGTCCGGGTTCAATTACTTGTAGAAAAGCCATCTACTCTGCCTCCCTTGGTTGATACGTTTTCGCTTGAACAGTTAACTGAATTGCTTTGAATTCAGCGGGAGTAACGGCCTCAAATTGGATTTGATCCCCCGCCTGATAAAAGCTAACTGGATTTTCTGGTTGATACAGCTTAAGTGGTGTTTGTCCGATAATACGCCATCCCCCTGGAGAAGTAACTGGGTAAAAACCAGTTTGCTGACCGGCAATTCCAATACTTCCAGCTGGGATCTTAAGCCGGGGGCTTGCTAAACGGGGCATGGCAATTTGATCAGGCACCGTCCCCATATAGGCAAATCCCGGAAGAAAACCAAGAAAGTAAATTAAGTACTTTTGTGCAGTATGGAGCCGAATCACTTCCGTCGGGGTAATTCCCCCATAGTCAGCCACATCCCTTAGATCAGGACCGTATTCACCACCGTAAGCGACAGGGATAAGCCAGGTTTTAGCTACTGGTAAATCACCACTTAATGAACTTTCAATAATCGGGACTAACCGTTGCCTTAACATTTTGCCATTGGTAATTTGCCCATTAAAGGTAACCGTTAAAGTCGCATAGGCTGGAATAATCGTTTCGATTGCCGGAATCTTTGCCTTCATGATCAATTGTCCTAAAAGTTGGACTCGACGATTAATTTCCGGATCAATTACCTTCCCCAATTCAATAACAATTGCTTGATCACCATAGTCGAATAATTGATAATCCACGATCCCACCTCCAAACTTTATTAGAATTACTTATAAGTTAAAACTAGTCTAAAGAGCTTTATTTAATTTGTCAAAGTACCCATCACTAAAATTGACATAAAAAACGAGATTAAAGTTAAGATAATTAACCTAAAATTCCAACAAAATTAATTATTATTCTCATTTTTACTTTAAAACTTGTTTCCGAAACAAATTATCAAATGTTAATTTTTGATACTAAAAAGGCTGATTCTAATGAATCAACCTTCGTTCTTCTTATCCCAACCAGGCCGTCAAGGAGCTTTTTCCCTAACCTCCCTAAACTAGTTAGTGGGGATGGAACCAGGCATTAACCTCATTCCCCACTTCTGACTTATTCTGGAATAACTTTCCCTACAACTGGTAGCTTTGCTAAATTCTTTATTCCGTGCGGTGAAACTTCATGGATTGACTTGGAAACATCATGTCCAGCAAGATTTCCGTGGTGCTCACCATTTTGCCAAGCTGGACTATTTGAAACATCATAGATCACTCCATCCACCGCCACGTAACCAGGACGGCCATCTTGAGCATCATATTGCGCTAATTGAGCTAAAGTTAAATTCTTTTCTACCATTTAATGACCTCCTTACCTAATGATTGTCTTCATTTTACCATTAAGTGCTTTCATTAGATAATGTTATGCTCGCGATTGATATTTTAAATTTAATATGTGCTTTTTTTACTCAACTTCTTCTAAAATTAGCATTGACCCGCGATCCAACCAAGTATTAAACACCCAGTTACGTAGTAAAAATTATAAATTCCTGATCCAGTTCCTAATATTCGCCCTACTAAATGGGTAATTTGGCCATATTTTGCCACAACATCAATTAGAACCAAAGTAACTTATTCAAGCACAGTTGCAACTAATTTTTCATTAAATCCGTGTGACATTTTCGGATGTTTCTTTCAACAATTTAAAAAAAGTTCGTAAAATCATTGATATATAGTCGAAAATCATTATAATGGTCGACAATTTATCTTCAAAGGAGTTTTAATCTTGGAAAAAGCAACGCTTAAAAAATTAATTGACGTCGCTGCTGGCCGGATCCCAGCCGACTTGGTTTTAAAAAATGCCCGTATCGTCAATGTAATGACACACCGCTTGATAAACGGTGATGTTGCCATTAGTGATGGTTTAATTGCAGGAATTGCCGACCATTATGATGGACATCAAACAATCGACCTTAACCATCACTTTCTTGCTCCCGGCCTCATTGATGCCCACATCCATATTGAATCAGCTTATGTCTCTCCTGAAGAATTTTCGCGATTGTTTGTCCCCCACGGGACCACAACAGTCTCCACCGATCCCCACGAAATTGTTAATGTAGCTGGTTTAACCGGTCTTAATTACATGCAAACAGCAGCTAAGCAAGCAGCGATGGACATTCGCTTTATGATGCCGCCTTGTGTTCCGTCAACCCCTTTTGAACACGCTGGCGCGCATTTAACTGCCAAAGATATTCAACCTCGCCTGGCAGATAATCAAGTTGATGGCCTAGCAGAATTAATGAATTATGTTGGGGTAATTAATAATGATGATACCATGCTTGACGAAATTTTAGCTGCCAAAGCAACTGGTCATCGGATTGACGGCCATGCTCCTGAATTAATGGGAAAAGCCCTAAATGCTTATGCCGCTGCTGGAGCTGTTAGTGATCATGAATGTATGACGATTGAGGAAGCCCAAGCCCGCCTTGATGTCGGAATGTATCTAATGATTCGGGAAGGAACGACTGAACATAATCTAATTGATCTTCTCCCGATTGTTAATTCAGCCAATGCCCGCCGGTGTCTCCTAGTCGGTGACGATGTCCAAACCAAGACGGTGCTTTCAATTGGTCATCTTGATCATTCAATTCGGCTAGCAATTGCTAATGGTCTGGATCCAATCACCGCAATTCAAATGGCGACCCTTAATGCTGCTGAATATTGTGGTCTTGCGGATCGGGGAGCAATCACTCCTGGCCGGCGGGCTGATTTAATCGTGGTTGATGATCTACAACATTTTAAAGTAGAACAGGTCTTAATCAAGGGCCAAATTGTCGCCAAGAATCATCAATACCTCCTTCCTGTAAAACGCACAGCAATTGATTCCGTTGCTAACACGATGGCGGTTAAACCATTCTCCACTTCACAATTTAAGCTAAACCTGAGTGGTAAAATGATCCGGGCAATTCAAGTTCTACCAGGCCAAGTTGCTACCGGTGAAAAACATCTTCAACCAACCGTCGATTCTGACCATGATTTTAAATTTAATCCCTACCAGGATCTCGTAAAAATAGCGGTTGTCGAACGTCATCATCATACCGGCAACCTTGCTGTAGCCCTACTTGCCGATTACGGTTTGAAGCATGGCGCCATCGCTAGTTCCATTGCCCACGACTCTCATAACGTTATTGTTGCTGGGGTTAATAATGAAGAAATGAAAGCGGCAGTTGAAGCGCTGATCAACCAAGGTGGTGGAGCAGTCGCCGTCAAAGATGGTCAAGTAAAGGCCAAATTTGCTCTACCAATTGCCGGTTTGATGAGTGACCAACCAGGAGAAGTTATCGTCAAAACGCAAACTCACTTTGATCAAGTTGCTCATGATATTTTAGGGATCCCGGCAAATATCGATCCGTTGATGACTTTAAGTTTTATGTCTTTAGCAGTAATTCCAAAATTAAAGCTCACCGATGAAGGCCTTTTTGATGTCGCACAAATGAAATTTGTTCCTCTAGAAATTGCTAACTAATTTCTAGCATAAAAAACGCTGTAACCCCGATTAACATTGAGGTTACAGCGTTTATTTTGCTTATCTTTGTTTATGTTCCAAAATTAATGGGTGCAATTTATTATTTTTCAAATCATCATTAATGGTCGGTATACCAACGTCTTGATAAAGTTTTTTCTTTCAATTTGAAGTTAAGAACAATACCCATTTTGCAGAAGTTTGCTATATTTTTGCTATATCGATCAATATTCGTCCATATATGTAAAAAAGCGACTTTTAAGTCGCCTTTGAGTACCTATATGCTGACTACCACAACAGGCAGTTTATGAATACTTCGCAAGATCTCACAGAATACAGGTCTTACCTCTACGATTAGTTTATTATAACTAACCCTATTTGTAAATATTTTACAATCCAAATTTATTGTATGGAAAGTAATCATGATTCCTACACAAAGGATTTATTGAATTCATAATAATATTGTCATCATTTTTTGACGACACATATCCATAGTTAATCCCATTTGAAATAAAGTCAGCAATCTGAATGCCATAATTGCAATGAGATTCTGGATAATCAATTGTCACTGCAATATCTTTATTTCTTTCATAAATAAGATGAATGTTTAAATAGTCTTCAAATGAATTACCACTAAATACCTTTATATCTCGTTTATCAATATTTATAGCTAAAGTTTTACATTCGGGATAATAATCAAGAATGTCGTCAATAACTAATCTTAACCAATAATTGTATGAAATGGCTTTATCTTTAAACATTCTTTCTACTAACCATTTCTTATCAATAACTATGTAGAAAACATTAATTTTATTTTTCGGCAGCTGTTTAATTAGTTCAGACCTTTCAAAAGGCTTAATACTCGAGGCTTTTACTTCACCCCTCTTCCAAATCCTGCTTGGATGATTATCTTTAACCTTTTTACATAGTCGCTTCATTTTTCGATGGATGTTTTTCACGTTTTCACTTGAAACAACTACACACGCAATTGTAAAGTATCTTCCTCTACCATGCCCAGGATTACCTGATTCATCGACATAAACAATGAGATCTTGCATCATTTGCATTATTGTAACCTTTCAATTGTACTGTTAATTAATTGTACCAGTAATTTTGCTTTTATGTACAGGGGCCGAAGCCCCTTGAAATTAATAATTTAACTTGGCTACAAAAACATCATTAAAGTTAAGTGGTGAGGTAGGGGTAATACCTAATGGAGTACTATATATGCAAGCCCAGTAATTTTTACCGTCTTTTGGAACTGTGAACTCGAGATAACATCGATTGCCAGTTACTGTTGTACCGTACATATTAAATGACGCTTCTGCATGATCCATATCTGTAATCCGTACTCGCGACTGATAGTTATCAAGCTCTTCTGGCAATGTGTATGAGATAAAGTAGTGACCAGGTTTAAGATTGTACCAGAAGTATTGGTTGCTAAGTTTGTCAAATCAGCTACCCCCACTTTCTCTAAAGTAATGTTATTAATTACCAGTGATAAATCTATATTCGCCGAACAACTTAGTCGCTCGAATAGCAATATCAGCATTCATATTCTTACGGCCATTTAAAATTGCACTAAGATAGTTAGGAGTGATCCCAATTTCTTTAGCTACATATCGTTGCTTTAGCCCATGCTTCACGATCATTTTTTTAAATCGCTATTAGCACTCGGACTAACCAAACTTGGCATAAGCTTCCCTCCTCACTAAATTACTCTTAATGAGTAATTTTATGTTTATACAATACTATTCTATTTGAGTAAGTCAACACTATATTTAAACCTTTTGAAGAAAAAATAACACTTTATGTTTAAATATATTATAATAATGGAAACACTAATCAACATCAGAGGGGGAACTAATCATGTCTGCATTCGGCGAACGAATTCAACAATTACGAGAAGAACGTGGTTGGTCTAAGACTTATGTTGCACAAAAATTAGGTTTAAAAAGAATGCAAGTTTATGCCAACTACGAATATGGTACTCGTGAGCCTGATTTAGATACTATTAAAAAGCTCGCTTTGTTGTTTGATGTTACAACTGACTATTTATTAGGCAAAAAGCAATCTGAAAGTTCTCCTGTTAATGATTTAACTGTCGACGAAGCAATTGGGACCATTATGAGCTACGATGGCAAACCAGTTACTGAACATGATCATGAAGTTATGCGCCGTCTAATGCGTGCTTACCTGGAAGGACGGGACAATTAAAAGGGTGGTGGCAAAATGAACGCTAAAGAAATCTGCAAAGCGTTAAATGCTCACCTTATTTATGGCGACTTTGAAAAACAGCCTACGCTTCTTTTGGTAAAATTAATGAAAAAGACTTGCTATTTGTCTGGGTGTCAAATCGTTACCCAGAGCGAGTCCAGAACTTCGCGACCTTACACGAAATTGAGCACATAACAAAACAGCATGACCAAAGCGTCTTGTATACTGCAACTGTCCAAGCCCGTATGGAAATGGAAGCAGAAGCCAACAACGGAGCTATTAGACAGTTGGTACAAGACTATGTAGATATCACCGGTCTGGAACCAGAAGAACTCAATTACATAACTTTCATGAAACAAAACGGGATTTCTTTTGACTATGTAGAAAAAGTCAAGGAAGTTATCGGGTCATACTCTCCTACGTCCAAAACTAACTGAATGACGATAAAAGCTGTGTACTGTATTTATCTTTTTCTAGGGGGAGATTAATGTGGCAAAGAAAATCAAGGACGCTAACGGCAACACTTACGTTCAAAAGAAACCATTTTATAAGCGGATTTGGTTCTGGCTGCTTGTAATTGTCGTTATTATCGGTGTTGGTGGCGCTATGGGTAGCGGAAGTAGTTCAAAAAAGTCGGGAAGTAAAGTTACTTACGCTAACTATAAGAAGATAAATCTTTCTAAGGACAATGGAACCACTAAAGAAGAAGCTAACAAACTATTTGGCAAGAAACCTTCAACCACTTCAACTGATGAACTGGAAGGCGTTAAAACTGATACAGAAACTTGGGACGGTGCAATAGTTGGTTCTAGCTTAACGATCGGTTTTGAAGATGGCCACGCTGTGAATAAGGTAATTGATGGTTTGAAGGTTAATCGGAAACACAAGATTACTTTAGCTGACTATGACACCATTCAAAATGGACAAACTAAAAAGGAAATTCTAGATAAATTTGGCAAACCAAATGGCTACAGTCACACGAACATTTTGGGTAAAAATAGTGAAACTTGGTCATACACTTCCGGTATCAAGGGCGATTCTGGCGCTAACTTTGTTCTTACCTTTGATGATGGTGTAGTTACCGTAAAAACCCAAACATCAATGAAATAACTTCACAAATCCGGCCTACATGGTCGGTTTTTATGTATCAGGCATGTAAATGCTAGCCCTAAGAATAAAACTTAATTTGGGAGAATTATAATTATGAAAAAAGTTTTAACTATTGCCACTTCAATATTAGCGGCTTTGTCTTTAGCAGCATGTAGCAGTAATACATCCTCAAAAAGTAGTTCTTCGAGTTCATCATCAAGTCATAAAGTGGTGAAACATAAGCAAAAACACGAGGATAGTAAAACGAAATCCAGTTCTAGCCAAGCGACTAATAGTTCAACTAGTCAGCAACAAACAACTCAACAGAGTAATCAAACACCGACTAACCAGCAAACAGAACAGCCTCAGCAACAGCAAGATGCTTTGGCAACTACTGATAATTTACACGATTTTGTAAATAAATACGGTGAGTCGCCCGCTGCTTATAAAATGGAACATCAAGGCATGTCCGCACGGGATGCTTTGTTATCAACTCCTGATAACATGAAGAGTTCTGGTGAGATTCAAGCTACTAATATGTATCGGCAAGGTCAAGATCCTTATGCTGATAATTAAAAAGCCAGCCTCGGGGGCTGATTGAGAGGATAAGTCAAATGGAAGATAAAGAATATACTTACTTGCATGAATTACCAAAAGAACTAGATGATATAATTCACATAGCCGCTCCAAAAACACAATCAAAAATGCAAGGTCACGGTAAATTTGAATCTAAAGAACGATTTACGGTATTTCAAAATCGTAAAGGTCATCATAGAAAAAACAATCTTACGTACTTATTAAAATGTAATAATGGAATTATGATTAGAATTGATATTAATGGAAAAGTACATGAGCATGTACCAACACCTCATGTACACATTTTTGATAAATCTCACAATGAAGGTTCCAAAGCTATTCCATTATCTGATCTTAAGAATTATCCTTACTTAAAAAATGATATAGAAAAATCGTTAAAAGCCTTTTTAACGTATAACAATTTTGAGATCAAGGGATTGCAGGTTAGTCGTAATCTCGTCTAGGAGGTGTAATTAATATGAATGATACGAAGCAATTATTAAATAATTATTACGACTTTCTTAGTAAAAGCTATCGCGTTAATCAACTAGACGATTCAGATGAAATCGTAACTCCATTCACAGATAACATTGGAGATAGGATTACTCTATACCTATCAACGTTAGCTGGTAACAAAATCAAGTTAGATGACGACGGTTACACACTTGATAATTTAGAAATGATGAATATCAATCTTTCTGATGCCCGACAACAAATATTAGAAAAGATCTGTACACAATATAATGTTACCCTCAGTGACGATGGTACTTTATTTAATACAGGTACTTCATCCGATTTCCCAAGAATGAAACTTGATTTAACTTCAGCAATTCTTAAAATTGGGGATCTTTCATTCACTCAACGTTCTCAAGTTAGAAAAATGTTTATCGATGATGTAATTGATAAGCTAAATAAGAGTGATTTAGGTGGTATTCCAAGTCATTTCACTGGGCGAACTGGTATCAATTACCAATATCCATATGTCGTTCCTCAACGTCAAAACCACCCACTTAAAATTGTTGACGTTACAAACCATATCGACAACAAAAGCATTATGCAAACCGCTTTCCAATTCAGTGATATTAAAAATAACTCTTCGTTTGATTACAGATCACCAAAATTAATGTTGATATATAACGACAAAGTATCTCGTCCTAACGAACAAATTAAAAAGATTGCTAATGATGTTGGCTTTATAACCATTCCTTTTGGTGATTTTCAAGATATTAAGCGAGAATTGATTGCCTAAATAATAATAATTAACCCGTCATTACACTGGCGGGTTTAAAAATAACCACTAAAGAACTAATGATCAGTTTATGTCTATAAACCAAATACAGTTTCAAGAAAGGAGTAATACCGATGTGGGTACAAAAAACTAAAACTGCTCACTTTCAATTTTTTGATCGGTATAAGGATCCACTCACTAATAAATACCGGACCGTAAGTGTTACTTTACCTAATAATAATCGTATTAGTCGTAAGAAGGCTCAAATTATCCTCGAAGATAAAATTCAAGCCAAGCTCCGTAAGATTCAAGATGGAAATATCAAAACTGGCGTAACTTTAGGCGAAGTTATCAAAGAGTGGGAACCAATATATCGAGGCCAAGTTCGTGATGCAACTTGGGAAAGCTATCTTGTTGCAAAGAAACACATCATAAAATATTTTGGTCTGGATACATTGGTCAACAATATCACCCCCAAACTTTTAATCCACGCATATGAGGAAATGCTCTATGAGGATAATTATAACAACCCAACGGTTAGAGCGGTTAGCTACCGGATGACTTCGATCCTTAGTTTTGCCTATAAGCGAGATTATATGTCTAACCAACCCATCAAAACGCTAGATGTGAACTGGAAGAAAAAAACTACCGTCCCTTCAGAAAAGTTCTTAGAACAGGCTGAGTTGACCGCCATCTTAGACTATGTCCGACAGCGTAGACCGCGTTATGCTGATATCTTCGAGTGGCAGTATCTAACAGGCATGCGAATTGGTGAAACCCTAGGAATGCAAATTAAGAATATTACCAATGAAGATGGCCAATATTACGCAACCGTAGATGGGACCATCTCTTACATTACTAGTCGGGTGGAGGACTACTATAAGCAGAATAATCCGAAAACAGAAAGTGGTAATCGTACTCTTCTGCTGCCCAAACGAGTAGTTGAGATTTACAACCAATACCAACAAGGCAAGAAGCTCAATGATTTTCTCTTTCTCGATGACAATAAGTTTTTTGCCTTTACCGCACTTAATCAAATGCTACGACGTGCTAAGCGCGATCTAAAAATCAACAAAAGAGTTACCACTCATATTTTTCGGCATACTCACGTATCAAAGCTGGCTGAGCTTGGAGTACCTCTTTATATAATCCAAGATCGAGTTGGTCACTCCGATTCTGCTATTACTAGAGAAGTATACCTGCATGTAACCAATCGGGCAAAGCAAAAGTATAAAACGACTATCATCGATCTAAAGTGACATGAGTTTGCTATATTTTTGCTATTTTTACGAAAATAAAAAACGCTGTAACCCCGATTAACATTGAGGTTATAGCGTTTATTTTGGGTCTACAATATTTGGTACTGATAGGAGTAAAATCCTAGCAGTACCAATTTTTTTGATTTAGGGGATTTTATGTAT
>NZ_JACJJQ010000002.1 GCF_016900115.1 Limosilactobacillus alvi
AGTGAGTATACAAAAAATGCAGGAAAAACGACAATTTTATTCCGCCGTTTTCCTACATTTTACAACCGCCCTCTACAGATCATAGAATTTGGCAAAACAAACGCTAAATTCTATGATCTTTTATTGTTTATGGAGATAAAACTGTTATAAAATTAAAAGGATTACGTAGTCTTTAGAATGTTAATTGAGGAACTTTTATGAAAAAACTATCAATTGTGGTTCCATGTTACAACGAAGCCGAGGCTTTACCACTTTTTTACCCAGCGGTTGAAAAAGTGGTCAGTAAGATTAAAGAGTTAGAAATTGAATATTGGTTCGTAAATGATGGTTCAAAGGATGAGACATTAGCCGAAATGCGGAAGCTCCATGAGCAAGATCCAGAGCGTGTTCATTACGTCTCGTTTTCGCGAAATTTTGGGAAAGAGGCCGGTTTGTATGCTGGACTAGAAGCAACAACTGGCGATTATGTCGTGGTAATGGATGCTGATTTGCAGGATCCACCATCTTTTTTACCAACGATGTATGAGGAACTCCAATCTGGGGAGTATGACTGTATTGGAACTCGGCGAACTGATCGAACTGGCGAAGCAAAAATTAAGTCCTTTTTAAGTGACCAGTTCTATAAGGTTATTAACCGAATTTCCAATACTAATATTGTTCCCGGTGCGCGTGATTACCGAATGATGACACGCCAGATGGTCAATGCCGTACTTTCAATGAAGGAATATAGTCGTTTCTCTAAGGGAATTTTTTCTTGGGTCGGCTTTAAGACGAAATATCTTGATTACCATAATGTTGAACGAGTTGCAGGTAAGACTGATTGGAATACGTGGCAGCTTTTCCGTTACGCGATGGACGGGATCTCTGACTTTTCTCAAGCACCGCTTTCTTTAGCCGTTTGGTTAGGAACGACTTCTTTTGTTATTTCAGTTTTAGGGATGCTTTGGGTAATCATTCGTCGATTAATAAACCCAGCATCTAGTATTTTCGGTTGGGCTTCGACAACTTGTATTATCCTGTTCTTGGGGGGGCTTCAACTTCTCTGTATTGGGATTGTTGGAAAATACATTGGTCGAATTTACCTCCAAGTTAAACATCGGCCGATCTATATTGTGAAGGAGAAAAAATGAAACTAAATCAGTCGCGAATTTTATATTGGTCGTTAGAATTGTTAATCCTAGCGGCTTTTGTTTGGATCTGTTCACAGCTTGATTTTGTCTTCCATCCAATCGTCGTTTTTGTATCGGCGATTATTGTTCCCTTAGTCATTTCGTTATTCTTATACTACATGCTAAACCCAATTCAGAAATTACTCTTGAAGATTAGAATTGGAAAGTTTCGTTTTCCGCGAAGTTTAGCTAGTTTAACGATTGTTTTGGGAATTATTTTGATTATTGTTGGGGCCTTTTCGGCCCTTGTACCATCATTAATTAATGAACTAACCCAACTAATTAAGTGGTTACCCACCGCAACAAAAGAAACACAAAAGGTTCTTGTTCAATTGTCTCAGCATCCTGGTTTAAAACATATTAATTTTGAACAACTTTATCAACAATATAACGGCCAGCTAAATAAGTATGTAAAGGTCCTATTGACTGGCTTGACTTCAAGTGCGGGGACTGTAATTGGAACGGTGACGAATATTGTTGTGGTAGCAGTAACGGTTCCGGTAATGCTTTTTTATATGTTGAAAGATGGCTATCGCTTTGTTCCAAGTATTCAACGATTACTTTCCAAGAAGCATGCGGATGAAGTTGGTAGTCTACTTCAACAAATGAATGCTACCTTGTCCGCCTATATTTCAGGCCAAACAATTGAGTGTCTGTTTGTGGCGGTTGCTACAAGCATCGGCTATTTGATTATTGGTCAACCTTTAGCAACCTTTTTAGGCTTAATTGCGGGAGTTACTAATATGATTCCGTATATTGGCCCTTATATCGGAATTGCCCCGGCATTGTTAGTTGCCTTAACCGTAGCTCCGCAAAAGATACTGTGGGTAATCATTGTTGTGATTGTTGTTCAACAAATTGATGGGAATATTATCTATCCGAATATTATCGGGAAGACGTTAAACATACACCCATTGACCATCATTATCTTATTGATGGCTGCGGGTAATCTCGCGGGAATTCCGGGGATGATTATATGTATTCCATTTTATGCCGTGGCAAAGACGGTGATCAATTATGTTTGGACGATTTATCGGTTAGAGAAGCGTGAAGAATAAATAGTGAATATGGAGTTTTTAAATGAAAAACAGTAGGGTTAGGAATTCTGAATTTGAGTTCCTGAGAATAATAAGTATGTTTATGATTGTGTTGTGCCATTTTTGTGCTCATGGGACTTTGGACATAACTAATGTAAATGCGGCTCAAGGGCATATTATGGAGGTTAATTTATTTTTCCTTTTCTTAGGTCCCATTGGAGTAACACTATTTGTTTTGATAGGCGCTTATTTTTTGTGCGAAAAGAAGTTTAATTTTCGTAGACCAATTAGTCTAGTATTACAAACGGTATTTTATAGTTTTATATTATATCTTTTTTTCTTATTGAAAGATAATCATCTTCCATTCCAAGCGGAAAGTTTAAAGACTTTGTTACTTCCCTTTCCGGAACCGAGTGGTTATTGGTTTGTAGAAGCATACCTAGTATTATTAATACTAATGCCATTACTCAATCTACTAATTCAAAACTTAACTAGATACCAATTATTCACAACAATAATTGGGGGGGATAGTTTACGGCTTAATACCAGATTTACTTACTATTTTTGATGGTAAACCCGATGTTAGTGCCGCCCAATGGGGTTATTCGAATTTTACAGGAATGATTTTAGCATATTTCATTGCTGCTTACATGAAAAAATATAAGAATCAGTACTTTGACAATCGATTTTTGATGATATGCACTGCATTGGTTTTATTTTTACTTTTATTATTAGTTTGTCTAGTAAGTAAAAGTGTAAGAGGCGAATATTTGATTCTTGAAAAATTAACTGGTATTTATGGTCCGTTTGCTTTATTTACAGCTACTGTCATGTTCTGTATTTTCAAAAATATTAATTGGCATTCAAGAGTTGTTAATATCTTTGCACATACAACATTTGGAGTCTATTTGATTAGTGATAATTCATTTGTTAGGGTATTTTTATGGCACGAATGGCTCCCTAATGGAAGCTTTGCTGATACCACAGCGGTAAATTATTTAATAGTAGTTCTTTTGGGCTCATTATTAGTTTATGTTATTTGCTCGTTAATAGATTTAGTTGGATATCAGTTGATTTTTGGGCAGTTATTTAATAGATTAAGCAACTTTTTGGATAATAGACTAACGAAATTTCTCGGTAAAAAATATGAAAGTTAAAAATTATGTTATATATGAAATGGTCCTTATCTTTGCATGAGGAGTAGCGCAATATTATTTATGACATACAGGAAAAGTGAATGTCTTTTCTGATTGGTTGTTTTTTGTAGCGAGAACAGAAGAAATTTAGGATAATTTAAAGATTTGAAAATTAAACTTCATAGCAAAAAAACTTTCCATAATGATAAGTAATTAACCTTCATATACTGGTTGTATATTTAATGATAATTACTATTCTTGTATTGCAAGAATGGCTACACGGTTAGGCCTTAGTAGATTACGACTGGGGTTTTCAAGCTTCAGAAGTAGATGAGATTTATCGAAATTTAAAGGAAGGAGTAGTTTTTGCTTTTGTAGCGACTCTTACCTTTCAGAGAACAGGAGTTACCAATTTTCTATTTTATCCTAACTTTTTTCTGTATCCATGGGCAGTTTATGCTATTTTAAACCTGTTTCAGTGTTTTACGTTTGGTAATCATTGATTAGTTTGCTTACTTTTTTAAAAATCAGTTAGCATTATTTGTTGCATCACTTTTATAAGGTTTGGTTCTGTATCATCTGTCTATTGTTAGTATCGTAATTAATTGGTTATCATGGTGTGTTATTTGTGGTAAAGCTGTAATTGGAAGAAATAAGGAAATGTAGATTAATGTTATTAAGAAAAAGATCAACAAAAATTCTTTTAAGTATACTATTAGCAGGTTTTTCAACGTTAGCATTAAAAAATGCATCAATAGTAGTAAGTAATTTTTTAAATAGTCCGGGTTTCGTGGTCTTGTTATTTTTACTTCTAATTATCTTTTTTATGGGGAGTTTTAAATTAATTACAATCCCCCCAAAAAATGACACCTTGATCTATATCACGATTTCCTTATTGATTGGAGTTTGTTGGGTCTTTGGATTTAATTTACATGTTGTTGGATCAGTAAAAATAAATTCTTTAGTGACGTGGGTAACAATAGTATTAGCTTTACCGCTTTTATTTACATTGATAGCGTTGTTCTATCAATGGGGACTGAAATATTTAAATATTTTACTAAATCAAAATCCATTAGAAAAATTAGCCACTAAAGAACCAAAAAAATACACTATCTTTGAGTTTATCCTAATTTTTATTTGTTGGGTACCAACTTTAATTGCTTCTCTTCCAGGAAATTATGTCTATGATGCGGGTTACCAGTTAGCATATCATGTTGCAACTGGTAATTATGACCTTCATCAACCATTAGCTCACTCACTGTTGTTAGTTTTATTTGTCCTAAAGATTGGCAAGGAAATCTTTCACAGTTACCATGTAGGTTTATTATTATATACCGTAATTCAAATGTTAATCTTGGCTTTTTCTTTTGAACTAATTTTAATGTATATGAGAAAGAAAAGAGTATCAGGATTAGTTTATATTTTGACATTACTGTTTTTTGCATTAGTTCCACAAAACCCATTAATGGCAATTTCTGCTACGAAAAATATTCTATATGTAGCGTTCTTAAATATTTTCGTTATTAGTTTTTTGTTAAAAAATGAAATTATTAATCGTTGGGGTATAAAAAGTTATTGGGTTATCCTTGGGTTGTTTGCCTTTCTTAGTGCCGCTATTATGAGCCAAGGAATCTATATTTTTCTTTTTGGTATTATTCTGTCTCTAATTTTAGAAAAAAAGAATCGTCGCCAAATTTTTATTCTAGGCCTAATTGTTACAAGTTTATTTAGTATATATAATGGACCGGTAACTAAAGCGCTCAGGGGAGTTCCGTATGAACGACATTCAGCGGAAATGTTGAGCGTCCCAATTATGCAATTATCAAGTGTTGAATCATCGAAAAATGTTCTTTTAACTAATAATCAGCGGAGGTTAATTAAAGAGTATATTCCTAATTCAAACCAATATTATGAATCTGGAGTCCAAGCAATTTCAGACCCTTATAAAGATACTTTTAATAGTAAGAAATTTGAAAGCAATAAGCTGGAATTCATTAAATTATGGGTAAAAGTCGGTTTAAATAATTTTTCAAAATATGTGGATGCCTTTGCCAAACTAACGGCTGGTATTTGGTATGCCCCAACTGACAATAGGTTTCCGCAAACAATTAATGGGCCACATCAATTTATTGAGTATGTTACGGCCTATCCGCATACAACAGATCCGTATTGGTTTCATATCAATAATTGGGGAAATAAGATATTCCCGGCAGGATCAAAGTTTTTAGATTGGTATACACGAGATTATCCTTATCAAAAGATTCCAATAATTTCTTTTCTAATGAGTCCAGCTTTTAGTTTTATCCTCTTTATTTTATTTATTGGTTGGCAAATTCTTACCAAAAATAGAGAGTATGTCTTTATTACAAGCATCTTGTTAGGGGTATTTGGGACATTATTTTTGGGGCCAATTGTACTGTATCGGTATGTTTATCCACTAATTTGCATGGGACCAGTAATGCTAACGATTATGCTTAAAGGTAGAAAGGAGAGTATTAATGGATAGATTAGCAATTTTAATTCCTTGCTATAATGAAGCAAAAACAATTCAAAAAGTAGTTAAGGATTGTTTGAACGCAACTAAAGATATTGATGGGACGGTTGTTTATGTATATGATAACAATTCCACTGACGATACAGTTAATCTTGCTAAAGAAGCTGGCGCAGTTGTCCGTCACGAATACTCGCAAGGAAAAGGAAATGTCATTCGACGGATGTTCCGAGAAATCGACGCAGAATGTTATATTATGATCGACGGGGATGATACTTATCCAGCCGATGAGATTCCAAAGATGGCAAAGTATGTCCATGAACAAAACTATGACATGGTAATTGGTGATCGGCTCTCTTCAAGTTATTTTGAAGAAAATAAGCGACCTTTCCACGGAATTGGTAATAAGCTTGTTCGGGGAAGCATTAACTTTTTCTTTAAGAATGACATTCGGGATATCATGACTGGATATCGGGCATTCAGTTATCAATTTGTGAAAACTTATCCAGTGCTTTCGAAGGGCTTTGAAATTGAAACTGAGATGAGTATCTTTGCTATTGTTAATAATTTGGCAATGAAGAATCACATTATTGAATATCGGGATCGTCCTGTTGGGAGTAGTTCAAAACTAAATACTTATTCCGATGGTTTTAAGGTCCTTAGACTAATCGTGACGCTTTTTCGAAACTATAGGCCATTACCTTTTTATAGTATCTTAGGCTTATTACTAACTATTCTTGCAGTTATGTTTTTTATCCCGGATGTATGGATTCCATATCTGCATACAGGTAAAGTGTTGAATTATCCAACTTTAATTGTATGTGGCTTCTGTGTATTGGCAGGAATTATATCTCTTTATGCTGGTTTAGTGTTAGATGCACTTCAGAGAAAAGAGAGAAGGGAATTTGAGTCTAGACTTCAAGAAGTGAAGGCGATGGAAGAATTGGCAAAGTAAGAGTTTGAAAAGGTTATAAATAATGAAATTAAAAAGTAGAAGGATAAACAAATACAATGTCACTTTAATGCTTATATTTTTAGCGATAAGCATACTCACCTTCTTCCCAGTAATGAGATTGGGGAAAATTTTTGTTTACAATGATGGTGTCTTTCATTTGCAAAGGTTAAATGAGGTTTATCTAAATTTAAAGAGTTGTTCTCCGACCTTTATTGCTAGTCATACATTTGGAAAAATGGGGATTGCATCTTTTGAGTTCTATCCGAGTGTATTTTTGTATCCTTGGGCACTTTTAAGGTTCATATATAAACCAGTAACTGCGTTTTATGTTGGTTATATTGTTATCTTTTTTGTAACTATGGTAGTTTCTTATTTTACGATGCTATCATACTCTAAGGGAGATCGTGTAAGAAGCATTGCTTTTGCTCTTATTTATGGTTTTGCTGGTAAACACATAACGGAATTTATGAAGTTCCAAATAGGTGAAGTTATCGCTTATACTTTCATTCCAATTGCCTTCTTAGGATTTTATAAGCTAATGTTAACGTCTGAAAAAAAGCAGGGGGGAAGGTTATTAGCCATTGGCTTAGCACTAATAGCATATAGTCACGTTTTATCATTGTATTTAACTGTCACAACTATGGCATTTATTTTTATCGTCTTATTTTTATTAAAAAAGATTGATATAAGAACTTTCTTAGTTTGTGTTAAAAGTGCAATATTATTTTTACTTTTAGTAGGTTGGCAGTTAATGCCGTTTATTGAAAATGATTTTAGGCATAAAGTAAGTACACCTAATTTTTTGTTCCATGTAGATCCAATCGAATTTTTATGGCATAACTCATGGCATAATATTTTTGATGATGCTTCATTAGGGTTAGTTATTTCTATATCTCTTGTTTTTGGATGGATTGTTATCAATAATCAAATCGAAAAATGGATTTACGTTGTTGGTGTTTTTACGACTATGGCAGCAACGAACCTCTTTCCATGGGAAATAGTAAAAAGAACTGGTTTATATAATTTAGTTACTCCTCTTCAGAACTCATTTCGCTTTTTGATTGTATCAGTATTTTTCTTATGTATAACGGCATCACTCCTGTTAACAAGAATTATAAGAATAAAAAAATACGGGATTATATTAACCGTTGTACTATTTCTAGGATTCTTATTTAGCTACAAAGAAAGTTTAGAAGGTTATTACAGCGTTATTTCAAACAATCAAGCAACGAATGTAGTAAGGAGCCAGAAAGATAAACAATTGCCAATGTTTATGGTTATTAATAATACGGAGTATGATAAGATGAACAACTATTTATCTCCGAGTGGCTCAACAGACTACATTACAAAACTCGCAGCAAAGGATAATAACTATAAAAATATTAAAAATGATCACTTACTTATTAATGGAAAGGTAAAATCCAAAGTTCGATTTTCAGATAAGAACAGAATAGTTTTTATTTTTGAAGCTAAAAAAGGTGACAAGATTGACATTCCAGTAATGAAATATAATCGAACTAGAATAGAGGTTAACGGGAAAATCGTTAAATCTCAAGAAAGTAAACGTGGAACAGTAGAATTTATGTTAAGTAGCTCTGGAAGGCAGAAAGTGAGTGTTTATTATCACCCAAGTGTATTGGATGGTTTATTGTTTATAGGCGCTATTTTTATATGGGTCATTATTTTAAATACATCACTTAGCCAGAAATTAAATTATCTAGTAACTAAAAGTTTTTGGTAGGGGAAAGGAATTTTTATGGCAGAAGAAATTAAACTAAAAAAGGCAGTAAACAAACGACGTACCTTCGCAATCATTTCACACCCGGATGCCGGGAAAACCACGATTACTGAACAATTACTTCTGTTTGGTGGTGTTGTCCGTGAGGCTGGGACTGTTAAAGGACGAGGAAGCAATAATTTTGCTAAGTCTGACTGGATGGAAATCGAACAAAAACGGGGGATCTCGGTTACTTCATCAGTCATGCAATTTGACTATGATGGTAAACGAATTAATATTTTGGATACTCCAGGGCACGAAGACTTCTCTGAAGATACTTACCGGACCTTAATGGCTGTTGACTCGGCTGTTATGGTGATTGATGGGGCGAAAGGGATTGAACCCCAAACTCGGAAGCTTTTCAAAATTTGTAAAATGCGGGGAATTCCGATTTTTACTTTCATTAACAAGTTTGACCGGGATGCCCGCGAACCGCTTGACTTGATGAATGAAATTGAAGAAACTCTAGGAATTGAAACTTACCCAATGGATTGGCCGATTGGGATGGGGCGGCAATTCTTAGGAGTTTATGATCGTTTTAACCACCGGGTAGCTTTAACTCATCCTACAGATCCTGAAAAGCCATATCTTCCATTGGGTGAAGATGGGATGGTTGATGGTGATAATCCAATTGCTGGTGAGGGTGAATGGCAAGACGCCCTTGATGGAATCGAATTAGTTGAAATGGCCGGAAATGAGTTTGATGAAGATAAGATTGCGGCCGGTGACCAAACACCAGTCTTCTTTGGTTCAGCTTTGACTAATTTTGGGGTTAAGACCTTTTTAGAAACTTATTTAAAGTTTGCACCAGCCCCTAGTCCACATAAACAAGAAGCCGGCGAAGCCGTTAAACCACTAGATTCTGAATTTTCTGGTTTTGTCTTTAAGATTCAAGCTAATATGAACCCTAAGCATCGGGACCGGATCGCCTTTGTTCGGATCTGTTCAGGTGAATTTACTCGGGGGATGGATGTAACCCTTGAACGGACTGGTAAACCATTACGTTTGTCAAACGTAACTGAGTTTATGGCTAATACCCGGGAAAATGTTGAAACTGCGGTTGCTGGTGATATTATAGGGCTTTATGATACTGGTAACTTCCAAATTGGAGATTCAATCTTTACCGGAAAACAACCAATCAAGTTTGAAAAGTTACCGCAATTTACTCCTGAACTCTTTGTCCGGGTTTCAGCTAAGAACGTGATGAAACAAAAATCTTTCCACAAAGGGATTAATCAATTAGTCCAAGAAGGGGCGGTCCAACTTTACCAAAGTTATACCTCAAATGATTATATTCTGGGAGCAGTTGGGCAACTTCAATTTGAAGTCTTTAAGTTCCGGATGCAAAATGAGTATAATTCGGAAGTGATTATGGAACCACTTGGTAAGAAAACTGCTCGTTGGATTGATCCAGAACAATTGGATACCAAGATGGCATCTTCACGAAATCTACTAGTTAAGGATATTCATGGAGATCCCCTTTTCTTATTTGAAAATCAATTTGCCGAAAGTTGGTTTAAGCAAAAGTATCCAGATGTCAAGTTGACTGCGAAATTATAGAAAAGATAATGCTTTAGGATCGGTGAAATACAGAATGGTGGTTAACAGTTCAAGATAAAGATGACTGTGAACTTGTTCGTTGTAATGATATTAACTTTTGTTAGTAGTTATTTAACGCCTTATATGCAAGATGACCTTTTGTTTTCAAATAATTCCTTTCTTTAAATTAAAAAAGCTTGGGGAGATTATCTAGAAAGCAAAGGTCGTCTATTTGGAAAAATCTATACTAGAATTTTATCAAATGGGAAAATAGTATCGAGTGTCTTAGTTACAGTGATATTTACGATATATATCTATTATCTTTGTAAATTAACATTTACTTTTGAAAAAGATAAGTATTATTTTTGGCGATTTATACTCTTACTATCAGGGTTGTAGTGTGGTTTTATGGCGCTCTGGTGCAGGAAATTATTTAGTAACTATAGCTTATCTAGATAAATTTATTACTTTAAATAAAAAAAGATTATTGAGTTTGATTAGTTTGTGTGGGTTAGGTTTTCTAGCGGGCTTTGGGAATCAAAATACTTCTGGTGGAGTTATTTTGATCACTCTTCTGATTCTTTTGAAAAATTGGTTAGTAACTAAAAAACTTAATAAACAACAATTATTGAGTGTTGGTTTTCTATTATTGGGTTTCTCGGGCCTGTTGCTTTCACTAGGGGATAAAAAAAGAGCTAAAATGTATGATTCACAATGATTACAGTTGAGTACGTTGGATAAGTTTAAGTCTAGCTTAAAATCAATGGTTTTGTATTTCATTAATACGCCATTAAACATTGTGTTTCTGATTTTCTATCGGTATTTTAAGAAAAGTCCTAATTTTAAATTGGGATTGATTTTTATAATAGCTGGTGTTGCTACTGGTGCGGTTCTTTGTTTGTCTCCTGAAGGAATGAATGTTGGAAGGACGTATTTTGGAGCGTTTACTTTGGCCCTCATTGGAATGTTTAGGATATTATCGTTAAATTGTGGACAACGGGTAGAATGGTTAATTAGCGTAATTATACGTTTGTCTTTTTTGCGTACTTTGCTTACAAGTTGCCAAGTGCGTTATCTTTTAATAAACGATATGAGCTAATAGAACAGTCTAGTCATAGAAAGGTTTATTTACTAGCAATCAAATACCAAAGTAATAAGTATACAATGGCAGGGACTTATATCGAATTAAGTAAGGATAGTAATGCTTTTCCAAATTATGTTTATAATGTAGCATTTGGGAAAACAGTTTATTTAAAATAACTTAGGAGAAATCGATGAAATGAAGATAAAAAACTATGCCAACAAAATTCTGTTAATTCTTTTGCTAATAATTTCGGGATTAATTACTCTTAACAGTGCACTATTTCCGGGAGTAAGACAACCTTGGAAGTTAGCTAAATTCTATCCAATTTCAATTAACATTCTGGCAACGATTGTCCTTACCTATTTTATTTTTAAGTTAGGAAAAAATTTACACAAAAGCGTTAAAAAAAGGTTGATCCTCTGGGTTATTCTTGGAATACAGTTACTTTTCCAAGTTTACTTATCTTGGACTACCTATGGTGCACAAGGTGTTGATGATATGGATATGCGACTACAAGTTGGTTCGTTACTTCATAATATTTTCACCTGGTCACCATATTATAGTTGGGCTCCGCAGAATACAGTTGCAACTTTGATAACGGTTAGTTTTATCAAATTAGCTAGTTTTATTGGAATTAGTAATGTTGGTGTAGCGGTCAATTTATTTTTATTTTCTTTAACTGACTTGGCTATTTTATTTGGTTTCCAGGCATTAAAAATCGTTAACCAAAAGTTAGCTGATTATTATATACTACTTGCGGCATTTTTCTTGCCATTGTATGTGACTGCCTTAATCTTATATACAGATCCAATTGCTCAGTTTTTCTTAATGATGAGTGTATATTGTTTTGTGAAGTATACTCATCAAAGTGGAATTATTAGCTATACATGGCTATTTGCTACGACTATTAGTCTTGTCCTAGCTGCTTTGTCGAAAGAAAATCTTTTAATTGCTCTGATTGCTTTAGTAATAACTCTATTATTTGAGGAACGAAGTAGTCTAATAATTAGACTGACAAAATCATTAGCGGTGTTAGTTATATTTTTTGGGATATTTTCGCCGACAAATTCGTTAATTAAAAAGCAAGTTGTTACCGAAAGAGACCAAATTTTTCCATTAACTTATTGGGTATATATTGGCTATAGTAATGCAACTGATGGAACGGTTATAAAAAATGGGATTAGTACTTGGGATCAAGTGGCTACTGGTCATGTGACCGTTGATCAAAAAAAGGCATTTATTAGGTCACAGGTTAAGCAAGATATTAAGCAACTTGGTCCAATTGGTGTTGTTAAACTATGGCTAAAAAAAATTAACGTTCAGTGGTCGCTTGGAACAGTTGGGACTGAGGATCACCAGTTTAATTATCTTCAAAAATACCATTTAATTTTAGATTATATTTTTGGTAATAAGAGTCAACCGGTAAATACGATTTCTCAAGCAACGTATCTAATTACGTGGATTGGAATTTTAATTAGTTGTTGTGTTTGCTTAAAGAAGAAAGTGAAAATGGAACCCCTCACTCTGTTTATGAGCTTATATGTGATTGGGATTTTTATTTTTCATACTTTATTCTGGGAAGTACAACCTCGTTATGCTTATATAGTAACGTTACCGACTATTATGTTGGCGACAAACGGTTTGAGGTTAGTTGCTGAATTTGATTTTTCAAAACTAGCAATAAGAAGGTGTGGTAAAGTTACACTGGTTGGTATAAGCTTGTTATTGTTGGCGATTGGAACTGGTCAATTACTTGAAAAAAATGAAACTACTAGTGTAAGTACCGTTGTTTTAGGACAAAATTTTTTCCGCCAGGAAGCATATCAGCTAAATCCAGGTGTTGAACTAAAGGAAACGGTTAGTCTAAAAAATAGGGCGAATACCTTTAATTTAGCATTGTGGAACCGTCATAAAGTTAAGGCGTGGTTAGAAAAGCCAGATGGAAAAAAAGTTATGGTTAATCAAAAAGAAAATGTAACAAATCGCTTTAACCCTGGTAAGTACACTTTGGTGGTGAAAAATACCTCGTCAAAAGTGCAACGAGTACCTGTCTTTAAGAGTCTTGATAACCTTGGGGTTTTACAAGCTCAAATAAATAATGTAAAGCATACGTACTTGCCATTCACATTTTCAATGATTTCATCACAAAGGGTTAAGTCGGTTACAATTTACTTAGTGTTTATCTTAATCTTAGCGGGAATTTTGCTACTAGCATTTCTTATATAGGTTCAAAGTTGAAGGGAAGGAAAATAATTTGGATATGAATCAGAAGAAAAACTTATTGACAATTATTATTCCTTGTTTTAATGAGGAAGAAGTCCTTCCTGAAACAGTTAAGGAACTTGGTAATATTCTAGAAAATCTTATTTCTCTTGGAAAAATTTCTTCAGAAAGTAAGTTACTTTTCGTTAACGATGGTAGTAAAGATAAAACTTGGCAATTAATTCAAGATTATACAGATAAATACGAATATGTAACTGGCATTAAGTTTACGCGGAATTATGGACACCAAAATGCCCTATTGGCAGGGATGACGGTTGCAGTTAAGCATGCTGATATGTTAATTACCATTGATGCTGACTTACAAGACGATGTGAATGCCATTCCGAAAATGGTTGATGCTTATCTTGAAGGTAATGACGTTGTATATGGGGTGCGGAATAGTCGGGAAACTGATACGGTATTCAAACGGCAAACCGCACTTATGTATTATGGCTTAATGAAAAAACTAGGGGTTAATTTAGTGCCAGACTCAGCAGACTACCGCTTGCTGAGTAAACGGGCAACTAAGGCTTTGCTTGAGTACAAAGAACGAAATCTTTTCTTACGGGGAATGGTGCCCTTAGTTGGTTTTAAGTCAACAAAGGTATATTATCCGCGTAAGGAGCGTTTTGCTGGTACCTCAAAGTATCCTTTAGGAAAAATGCTTCATTTTGCTCTCGATGGGATTACTTCTTTTTCGATTGCACCGATTCATCTAATCTTGGGGATGGGGATTATCATTGTCTTCATCAGTATCGTTTTGATGATATATACGGTCTATCAAAAGTTTGCTGGACATGTTGTGTCTGGTTGGTCTTCTTTGATGGTGTCAATTTGGCTCCTTGGAGGAATTCAATTAATTTCGCTGAGTATAATTGGTGAATACGTTGGAAAGGTCTTTACTGAAGTTAAACGCCGGCCACGTTTTAACATCGAAGAAGAAACTTTTACTAAAAAATTTAAGGAGAGCTAATGGTGGAGAATGTAGAAACGCAACTAAAAAAGTCTGATCAGCGTATACAATGGGTTGATCTTGCGAAGGGAATCGCAATTTTACTTATGATAATTGGACACGAGATTCCGGGTGGTTCAAAACTATATGCTCTGATTTTTTCTTTTCATATGCCCTTATTTTTCATTTTATCTGGTTACACTTCAAAAAAAGTAGCTAATTTGAATACTTTTTTGTCTAAAACTAAAAAATCGTTTTACAGAATTTGGTTACTGGCTATGGTAATGATTGTAATCAATACTGTGCTACAGTTTATTTTTTGGGGACATTTTAATTTACTTGAAAAGTTAGTAAAGGGTATAGTTTGGGGATCAAATATTCCAGCAAAGGGAATTGGAAATGTTGGAGTAATGTGGTTTTTAATTGTTTTTTTCTGGGCAAAGATGTTATTCTCCCTGTTATTAATGACCATGCCTAAGATGGAAATAGGTATTTGTTTGTTGGTGTTATCATTTATTTCGTATTTAATTAGTTCTCATTTTTGGTTGATTCAAGGATGGGATATTGTTCCCTTTGCGGCCTTGTTCATGTGGGGGGGGGTATGTTGCAAGAAACTCCTATCAACTAATTCAACCTTCCAAGTGGCGTTATCCATTTATATTGGTAGCTACTATTCTATGGGCTTTTCTTGTTTTAAAAAATATTCACATTGAATTAGCAGTTCGGTTATATCCATTCTTTATAGTGTCAATCATAGAGGCTTTTGCTGGTGCTATGATTTGTTGTTTGGTGGCGCAAAAGTTAGTAAAGATTGAAATCATTAGAAGAATTTTTGAACCAATTGGAAAACATACTTTGGTATTATTATGTATACATCATCTTGATTTTTATTGGATTACTTGGGGTGGTCTAGTAAATCAATGGTATTTAGCAGTAGTTTTAAGAACAGCACTAGATTTAGCATTATTTTCAGTTTGGCTAATGATTGTGCACTTTGCAAATAATAATAATTAATACTAAAAGCGCCAAATGATACAAATACATCTTTACTTCGTGCTTTACTATAAAAAATTATAATAGTTGGCTCTATCGAGTAGCTTTTCTACAGCTTATTCATTGTTGTCTCAATATTGTCGAGCTAATAGTACTTTATACGGTTGGTAAACAATTGAGTCAACCTAGAAATCGGACTGTCTGGTTTGTAGAAGATTGGCTATTTATCGTAAATATTGGGGTTTTGAATATAATTGGAGAACTAGTTAAGGATGCAAGCTTTAGCTTTGCAGATTTAGTGACAGCTCTTTTTCCAATTCTTCGTTCTGCTTCATCTATGATTACTGGTTTGCTAACTTCAGCTTATGGGGGATGGTACCCTTAGTTAGATTTAAATCCACTAAGGTCTATTATCCACGAAAAGAGAGATTTGCGGGCAAATCTAAGTATCCGCTTAGTAAGATGCTACATTTTGCTTTAGATGGGATTACCTCTTTTTCAATTGCTCCAATTCATTTAATATTAGGAATGAGCATTATTATCGTGTTCATTAGTATTTTCCTAATGCTATACACAATTTACCAAAATTTGCAGGGCACGTTGTTTCTGGTTGGTCTTCTCTAATGGTTTCAATTTGGTTTCTCGGAGGGATTCAATTAATTTCCTTAAGTGTTATCGGTGAATATGTAGGGAAGGTGTTTACTGAAGTTAAACGGCGTCCACGATATAACATTGAAGAAGAAACTTTTACGACAAAGTTTAATAATAATTCAAAATAGTAAGTTATGGTAACGGTTGGTTTTACCAACCGTTTTTACATAGAAAATTCAATATTATGGGAGTCATCATGGTTAAAAAGGTTATTAGTTGGTCATTTAGTCAGGTTTTAATAGTTTTGTTCGTGTTTAATTTACTTCTATGGAATAATTCATTACCATTTATAAATTACGGTAATGACATATCGAATTTAATTCTTTGGAGTAAAGATTCATTACCATATATCGGTAATAGTATTGGCCTGACAAAACTTGTTATTTTACAAGGTATTCACACTATTTTAAATATGGTGGAGATTTGGGTTTTATTGGAAGTAGGGCAACAATATAAAAAATTGTCAAAACCAACTGGTTGGATTATACAGAATTGGTTATTAGTAGTTATTGTAGGTAGCCTAAGTTTATTGGGAGGCCTACTGAGGGGAAAATATTTTCAGTTTTCGGATTTAATCACTGTGTTTTTCCCTATCTTACGAGGCGCATCTAATATAGTCATTGCATTGTTGGTAACTCCGTTTATTATTTTCCTAACAAAAGAATTAACAAGTGAAATCAAAACTAAAATAAATTGGGTTATTGAGTTACTTTTTTTAACACAAACAATCTTTAATGTAAATTTGTGGGGAATTAGTGGGCAAGATACAGCTCTAATTTACGTATTAATTATTCTTCTTGGAGCAAATCTGCACGAATGCACTGGAAGTAAGAAAGTCCCAATTACTATTCTCGGTGTAGGTTTTATATTGGCTCTAGGAATGCCATTGTTTTCATCATTAGCTCATTGGAACCTATCAACAGCAACACGTTTTTCAAGTTTAGGGAATGGTTTTGTTATTGTTGGGTTAACTGAGTTATACAGAAAAATTAAATTTAGATTGTCTTTAAAATTATCTAATCTAATTGTACCATTAAGTATAATTTCTACATTACCTATAGTTAGTACTTATTGGACTAAGCTGATCACCAATCTTCCAGGAGATCTAATTTTACGTTTTGAGTACGTTCTTATATGTGCTATTGGGATAACAATTATTACTTACGTCATTGGTTTGGGGTGGAAATATATCATTCTAAATACTGACCTAAAGAATTTTAGTGAAGTACAATTTCCGACAACATTTGACGAAGGAAAGAGTGCCATAAAAAAATATATTGTTAAGTATCAAAGGCAACTTTTTGCACTCTTTACAATTTATTGCGTAGCCTATTTATCTTTTGTAGGTGTATTAACGACATTTAAAGCTTCAATGCTTGTAATGATATTTGTAAGACTCCAAGGTATGATCATTGTTAATGCTTTCTTTTTATGGTTAATTTATCGTGGTTTGCTTGCAATTACAAATCGCTACTGGGTTAGTTTAATCATTTCACTTTTTGCAGAAATCTTTTGGACGATCGCTAATCAGATCAAGATTGAAGTACGAAATGATCCGATTCTACCTGCAGAAGTAAAAATGTTTCAGGCTTATGGTGACGTTTTTAAGATGGTACCGAATGGTGTCTTAATAATAGCTATACTTTTGATTTTTGCTTTAGTTTTCGGTATTTTTTATCTAGAAAGAAAACATCAAGTAAAGATAGAGCAAAGGCCACTTAAACGATTAATTGTTATTGTTATTATTACACTAATTTTTGGTTCATCTTGTTTCTGGAATCATCCTGGTAATCGAGTTGGCATGCTTTTGAAAGCTTTTGGCAATGATCCAGCTTTCTACGACCAACTAGAAGGAGTACAAAACAGTGGACCATTAGTTCAACTTTTAAATAATATAGATGTTACTGTTATGAATCGACCAAAAGATTATAATCGAGTAACCATGGAGAAAGTTGCAAAACATTATCGACAAGAAGCAAAGAAAATAAATAAGCAACGAACGAATGAACTTCATAAACAGTCAATTATTTTTAATTTAAGCGAAAGTTTTTCAGATCCTCGTCAGGTACCTAATATATTGATTTCAAAGAATCCAATTAAACGAATTGATGCAATTAAAAGTCAAACTACCAGTGGTTTAATGCTTAGTTCCGGATATGGTGGAGGAACAGCAAATATGGAATATATGACCCTGACAGGATTACCAGTTGCTAGTTTTATGCCAATGTTAACAATTCCATATACCCAATTAGTACCGGGAATGAGTTATTCATGGTCATTTAATCAACTTTTTAAGACGTCAACGGCAATTCACCCATATGAAGGTACTTTTTATAGTCGTATTTCTGTATATAAGAAATTTAAATTTAATAAGTTTATGTATTTAGGAAGTAAATATAAAATTAAGCATCAAAAAAAGCTGGATCGTTCCCCATATTTATCTGATCAAACAGCATATGAGAACACATTAGACCAACTTAAATTACATCCGAATGGTCAATTTATCAATTTGATATCGATGCAAAACCATTTTCCATTTGACCGTAACTATTATGATTTACCAAGTGAATATAAACTAAAAATCACAAATCAAACGTCAGTGTCACAATTGAAAGATTATGTTGGCGGGATTCACCATACTGATCAAGAAGTTCAACAGTTTATTACCAAACTTGATCAATTGAAACAACCAGTTACCGTTGTCTTTTATGGTGATCATGTTCCTGGGATTTATGCTAATTCGTTTGCTAAAGATGGCGAGAAGCTCCATGAGACCGATTACTTTATTTATTCAAATAAGGCGGCAAGAGCACAAGGGGCTAAGAATTTGACCAAGGATACCAAGTTTGTGGCGCCAAACGAATTTATGGCAATGGTAGCTGAACAAACTAATTCCAAAGTTACTCCATATTTAGCTTTCTTAACTGATGCTTGGCATGATTTACCGGCAGAAGTAATGAATATGACTGGTGAGCAATCAAATAGTTACGCTCCTCATCCTCAATTTGTTACCCGCCAAGGCAAGATCATTAGTCAAAAGCACTTTACCAAGAAACAAAAACAGCTTTATCATGACTATCAGTTGATTCAGTATGATTTAACTGCGGGAAAGCAGTATTTGATTAAGGATTGGAAGATGAAGTAATTTTTGATTTAGGAGCTTAATTTTATTAGAAATCTTAAGGGAATCTGGGTTAATGCTTGTTACTGAGATTTCTTTTGGTATAATAGTTGTTAAAGTAGTGACGATCATAAGAAAAGTGATTGAAATTTATTAAGGACTTAGGAGAAAGATTACCAATGAAAAACTTTAAAAAGAGTTTCGCTGCGGTCGTAATGTTAGTTGCAATGATGTTTTTCGTGGCTGGATGTGGCAATTCTAAGAAAGCATCTGATTCTTCAAGCAACACGACTTCTAGCAAGGTTGTAAAGAAGAGTGTTAAGGCAAACAAGAATTCAACCAAGGATTCCAACGCAAAGAAAGAATCTTCTGAAAGTAGTTCTGCTTCTAATAGTAACAGTAGTAACACTTCTTCCAAGAACGATGCTAATAGCCAAGCAACTACTGATGATAACAGCTCAAGTTCATCTAAGAGTTCTTCATCAGCGGTTGACTCAAGCCGTCAATTGGGCTTAGGGGATGTGGCTACTTGGACCGATGCAAATGGTGTAACTCACCATGTTGACAGTGATGGGATGGATCGGCAAACGAAGAACGGCCAAACGACTTACGCTGATTGGTCTGGTGCTTTGCCAAGCGAAGCTACGATCATTCGTTCTAGCTCGAGTAGCTCTAACTAAATAAAGCGAATTCAAAAATTGAAAGGAAGATTTCCGTGAAATTCAGGGAATCTTCCTTTTTTTGTGTTTTTAAGGTTTTCTTAAACTTGTCAATTGAAAAGTAATTACGTGACGAGTAAGATGAAAGGCGTGATGAATTATTTGTGAAGGAGCTATGAAGGAATGGAATCAAAGACGCACTTTAAAATGTATAAGGCAAAAAAACAGTGGTTATTAGCCGGTATCACTGCCCTGGGCGTTCTCTTCGGAAGTACAATGATGGCCCAAGCGGATACAAATACGGTGGTTGCTAACTCGACTAATGATCAAGTTACAGCTACGACAGTGGCTTCAGCAAGTACTAATAGTCAAACGGTAGCTAATAGTAATAGTAGTAGTACCGACGTAAATGCTGGGGCAACTCTTCAAACGAAGTCAGTTAATATTACTCCCGTAAGTAGTACAGAAGTTCAAGCTTCAAAACAAGCCACGACAATTACTAAGCAAGTAACAAGTGCAGCTCCAACAGAAACTTACGAAAATGGTCACTGGTACCTTAAAGATAGTGATGGTAATAAATTATCTGGTTGGCGGAATCTTTCGGGTAACCGGGAAGCTTACTACAATCCGAGTACATACCAGATGGAGTATGGTGAAAGTTATATTGGCAATCATTGGTACTACTTCAACAAAGTAGATGGCGATGTGGCAACTGGTTGGATTAAACTTCCAGATGGTCGAGAAGTTTACTATGACGTTAAAAAGGGAACCGATTCTGTTTCTGGGCAAGGAATGCTCCATGGTATGCAAACTTTGCCAAACACTAACAAGGCCTACTACTTCGATCCGATCACTGGGGCCGAAAAGACAGGTCTTCAAACCATTAACGGTAAGACTTATGACTTTAGCCCAGCACGAGTTGAAGACTCTGAAGCTTATGCCAATAATTCATGGCGTTACTTTAACCAAGATGGAACTATGGTAACTGGTTTTGTCCAATTAAGGGATGGTCGGACCGTTTATTATAATGGTATGGGTGAAATGCTTTACGGTGAAAACTATATCAACGGACACTGGTACTTCTTTAACAAGGTAACCGGAAAGATGGCGTCTGGTTGGACAACCTTACCCGATGGTCGGAAAGTTTACTATGATTTGAAGGCTGACGGCTCTGGGCAAGGGATGCTCCATGGTGCTCAATTAATAGACGATCACCTTTATAACTTTGATAACATTACGGGTGCGTTGAAGGGCGAGGCGAAGAGCACGGTTTACTTTAATCCAGCCACAAAGCAACTCCTGTACTTTAATGAAAATGGTGAGTTAACTAAAGACACCACTATTAAGTTAGGCGACCAAACCTTTAAAGTTAGTGCTAATGGGGGGTTACAACTTACTAACGGTGAAAACTACATCAACGGTAACTGGTACCTTTACGATGCTAAGAGTGGTCAAGTTAAGACCGATTGGCAAAAGATCAGTGATGGTCGGACTGTTTACTATGATCCAACTACTGCAGTTATGAAGCATGGCGAAGCTTACATTAATGGGGCTTGGTACGATTTTGATACCAATACTGGTGCCATGAAGACTGGTTTTGTTACTCTACCAGATGGCCGTTATGTATACTACCAAACTAATGGTCAAATGAAACACGGTGAAATGTACCTCAATGGTTACTGGTACCATTTTAACGAATCAACGGGTACAATGAGCAAAGGCTTCACCAAGCTTACCGATGGTCGGTTAGTCTATTATGATGACCAAGGTCACATGATTTACGGGTGGAAGAACTTTGGTGGGAAAGAATACTACTTTAACCTATCAACCGGTGATGCTGCGCGGGGTGACGTCTGGATTGGTGGTAAAGAATACTTCTTCGATTCTGGAACTGGTGCTCAAATCACGGATAGTTACACGATCAAATTAATTTCCTGGTTCTACCATCGGGTTGGTAAGATCACTTATTCAATGTATGGTTCTCGGGATGGAGCTGATGGTACGGCCGATTGTTCTGGTTCAGTGACCCGGGCCATTTATGAAGCCTCTGGAGTACCATATTCTTATCTTTACAACACCGAAAGCCTTCACGGCTACTTAATCCAAAATGGCTACCACTTAGTTCATGAAAACTCAGGTTATGAAAATGACCACCGGCTTGGTGACGTTATTATCTGGGGCCGGAAAGGTTACAGTGCTGGTGAATTTGGCCATACTGGGATTATGACTGGTTCGGGTAGTGATGCCAAGATGATCTCGACTTGTTACTACACGGATGGGCAAAAAAATACTGCCATTCAAAACTTGAATTATAACTATTATTGGAATTATGATGAACGGCCATACTACTATGTATACCGGAAGTAGTTTATCAAACAATCAATTTTTGCGGAAATTGGTTGTTTTGCCTTCTAAATAATTGAAGGAGTTTTCGATAAATGGTAAAATTTAACCGTTAAGCAAAATTTTGATTATCAATTGAAGGAGTTTCGCATGAGTAAACAAACACCAGAAATTAAGCGTCATTTTAAGATGTACAAGAGTGGTAAATTATGGTTAGTTGCCGGGATTACGGCGGTTAGTTTGATGGCGGGGGGCCAAGTGGCCGCCAATGCTGCCGATAACACTGCAACCGCATCAACAAGCACAACTGCAGTAGCAAGCGCAAGTGCTAGTGATTCAAGCGTTGCCGCTTCAGCGAATAGTAGTGCTAGCTCAAGCGCAACGCCGGCATCATCTAGTGCAAGTTCTAGCGCAACGCCGGCAACTTCAGGGACAAACGCTAATTCAAGTACTACCACTAGTACGTCAGCTGTCTCAGCAGCGCCAAGTGTAACTTTTGAAAAGGCAGATTCTAATGGTAATGAAACTAGCACAACGTCTGAAATGGCTGGTTTCTTTAAAACCACTGGGAAGGCAGTTAAGCAAAACGGCCAATTAACCTTAACGATTTCGATGAATGATCAATCAGCTTCATTTGCTTCAATGATTAAGCAATTGAGTTTGGCTGATGGTAACAATGCCTTTGTTTCCAGTAATAATGGAAAAGATTGGACGGTTACCACGAGTGACATCAAGGATGTTTACAAGTTAAACATGACGATTAACTTTGGGGTGGGTAACCACAATGAAGTTGCTTACCTTAAGACCAATGTGATGGAAGCTTTAGCGGCAGCTGAAGAAACAGCTTCAGCTAGTGCTAGTGCTTCCGCATCTGCGGCTCAAAGTGCTTCAGCAAATTCATCCGCAAACTCTTCGGCAAACAGTAGCACATCGTCTTCAGCAAATTCATCCGCAAACAGCAGTGCTAACTCTTCGGCAAACAGCAGTGCTAACTCTTCGGCAAACAGCAGTGCTAACTCTTCGGCAAACAGCAGTGCTAATTCATCTGCTGACTCTTCCGCTGCAAATGCAGAACCAAAGGAAAAGTATATTAATGGTGCATGGCGGTTAGTAACGGCTGATGGCAAGTACCTCACTGGTTGGCAAACCCTGAAGGATGGCCGGGTAGTTTACTACAGTGAAAAAGGTGCCATGTTACATGGTGAAGCTTATATTGGTGATGCCTGGTTCTACCTTGATGATGTTACTGGTGCCGTAAAGTCTGATTGGGTTACTTTAAAGGATGGTCGGGTAGTTTACTACGCCTCTGATACTAGGACGGGTAAGGTAACCGGGATGGTCCACGGGATGCAAACTCTTCCTGATGGAAAGACTTACTACTTTGATGATGTAACCGGTGCTTTATTAAAGAACACCACGAAGACAGTCAACGGAGTAACTTATTCAATTGATAAGAATGGGGTTATGACTAAGGCGACTGCCCATGAAGTTTACGAAAACGGTGCATGGCGGTTGAAGTCAGCTGATGGTAAGTACCTTACTGGTTGGCAAACCCTGAAGGATGGCCGGGTAGTTTACTACAACGACAAGGGGGCTATGCTTCATGGTGAAAACTACATTGATGGGGCATGGTTCTACCTTGATGATGTTACTGGTGCCGTAAAGTCCGGTTGGGTTACATTAAAGGATGGTCGGGTAGTTTACTACGCCTCTGATACTAAGACGGGTAAGGTAACCGGAATGGTTCATGGTATGCAAACCCTTCCTGATGGAAAGACTTACTACTTTAACGATGTAACTGGTGCTTTATTAAAGAACACCACGAAGACGGTCAACGGAGTAACTTACTCAATTGATAAGAACGGGGTTATGACCAAGACTGATACTACGAAGACTCATGAAGCCTACATTAATGGTGCATGGCGGTTGGTAACGGCCGATGGTAAGTACTTAACTGGTTTCCAAAAGTTGAATGATGGTCGAACAGTTTACTACGATGCTAATGGTGCAATGCAATATGGTGAAAAGTACCTTGGTGGTTACTGGTACTTCTTCAACAAGACAACTGGGGCAATGGCTACTGGCATTACGACCTTACCAGATGGCCGAGTCGTTGATTACAACAGTCAAGGCCACATGGTTTATGGGGAACAATACGTCAACGGTGGTTGGTACAACTTTAAGCAAGGCGATGGTCACATGCTTAAGGGTTGGGTAACCTTAAAGGACGGCCGGATCGTTTACTATGGTACCGATGGTAAAATGATTCACGGTTTCACCCACATTAATGGCCTCTTAGTTCACTTTGACGAATCAACTGGTACCTTAACCCGAAATAGTTACATTTACTATAATGGTCAACGTTTCTATGCCCGGAACGACGGGGCCATGAGCCGTGCCTAGGTTACTAAATTAAATTATTAAGCTTAAAGTCTTAAGATTAGGATTTCCTAGTCTTAAGGCTTTTTTGTATTGATTTGGGTTGAGTTGACAATTGAATGGCAAATATTTTTCAGAAAAGTATGTATTCAGTGGTAAGGTTTGTTATCATTGTTAGAGTGGTTTTATAACGATACATACTTTATGCTTAGTAATTGGGAGGAATTCTAATTGGATTTTCAGTTAGCTAACGGGGTAAACGTGCACATTATCCCCACACAACAATTTAAGCAAACCAAGGTCTTAGTAAACTTTACAACCTTGCAGACGCGGGAGAATGCAGTAGTACGTAATCTATTAGCAAACCTATTAGTCACTAGCAGTGAAAAGTATCCAACGCAAACGGTACTTTCCCGTCACTTGGCTAACCTGTACGGAGCAGCCGTCAGTGGTTATGTTACTCGGATTGGACATGCTCACACTTTGCGGTTAAAGGCAACCTTTGTAAATGAACACTTTGCCCCCCACGTCCTTACCGAAATGATTGCTACCCTGGGAGAATTAATTTTTCATCCCCTAATGGTTAACGACCAATTTGACCTAACTACTTGGCAACGGCAACAGGCTAACCTGGTAGCAACCTTAAAATCTTGGGATGACGACAAACAATTTTATTCCGTTCGCCAATTGGAAAAACTGTATTACCAAACCGGCTCGGTCATGGAAATCCCAAGTTCAGGGACGCTACCACAAGCTGAAGTGGTCACTAATGAAGCAACAGTCGCTGCTTACCACCAGATGTTAAATGAAGATCAAGTAGATATTTTTGTGATTGGGGACGTTGATGTAGATACGGTCATGGCGAGTCTCCGACAACTACCGTTCCAACCACGGGAAAGTCATTTACCAGCCACCCTTTTCCATCACCAACCAAAAGAAGCTTTCAAGGAATTGGTTGAACACCAACCAATTCAACAGGCGCACCTCAATTTGGCTTATACTTTCCCGGTTTACTTTGGGGAGCCTGATTACCGGCCCGCAATTGTGATGAACGGAATTTTGGGTGGGACCCCTTATTCTAAGCTCTTTGTCAATGTCCGCGAAAAAGCTAGCTTAACTTACACCGCAAGTAGTGGTCTGCGGGCCTTTTCTGGCCACTTAATTATTTCGGCAGGAATTGGAGCGGATCAGGTAAACCAAGCCGAAAAATTAATTAAGCAACAGATTGTGGCACTGCAAAATGGCGATTTTGATGAAACTACCGTAGCTAAGGTTAAAGCCGGTTTAATTAACCAGTACTATGCCAACCAAGATGATGAAAACTATCTACTTGGACGGGCTTTAGCGCGGACAATTTTACACCAGGCGCAGCCAAGTGATTATCCGACAGCAATCCAAGCAGTTACGCCGGCAAAGATTGTTGATTTAGCCCAACAACTCGAACCAGCGGCCCGGTATTTCCTTGAAGGGGAGAATTAAGATGGAAACCCGAACTTATAGTGAATTTAATCAAACGGTGTATGAAACCACCCTCGAAAATGGCCTGCGGGTCCGATTAATCCCGATGACCGGGTTTCACAAGACCTATGCCATGTTGACGACCGATTTTGGGGCGGTCGATCGGTCGTTACCAGATGGTCAGCCAATTCCGGCTGGGATGGCCCACTTTTTGGAACACAAGTTATTTGAAAAGGCGGATCATGATGCCTTTGATCTCTTTGGGGCCTTAGGAGCTGATGCTAATGCTTTTACCGCTTTTACGCAGACCAGCTACCTCTACTCCACGACTGGGCATTTCAAAGAAAACCTCGACGTGCTTTTAGATTTTGTCCAAACCCCATACTTTACGGATCAAACAGTCCAAAAGGAAATTGGCATTATTTCCCAGGAAATTCGGATGTACAATGACAATCCAGATAGCCGGCTTTATATGGGCATGTTGGGAAATCTTTATCCCCACGATCCCTTAGCGGACGACATTGCCGGGACCGAAGAATCATTGCAAAAGATTACCCCAGAGCTATTGTATGCGGCCCACGCTGCCTATTACCAACCAGAATATCTGACCCTTCAACTGGCGGGGAACTTAGATCCTGAAGAAACTTTACAGTGGATCAAAGATAACCAAGCCCAAAAGGCTTTTAAAGCGCCAACTGGAAAGGCCATAACTTTCGAAGTTGCAGATCCAACTGGCAAAGATATCTTACCTTACCGGCACTTAACAATGCCGGTTAGCCGACCGAAGGTAATTGTCGGGTTACGGGGTGTTCAATCGACAACTGATCCCCGGGTCCGCTTAAAGCGCCAATTGGCAATTTCATTAATGTTGGAACTCCTCTTTGATGATACCGGCCGACATTATCAAGACTTGTACAACCGGGGAATTATCGATGATTCCTTCAGTTTCAACTTTGAAAGTAACCGGGGCTTTAACTTCGCCTTGTTTGCGACTGAAACCGAACAACAGGCCGCCTTTCGAGATGCCATTAGCCAGTTAGTGGAAAACGCTAGTGTGGAACTGGCTGCGGTGAAGGATCAATTTATGATGTTAAAAAACGGCATTTTAGGTCGCCTAGTTGGTGCTTTAGACTCGCCGGAAACGGTGGTTAACCGGTTTGCGACCCGGGACATGGGGAGTTTAACGATTTTTGATGAAATTCGGACGCTAAAGGCTTTGACCTGGGAAGAGGTTGAAGCGGTTGCTAAGGACTTTATGGAACCAGAACGGTTAACGGTCTACGAAATTGACGCTAATTAATTCCAAAAGAAATTATAAAAACTTTAAATTCGTTGGGAAAAAGAATGTGCTATACTTGCCTAGGTTATTAGGAAAAAGAATTGAGGATAGAGCATGAGTGAAAATGAAAAACACTTGCAAATTGGGCAACAGTTAAAAGATGCGCGGGTCGCTAATGGCTATACGCTCGATGATTTACAACAAGCTACCAAGATTCAAAAGCGCTACTTAATTGCGATTGAAGACGAAAAGTTTGACGAATTGCCGGGGGATTTCTATGTCCGAGCTTTTGTTAAGCAATACGCCGATACGGTCGGCCTTGATGGCAATGAACTTTTGAAGGATTATGATGATTACTTGCCTAAGACCAAGACGACGGAGTACTCTGAACATTTAAGCCAAGCGGTTGAAACCCGGCGGGGGAGCCATAAAGTGACGACCGATGGCTTTGATCGGGCCCGGAAGTACATCCCCACGGTTATTGTTGGGGCGATCGTAGTAATCATCTTAGGGGCCATTTGGGTGACAACAATTATTAAGAACCATGCGGATTCGGCAACCAAGATTGATTCGAGCTCCGTTTCTGTTTCGGGTGAATCAAGCCGTTCTAGCAAGAAAAAGGCTTCTTCATCAAGTAGCAAGCAAAAAGAATCCAAGTTGAAGTTAACGGAAGCTTCCCGGACTTCCACCAGCGTTGTTTACAACACGACCGCAACTTTAAAGAAGAGTACTGATTTGACGGTCAAGGCTGGAACAAATGCGCTTTACACTTCCGTTAACGTAGATAACACGAGCCGGTTGGCCAAGACATTGCAAGCCAAGCAAACGGGTTCAGTTACGCTTGCAAAGACGGCTAAGAAGGTGGTTATTACCCTTGGTAGTGCTAGTGGGGTAACAATTAAGCTCGGTAATCAAACGCTAAACTTTACCAATAATAATCGTTATCCATCAACTCGGGTAATTACGATTAACTTTGGCTCTAGTTCCACCCAAACGAGTTCTGCGTCAGCAAGTTCAAGCTCGATCTCAACTGCAACAACAACTGGTACTACGGGAACTACGCGGACAACAACCGGGACTACCACTACTAGTACGAGTCAACGGACGACCGGAACAACGACGACGGGACAATCAACGACCACGGCTAACAACCAACGGACGACGACTGCGACGACAACGAATAACACTGCTACCACAACTAGTCGGTAGGCGAGCTTTTGAGGAGGAGTTAGTTTGAATTTACCAAATAAGTTAACCGTCGTGCGGTTAATTATTATTCCATTTTTCTTATTACTGATGGTTTTACCCCTTGGTTGGGGCGACGTTAGCTTTTTAGGGGCCACAGTACCGGTTGCTCAGGTTTGGGCAACGGTCCTCTTTATTGCGGCTACGATTACTGATAACTTAGATGGGCGGATTGCCCGGCGAGATCACTTAGTTACTAACTTTGGGAAGTTTGCCGATCCACTTGCGGACAAGTTGCTAGTGATGACGGCCTTCATTGTTTTAACGGCTAGTGGTAGTGTGCCAGCTTGGGTAACGGTGGTGATCATTTGGCGGGAACTCTCCGTAACGGGGCTCCGTTTACTGATCGTGGAACAAAACGGTCAAGTGATGGCCGCTAAGATGCCAGGAAAGATTAAGACGACCACCCAGTTCATTGCGATTATCTTCTTGTTATTACACAACGCCATTTTTGCTTATGCGCACATCCCATTTGGGGAAATTATGTTGTACATCTGCCTATTCTTCACGGTTTACTCCGGGGCCGATTACTTCATTAAGAGTAAGGATATCTTTAGTGACGGGTTTAAATAAATCAGGTAGGGAGAAAATCTGCCTAACGACCGAGCTGGGATAAGGAGGATGAAGGCTACCAGAATTGGTCTGCCTGCACACTTATCCGTAAGGCCGTGCTTTTTGACCTTAGTTACTGAGTAACATTCGGAGATGAAAAAGAGGCCGGAAAGAAACTCATGTTTCTTCCCGGCCTCATCCTTTTTATAACATTTTCGTTTAAAGCGAGTAAAATAGGTGTTAGCTAAGTAAAATTGGTTTCTCATCAAAATTTAAAAAGCTTTTTTCTAAGAAATCAGGAAAAATTACGTATATATAAAGTAGGGGGATATTTTATGGAAGTAGAGATTATTTCCGTTGGCAACGAACTGATTCTGGGCCAAATCGTGAATACCAACGTTGCCTACTTGGCGGATCAGCTCCGCCAGATAGATTTAGTGGCCCATTACCAAACCACAGTTGATGACGAACCAGAACGGATTATTGCGGCAGTTCGGACGGCCCAAAAACGCGCCCAATTAGTTTTTGTTTGTGGGGGCTTGGGGCCGACTGATGATGATCAAACAATGCCTAGTGTTGCCAAAGCTTTAGGAAAAGAACTGGTCCTTGATGAAGATCACTGGGCGACCATCCAAGCTAACTTTGAACGGCGGCATGTCACGATGACGCCAGAAAATATTCGCCAAGCCTATTATCTAGCTGACGGAATAGCCTTGGCTAATCCGGTTGGTTTGGCCTTGGGGACAATGGTGACGACTGGCAAAGTAACCACAGTGGTGCTTCCCGGCCCACCAAGTGAGTTCAAAGCGATGGTAAAGCAATCACTTTTACCGGAACTAAAAAAGCAGTTTCGAGTTACAAACTCAATTATTACGCGCAACCTCCACTTTGTCGGTCAACCGGAATCCCTTTTGATGGATGAAATTACTTCAACCTTGGGAAATTCACCGGTTGTTGCCACTTCGTATGTTCAACCAGCGGAAATTCAAGTTCGCTTAAAGGTGAGCGGAATGGAGGCAACAGTCGCTAAACAAACTTTGGATCAAGCCGAAGCAAGAATTATTGCCCGGGAAAAACAATATTACTTTGGCACCGGGGACGGATTAAATTTAGCAGGTGAAGTTGTCCGCCTCTTACGGGCAAAAGGGTATCGAATTACCGCGGCGGAAAGCTTAACGGGGGGGCTTTTCCAAAGCACCCTTTGTAGTGTGAGTGGTGCCTCGAATGTTTTTAACGGTGGCTTTGTCACCTATGCAGCCGGGGCGAAAGAAAAATTAGTTGGTGTGCCAGCGACAACGATTCAAAAGTACGGCGTGGTCAGTGCGGAAACGGCTACGGCGATGGCCGAAGGCGCTCGACAAGCCATGGATGCTGACTTGGGGGTTTCGTTTACGGGGGTCGCTGGTCCGGATGCCTTAGAAGGCCACCCGGCCGGAACGGTTTTTGTGGCAATTGCCCAAAAGAATTACCCAACCAAGGCCTGGCAATTAAAATTAACCGGGCTTTTAGGACGGCAAACCATTCGAAATCAGAGTGTGGCCCAAGTTTTACTAGCCCTGTATCATCGCCTACAAGCAGAAAATTAGAACGCGGGTTCGAAAAAGACTTGGTTTTTAGCGAAAAAACTGATATTATTAATGCTAGGATTTGAAAAGGAAGTGAAGTAAGTGGCTGACGAACGGAAAGCGGCCCTCGATACCGCCCTGAAGAAGATTGAAAAGAGTTTCGGTAAGGGTGCCATTATGCGGATGGGGGACGCTGCAGACACGAAAATTGCTACGGTCTCAAGTGGTTCATTAGCAATTGATGAAGCACTTGGTGTCGGAGGATACCCACGAGGCCGGATTATTGAAATGTACGGTCCAGAAAGTTCTGGGAAGACGACGGTGGCCTTACATGCGGTTGCCGAAGTCCAACAACAAGGTGGGACGGCAGCTTACATTGATGCTGAAAATGCCTTGGATCCAGAATATGCCAAGGCCTTAGGAGTTAATATTGACGATCTTTTGCTTTCCCAACCAGATACGGGGGAACAAGGGTTACAAATTGCCGATGCCTTGATTTCTAGTGGAGCCATCGATATTGTGGTTATTGACTCCGTGGCGGCCCTAGTTCCGCGAGCGGAAATTGATGGCGAAATGGGGGACGCGCACGTTGGTTTGCAAGCCCGGCTAATGTCCCAAGCCCTACGGAAGTTGTCGGGGACAATTAATAAGACCAAGACGATTGCCATCTTTATTAACCAAATTCGGGAAAAGGTTGGGGTGATGTTCGGTAACCCTGAAACCACCCCAGGTGGTCGGGCTTTGAAGTTTTACTCCACGGTGCGGCTTGAAATCCGGCGGGGAGAACCAATTAAGGACGGTTCTGATATAATTGGGAACCGCGCTAAGATTAAAGTGGTTAAGAACAAGGTTGCACCACCGTTTAAAAAGGCCGAAGTCGACATCATGTACGGGCAAGGGATCTCTAAGATGGGTGAATTGCTTGATATGGCGGCGGATAAGGACTTGATTAAGAAGAGTGGGGCTTGGTATTCCTACGGCGAAGAACGGATTGGTCAAGGTCGGGAAAACGCCAAAAAGTGGTTAACTGAACACCCAACGGAAATGAACCTCCTAATGAAGAAGGTCCGGGTTGCTTATGGCATGGATCAGCCAAGTGAAGAAGAAGTTGCTGAACCAAAGGATCAAGCAACGGATTCCAAAAGTAAAAGGTCAGGAGCAACTAAGTCTTAAATTTTAGATGCAATTGATGCTGCTGGGGAAAAGCTCCTCGACGGCCTGGTTGGGATCAGCAGAACGAAGGCTAATTTGTTAGCATTAGCCTTGGAGCAAACTAACCAATTTGCTTGGCGTTTGTGAGCCCTTGTAAGGCTGAATCGTTTGGGGGTGACCGACGAGGGAGACAACTACCATTCAGCGACTGCTTTGACCGTAGTTTCTGAGTAATAAGCGGAGATGAAGAGAGGGCGGGAAGTAATTTGAGTTTCTTCCCGCCCTCTCATTTTCTTTCTGAGTTAGCCTGTTGACACCTTATTTCTGCCCGTATAAAATTAAGTCTGTACGTTAAATTTTACGTATCGGTTAAAAATTTTAAAAACCAATAACGAAATAATAGTTGATTTGGAGGGGGAAATGGGTATGACAAACTTATTTACCGCCGTCATCGCTATTGTTGTCGGGATTATTGTCGGTTATGTAATTCGAAAGTCAATTTTGGAACGGCAGATTACACAAGCGCACAATAGCGCCGAGGAGATTATTGAAAAAGCTAAGAAGGATGCGGCGACTGCCAAGAAAGAGGCAATCTTGGAAGCCAAGGAAGAAAGTCACCGTTACCGTGAAAGTGTCGAACAAGAGTTAAAGAGTCGGCGGAGTGAAGTTCAAAAGCAAGAAGAAAGACTCCTCCAACGGGAAACAACCTTGGATCGTAAGGATAATCTCCTTGAACATCGAGAAAATGCTATTAGTTCTCGCGAACGTAAAGTCGAACAGCGAAACGAGCAAATTCAAAAGGATCAACAACAAGTAGCCCAATTGGTACAAGCTCAACAGGAAAAGTTAGCCGAAGTTGCTAATTTAACTCGTGACCAAGCACGAGAGAAGATTTTGAGTCAATTGAAAGATGAATTGCGGGTTGAACGTGAAACTATGATTCGGGAAAGCGAACAGGAAGCAGAATTAGTTGCCGATCGGAAGGCCAAAACCTTGATTGTCGAAGCCATCCAACGTTCAGCAGCCGATATGGTTTCAGAAGCTACGGTTTCAGTAGTTAACTTACCGAATGACGAGATGAAAGGCCGAATTATTGGTCGGGAGGGCCGAAATATTCGGACCTTGGAGACTTTAACGGGGATTGATTTAATTATTGATGATACCCCAGAAGCCGTAGTGCTGAGCGGTTTTGATCCGGTCCGGCGGGAAATCGCTAAGATGGCCTTGGAACATTTGATCCAAGATGGCCGGATTCATCCAGCCCGAATTGAAGAAGCGGTTGAAAAGGCCCAAAAGGATATGGATAACCACCTTCGGGAAGTCGGCGAACAAACCGTCTTTGACCTAGGCTTGCATTCTGTTCATCCGGACCTCATGAAGACGATCGGGCGAATGGAATACCGGACTAGTTACGGACAAAATGTTTTGCAACACTCGATTGAAGTGGCCAAGCTAGCTGGGATTATGGCGGCTGAACTCGGCCAAGACGTAACGATGGCTAAACGGGCCGGCTTACTTCATGATATTGGGAAAGCAATTGACCATGAAGTAGATGGTTCCCACGTTGAACTTGGGGTTGAATTAACCCGGAAATACAAGGAAAGTCCAATTGTGATCAATACGATTGCTTCCCACCACGGCGACGTAGAACCAACTTCGATTATCGCTGTGCTCGTCCAAGCGGCAGATGCCATCTCTGGTGCCCGGCCAGGAGCACGGAGTGAATCGCTCGAGCAATATATCCAACGGTTAAAGCAATTAGAAAAGATTGCTAATGATCATCGCGGAGTTGATCATAGTTTTGCCATCCAAGCTGGTCGGGAATTACGGGTGATCGTAAAACCAAATAAGGTTAATGATCGGCAAGCAGCGGCTTTAGCCCATGATGTTAAGCAAGAGATCGAGGATCAACTCGAGTATCCTGGTCATATCAAAGTTACCGTTATTCGGGAAGTCCGAGCGGTCGATTATGCAAAGTAGGATAAATAAGTAGTGCTGGTGAAGACCGGCTTGAGACAGCGTCAACTGAGTATGGCATCGCGCCCCCTCGTTGACGCTGATTTAATAAAGGTAGGTTTGCCTGGGATGTAGCTTAGAATCGCGTCTACGTAGGAGATTTAGTTGAGATCGAGTGCTTATTCCAAGCGATCACCACATGTTATCAGAACTGAAATTGCAATCATAAAGAATAGAAAAGGTAAGGGGAAAATTTTGGCAAAAGCAAAACTGACGCCCATGATGGCGCAATACCAAAAGGTAAAGGATCAGTATCCAGATGCGTTTTTGTTTTATCGGTTAGGAGATTTTTACGAACTTTTTAACGATGATGCAATTAAGGGTTCCCAATTACTCGAATTGACTTTAACCACCCGGAATCATAGTTCTGCAAATCCGATCCCAATGTGTGGAGTACCCCACCGGGCGGTTGAAAACTATGTTGATATTTTAATTGATAAGGGGTATAAAGTTGCCATTTGTGAACAGATGGAAGATCCGAAAAAGGCTAAGGGGATGGTTAAGCGGGCGGTTACGCGATTAATTACCCCAGGGACGAAGATGGATCTGAAAGGAGACGCCGCCCAATCAAATAATTACTTAACGGCCGTCCTACCAGTTGAAAACGGTTTTAAGCTCGCCTACGCTGACCTTTCAACCGGGGAGCTTAAGGTTACAACTTTGGCTAATCAAGGCGCGGTTTTAAACGAATTAATTAATCTCCAAACCAAAGAAATCGTTTATGAACAAGCCCTGCCAGCCGATTTGGTGGCGACTTTGAATAAGCGCAATTTACTTTTATCAAAGCAAACGACGCAAGAACCGCAAGCTGAAATTGCCTACCTTACTCAAGAATTAACGGATGCTGGCGAAAAACAAGTGGTGACCTTGCTGGTATCCTATCTGCTTACCACTCAAAAGCGGGCCTTGGCCCACATGCAAATTGCGCAGTCCTATGAATTAAATTCCTACATGGAAATTGACCATAACTCTAAGGCGAATCTGGAATTAATGGTTAATATGCGGAGTGGTAAGCGCCAAGGCACCTTGGCATGGCTACTCGATGCCACCAAAACCGCGATGGGAAGTCGACTGTTAAAGCGCTGGCTTGATCGGCCATTAATCAACTTGGATGAAATTACTGAACGGCAAGATAAGGTTGCGGTCCTTTTGGATCACTACTTCGAGCGGAGTAACCTGCAAGAAGAATTAACCAAGGTCTATGATTTGGAACGGCTAGCGGGCCGGGTGGCTTACGGCAGTGTCAATGGTCGCGACTTAATTCAACTCAAAACGTCGTTGAACCAAGTGCCCAAAATTAAGTATGTTTTGGAAACCCTTGAAGCCCCCGTATTTGACCAGATGCTGGCCAAACTAGATCCCTTAGCGGATGTGGCCACCCTAATTGACCAGGCAATTGTTGAAGATGCGCCAGTTTCGGTTACTGATGGTGGGGTAATTAAGGTGGGTTACAATGACCAGCTTGATACTTACCGGGATGCGATGAATAACGGTAAGGAATGGATTGCCCAACTCCAGAAAAAAGAACGCGAAGCAACCGGGATTAATAACTTAAAGATTGGTTACAACCATGTCTTTGGATACTACATTGAAGTTACGAAGGCTAATATTGCTAAGTTGCCGGCTGATCGTTATGAACGAAAACAAACACTGGTGAATGCGGAACGGTTCTCAACGCCAGAATTAAAGGAGAAAGAAGCCATCATCATGGAAGCGCAAGAAAAGTCAACTTCCATGGAATACGACCTCTTCGTAGCGGTCAGGGATAAGGTAAAAGCCCAGATTGGACGACTTCAAAAGCTGGCGGCTAGTTTAGCGGAATTAGATGTTTTACAATCCTTTGCCGTAGTCAGCGAAGATTATCACTTTGTGCGGCCCAAATTAAATCAAGGTCATGAACTAAAGATTAAAGCAGGTCGCCACCCAGTTGTGGAAAAGTTCCTAGGCCACCAAGAGTATGTTCCAAATGATGTGGTAATGGATCCTAATACCGAGATTTTACTGATTACCGGGCCAAACATGTCTGGGAAGAGTACTTATATGCGGCAGTTAGCCTTGATTGCAGTGATGGCTCAGGTTGGGTGTTTTGTCCCCGCGGATTCAGCGTTATTGCCAATTTTTGACCAAATTTTTACCCGAATTGGAGCGGCGGATGATCTGGTTTCAGGAGAAAGTACCTTTATGGTTGAAATGATGGAAGCCAACAACGCCCTTCAACACGCTACTCCAAATTCTTTGATTCTCTTTGATGAAATTGGCCGGGGAACGGCAACCTATGATGGGATGGCCTTGGCTCAAGCAATTATTGAATATGTTCATGATCATGTCCATGCGAAAACCCTGTTTTCAACCCACTATCATGAGTTAACGACGCTTGATCAACGGTTGACACAGTTAAAAAATGTACACGTTGGGGCGAGTGAGGAAAATGGTGAATTAGTCTTCTTACACCGGGTCGAAGCCGGCCCAGCGGATAAGTCATACGGAATTCATGTCGCCAAATTAGCAGGCTTGCCGGATTCCTTATTAAAACGGGCTGATACCATTTTGACCAAACTTGAGGGGAAAAAAGCAACGGTACCAACGCCAGTTTCCGCTACACCGGAACCAAAATTAGTAACGGAAGCCTCCGGGCAAATGGATCTTTTTGATCCGACACCAACAAATAAACCCTCAAATACCAAGGCAAATCGCGTATTGAAACAGTTGAAAGACCTTGACTTAATGGGGATGACCCCAATGGAAGTGATGAATCAAGTTTATCAATGGCAACGAAAGTTAAGGTAGGTGAGCAAAATGGCTGAAATTCGGGAACTTCCCACGGTATTAGCCAATCAAATTGCGGCCGGGGAAGTCATTGAACGACCAGCTTCAGTGGTCAAAGAATTAGTTGAAAATGCAATTGATGCCCATAGTCGGCGGATCGACATTTTGATTCAAGAAGCCGGTCTAGCCGAAATTCGGGTAATTGACGATGGTGATGGGATTGAAAAGTCCCAGGTCCCGATTGCCTTCAAACGCCATGCCACCAGTAAGATCAATTCAAAGTTACAACTGTTTAAGGTGACGACGATGGGATTTCGGGGCGAAGCGTTACCAAGTATTGCCTCGGTAGCAGATTTGAAATTGATCACTACAGTGGCTGGGGCAGACGGCTATTTGTACCACGTTAAGGGGGGAAAGGTGGTTGAAGAAGGTCCGGCAGCTTCTCGTCCTGGAACGGACGTGACTGTTAGCCAACTCTTTTACAACACGCCGGCCCGGCTCAAGTATTTAAAGTCCCCCAAGACTGAACTGGGGCATATTGTCGATATTGTTTACCGCTTAGCTTTGGGAAATCCCACGATCGCGATTAGCTTATCCAATAATGGTAAGGAACTTTTCCGATCAGCCGGTAATGGCAATCTCCATCAAGTGATCGCTGCTATTTATGGGGTGCAAGTAGCCCGGAAGATGGTCGCAATAGCAGGCGCAGACGATGATTTTAAGGTTAGTGGCTATGTTTCCTTGCCAGAGCTTACCCGGTCGTCTGGAAAATACCAGACCCTTTTGATTAATCATCGGTATATCCGTAACTTTACCTTGAATAAAGCTATTATTGCTGGGTATGGTTCCAAACTAATGGTTGGCCGATATCCCTTTGCAGTCCTAGAAATTGAACTAGACCCGGCCCTGGTTGATGTCAATGTTCACCCGGCCAAGCGCGAAGTTCGTTTAAGTAAAGAGGAACAATTATCGGCTTTGATTGCGAAGGCAATTTATGAACGTTTAGCCAAGGAAAATTTGATTCCTGATGTCGGGAAAACCGCCCAAAAATTGGTGGCGGCAAAACAAGTAATGCCGACTCAAACGGCGGTTCAAGAAACCCAAGTTACCTACCAAGAAAATCTTACTCCCCCCAAAGAAGCTCAACAACCAAATCCAGCAGCGGCGGATGGTAATGATAGTGAAGTGACCGCCCCAATTATCATTCACCAAATTAGTGACCTTAAAAGTCCGGTCGTAGCGGCTTTTGATCAACGATACCGGGCCGAAGGAACGATGCCACCATTTGCAGATTTAGAAATCGCTAAAAAAGAAACCTCAGTTCCGCAACCAGAACAGGTTAGTTTACCAATTGAAGATACCGGTGAACCGGCCCAAAAGCGGTTCCCGGATCTCACTTATATCGGGCAACTCCAGGGGACTTTTCTCTTGGCGCAGGCTTCAGACGGTCTCTATATTCTTGACCAACATGCAGCACAAGAACGGGTTAATTATGAACGTTTCCGAAAAGAGATTGGGGAAGTGAGTGCTGACCAACAGAGCTTTTTAACTCCCTTGGTTTTAAACTATTCCCTAACGGATGCCCTCATGATTCGGCGACATTTGGAAGTCCTAGCTGGAGCTGGGTTGCATTTGAGTACCTTTGGTCAGAATAGTTTTTTGATTCAAGAACATCCAACTTGGTTTGTGGCCGGGCAAGAAGAGGCAACGATTCGAGAAATGATTGATTGGGTCTTAAAGGATGGTCGGATTACGGTAGCTAATTTTCGGGAGAAAACGGCAATTATGATGAGTTGTAAACGAGCAATTAAGGCTAACCACCACCTTGATCAACGAGAAGCGGTAGCCTTGTTAAAACGATTGCCAAGTTGTGAAAATCCCTTTAATTGTCCCCATGGGCGGCCCGTATTGATTCATTTGACCGACCGAGATCTAGAAAAAATGTTTAAGCGGATTCAGGATAGTCATCAACCATATGCCGGGGAATTTGACGATCATGAATTTTAGGAAGGAATAAGTTAATGTACGAATATTTGAAAGGTTATGTCACCATTGTTAAGCCAACCTACATTGTAGTTGAGGTCAATGGGGTTGGTTTTCGCCTAGCAGTGGCAAACCCGTATGCCTACGAAGTGAATGCTGATAAGCTAGTGACCGTTTACGTTTATCAAGCCGTTAAAGATGACAGCATTACCCTCTTCGGGTTTCAAAGTGGCGATGAAAAGCAACTCTTTGAAAAGCTTATCAGTGTTTCTGGCATTGGGCCGAAGAGTGGGTTAGCAATCCTTGCTAATCCGGATCACCAAGCTTTGATTCAAGCAATTCGGGAAAATAATGCTAACTATCTCGCAAAGTTCCCGGGGATTGGTAAGAAGACGGCTTCCCGGATTATTATTGAATTGCAAGATAAGGTAGATAGTCTCCTCCCAACAAATGAACTCGACTTTACGATTAAGGCAACCAAAGTGGCAGCTAATCCAGCCTTAGAAGATGCCTTAGCGGCCTTGAAAGCCTTAGGCTATGCGGAAAGAGACGTAAAGCAAGTTGAAAAGAAGCTTTTGCAAGGTGAGGACGCCCTAACAACCGATCAATATCTCCGGGAAGGTTTGAAGTTACTGAACTAGAATTTTTAAGTTAGGGGGAAAAGAATGGCAACCGAAGAACATGGGGTCATGGGACCAGATGTTGAAAATGACGCCGAAGGTCAATTAGAAGTTAGTCTTCGACCGCAGACCTTAGCGACTTATATTGGGCAACAAAAGATTAAAGACGAACTGAAGGTCTATATTGCGGCAGCTAAAGCCAGAGAAGAAGCTCTTGACCACGTCCTCTTATATGGACCACCCGGTTTAGGGAAAACGACGTTAGCAATGGTGATTGCCAATGAGATGGAAGTGGGGATTAAGACCACTTCTGGTCCAGCAATTGAAAAGCCGGGGGACTTAGTGGCCCTGTTAAATGAATTGAAGCCGGGGGATGTCTTGTTTATTGATGAGATTCATCGGCTACCGAAAGTGGTTGAAGAAATGTTGTACTCGGCAATGGAAGACTACTACATCGATATTGTCGTCGGCGAAGGCCCAACCGCTCATCCGGTTCATTTCCCATTGCCACCATTTACCTTGGTGGGGGCAACGACCCGGGTTGGGTTATTATCAGCACCACTGCGGGATCGGTTTGGAATTATTGAACGCTTAGCTTACTACCAACCAAGCGAACTTGAACAGATCATTAATCGGAGTGCGCGGATTTTTACGACGGCAATTAATCCAGCCGGAGCGAAAGCCTTAGCCTGGCGGTCGCGAGGGACCCCGCGGATTGCAAACCGGCTTTTAAAACGGGTACGAGACTTTGCCCAAGTTGCGGGCAAAGATGAAATCGATGAAGCAAGTGTTGATCGGGCCTTGACAATGCTTGACGTGGATCAAAAAGGGTTAGATGCTACCGACCGGAAGATGTTACTTACGATGATAAACTATTATGGTGGTGGCCCAGTTGGGGTTAAAACGATTGCGGCCAATATTGGGGAAGAAGCGGCGACAATTGAAGAAGTTTACGAACCATATCTCCTCCAGATCGGCTTTATTTCCCGGACGCCGCGGGGACGGTTAGTCACTCCAGCAGCTTATGAACATCTTGGAATTCCCTTTCCAGACCAAGGAGGTAAAGCATGACGGAATTTGTCCCATACTTTCAAGCAGCCTGGCTACCAGTTTTAGGTTCCCAATTGCAGGCCGTTGGGGTTCAAACCTTAGCGGTGAAGCTGGTTGATTACGAACGCCAACCGGGATTTAACTTGATTAACCAAGCCGGAGGGTTAAAGTCGTTACTTAACTGGTCAGGTCAGTTAATGACCTTAGCGGGGGACTTTGCTCCGGTTCGTAAAGTAAAAAAGAACTTGGCGAAGACGGGAATCCATTATCAAGATCCGCAGAATCAAGCGAAATTGACCCTAACGCCGGCAACTTATCAACAATGGCAAACAGCTACCAAGGCAGAGATTACCGTGGGAATGTTTCAAAATCCAGATTATTACGCCCCCGTCGACGATCTTGAACGGGCAATGCAAGCCAACATTGAATGGAATCAAGGTGCTTCGGCAACTTTTTTGCCGGTTTTGGGAGCCGGCTTAAAGGCGCTCCGCCAAGCAAGTATCGCTGCTTTACCCAATAATATCGGGGCTTTCATTACTAACTTGCCGCCAGTTGCAGAACTTACGGAATGGCAACGGAGCCTTGAGTTAACCTTAAAACTGTTACCAAAGGGGACTTCAACGGCAGTCGTTGCTCCGAATCTGGCAACAATTGAGTTGAGTCAGAAGCTCGGCATTGACTACATCTTGTCAGCTTGGCCACTTAAACAGGGGTTAGGCGGCAAGGCCTTGGTTGATGGTGAAGTTGTCAACTTGCGGCACCAAGCATTTGGGGGACAGTTCAGTCCGCTTGAAGCTGGTTGCAATTGTCCGGCCTGCACTGGCTTTACGCGAGCAAGCTTGCACGCGATGTTACATGCTAAAGAACCATTAGCAAGTCGCTTACTCTTACTCCATAACGTAAAAGAAATTATCAAACAAACCGGAAAGTAGTTTGCTTTTCAAGACTTTTCTGGTATCGTTGTTGTTAGCAATGTTTATGATAGAAAGGAAGAAAACAGTTGAACAACGGAATGTCTAGTATTTTATTAATTGTGTTGATGGTGGCTTTAATGTACTTCTTCATGATCCGCCCACAACAAAAGCAACAAAAGAAGCATCAAGCTATGATGAGCCAATTAAAGCCAGGTGATCACGTGGTTACGATTGGCCGACTTCATGGGGTGGTTTCTGAAGTTGACAACCAAAAGCGGACGGTTACCTTAGATTGCGAAGGAATCTACTTAGTCTTTGACCTTGGCGCAATCCAACGGGTTGAATCCCAAGCCGCAACCGAAGCACCAGCTAGTGCTACGCCGACTGAAGAAAAAGAAGCTAAGGCAGATAACGACAAAGCCGAAGCTCCAAAGGAAGAAGCCGCTGAAGCTGATGAATCAGCTAAGGATGATGCCGAAGCCCCAAAGGATGAAAAGGAATAACCAAAATCGAGCTACCTTCGTGAGTTTGCGAAAGGTAGCTTTTTAATTTAACAGAAAATATCCCAGACAAACCAAAATTTTGTTATAATTAATTGTTACTGATTAAATAAGACTTTGGAAAGGAAGCCATCATGGACACATTAGCTGAGATTTACAATGCGATTGACAAGTATTCGAAGATTATTATTCATCGCCATCAACGCCCTGATCCGGACGCTATTGGTTCCCAAGTGGGGTTAGCTGAAATTCTAAAGGCTTCCTTCCCTTACAAGGAAATATACGTTGTTGGTAAAGATATCCCCAGTCTTGATTGGATTGGAACAATGGATACGGTCGATGGGGATGATTATAATAATGCCCTTGTCATCGTAACTGATACCGCCAATGCGCCGCGGGTTGATGACCGGCGCTTCGATAACGGGAGTCTCCTAATTAAGATTGACCACCATCCGAATGACGAGCCCTTTGGTGATTTAATGTGGATCCGGCCAGAAGCTTCCAGTACTTCTGAAATGATCTACGACTTTTATCAACACTTTGCTAAGCAACTAGTCTTACCTAAGAAGGCAGCGGATGCCCTTTATGCTGGGATTATTGGCGATACTGGCCGCTTTCTTTACCCAGCCACTTCAGCGCGGACGATGTTAGTTGCCGGTGCTTTAATGGCTGCTGGAGCTGATGCAGCAGCCATTAACCAACGCGAAAACGAAATTTCTTTGGCGGCCGCGCGGTTGTCAGCTTATGTTTATCAAAACCTCCAAATTAAGGATGGGGCTGGGTATTTAGTCTTAGAACAAGCCACCCTAGATGAATTTGGGATTACCGAAGCAGGGACGTCGGCAATTGTTTCGCTTCCTGGTCGAATTAGCGATGTTTTGGCCTGGGCGATCTTCGTTGTCCAAGGAGATGGCCATTACCGGATCCGGCTTCGTTCTAAGGGCCCTGAAATTAACGGCTTAGCTAAGGCCCACAATGGTGGCGGTCATCCACTGGCTTCTGGGGCCCAAGCCGCTGACCATGCCGAAATTAACCAAGTAATTCAAGAATTAACAACTTTAACCAAAAACTTTAAAAAGTAAGCGAATGTAACTGAAAGGAGGCAATGATGCCTAAATTTAATGAGCTCAATTTAGCGCCATGGCTGATGCCAGCGATTGATGATTTAAAGTTCCACGAGCCAACGCCAGTCCAGGCGAAGGTGATTCCGTTGATTTTGCAAGGGAAGAGTGTCGTTGGTCAATCCCAAACGGGGAGTGGGAAAACTCACGCTTTCTTGTTACCAATCTTTTCCAAGCTCGATCCAGCAAATCAAACAGTTCAAGCGGTAATTACCACGCCAAGTCGGGAATTAGCTTACCAAATCTACAGTGCGGCGAAGCAATTAAACCAGTTTGCGCCAACCCCCTTTACCATTCATAACTATGTTGGGGGAACCGATAAGCAACATCAAGTGGAACAACTTTCCCGAAAGCAACCTCAATTGGTCATCGGGACGCCGGGACGGATCTTAGACTTAATTAATTCCCAAGCCTTAGATATCCACTTGGCAACCCAGTTCGTGATTGATGAAGCTGATATGACTTTGGATATGGGCTTTTTGGAACCAGTTGACCAAATTGCGGCGCATTTCCCGGAAGCATTACAAATGATGGTGTTCTCCGCGACGATTCCCCAAGGATTACGGCCATTCTTGAAGAAGTACCTAGAAAACCCAGTCATTGAAGAAATTCCAACCGAAACGGTGATTAATCCAAACGTGGAAAACTGGTTAATGTCCACTAAGGGCCGAGATAAGAACGACTTAGTCTACCGGCTCTTAACGCTTGGGGAACCATTTTTAGCGCTAGTTTTTGCTAACACTCGAGAACGGGCAGAAGAACTCCACGCTTATCTAATGGAACGGGGCTTAAAGGTTGCCTTGATTCATGGGGGCTTAGAACCACGGGAGCGGAAAAAGACAATGCGCCAAGTTCGCAATATGGACTATCAATACATTGTCGCCACCGACTTGGCAGCACGGGGAATTGACCTCGATGGAGTTTCCTTAGTGCTTAACGATGATATTCCAACGGACCTGGAATACTTTATTCACCGGGTTGGTCGGACAGGGCGAGGAAACCTCAAAGGAACGGCGATTACCCTTTACGCACCAGCCGAAGACGACCTAGTTGCTAAATTAGAAGCTCGAGGAATTAAATTTATTCCAAAGGTACTACAAAATGGCCGCGTAAAGACGACTTACGACCGAAACCGTCGCCAATCCTATCATCGGCGTAAAATGGCCCTCGATCCCAGTCTGAAGGGTTTTGTCAAGAAGACGAAGAAAAAGGTTAAGCCAGGTTATAAGAAGCGGATTAAGTCCAAGATTAAAGAGGATGAACGCCAAAAGGCTAAACAAGAAATGCGGCACAAACAACGGAAGGCTAAACGTGCTCGTCAAAAGCAACACCGCATTGAGCGCGCCCGGCAAAAACAGGGCGAATAGTTTATCAGGCGACATAGTGCGCAAGCTAGCTTTTCTGAGGAATTTGCTCCAGCTAAGGACTCATCCTTGAATCCGTCACTGCCGGTTTCCACGGCTGATGGTCCTTATCATCGCAGATTTCCTGGAAAAGTTGTTATTAACTTGATTTCAGTTAGAGCCTTTTGTATAATGTTAGCGTATTTGGGACATGATCTAAGTTAGAACAAGTTTCAGCGAGCCACGGAAAGATGAAAAGTGGTAATTTGGGGCTTAGGTTGCTACCCAGTTTTGAAAATAATAATAATGTGCTTAAAGTGGCTACGAAATCCATCGTTGCAAGCAGAGTGGTACCGCGTCTTGGCGTCTCTGTTCCAACGGTGGATTTTGTTTTATAAGAAAGGATGAGAATGGTGAAAGAACTAAAGAAGCTTAACAGCGCTCAAGTCCGGCGAATGTATTTGGACTTCTTTATCCAACACGGACACACGGAAATGCCAAGTCGTTCCCTCGTACCAGTTGATGATCCAACCTTACTTTGGATCAACTCTGGGGTGGCAACGATGAAGAAGTACTTTGACGGGCAAGTTGTTCCTAAGAATCCCCGGATGACTTCTTCTCAAAAGAGCATTCGGACTAACGATATTGAAAACGTGGGGAAGACAGCCCGGCACCACACAATGTTTGAAATGCTGGGGAACTTCTCCGTTGGGGACTACTTCAAGGATGATGTTATTCCTTGGGCTTGGGAACTTTTAACTAGCGATGAATGGTTTGGCTTCGATCCGGAACGCCTTTACATCACTTACTATCCAAAGGATGATGCGGCCAAGAAGGATTGGTTGAAGGCTGGGGTTAAAGAAGATCACTTAATTCCAGATCAAGATAATTTCTGGGATATTGGTCAAGGTCCTTCTGGTCCTGATACGGAAATTTTCTACGACCGGGGGCAAGAGTTTAACAACCTTCCCGAAGATGATCCCGAAAGTTACCCAGGCGGTGAAAACGAACGGTACCTGGAAATTTGGAATATTGTTTTCTCTCAATTCAACCATACTCCAGAAGATACTTATGAACCATTGCCACATAAGAACATTGATACGGGGATGGGCCTGGAACGGGTGGTTTCCATTTTTGAAAACGCCCCAACCAACTTTGAAACCGATCTCTTTATGCCATTAATCAAGCAAGTCGAAGGCTTCAGTGATGGTAAGCAGTACGGTAAAAACAAGACTGACGATATCCAATTTAAGATTATCGCTGACCACATCCGGTCAATTACCTTTGCCATTAATGATGGAGCTTTGCCTTCTAACATGGGGCGGGGTTACGTTATTCGGCGGCTCTTACGGCGGTCGGTTGTGGCCGGCAAGAAGTTAGGCATCGATGAACCATTCTTGGCTAAGATGGTGCCGACGGTCGGTGAAATTATGAAGGACTACTACCCAGATGTCCTTGAAAACGCCGATTATGTTGCCAAGGTCATTAAGTCTGAAGAAGACCGGTTTAGTGCAACCTTGAACGGTGGTTTAAGCCTCTTAAACCAAGTGATCGAAGAAGCTAAGACTACTGGCACCAAGCAAATTGATGGGCAAACGGCCTTCAAACTTTACGATACTTATGGTTTCCCGGTTGAATTAACCGAAGAATATGCCGCTGACGAAGGTTTGACGGTTGATGATAAGGGCTTCGCGGCTGCCATGACCGAACAACAAAACCGGGCGCGGAATGCGCGGGACATGGATAACGGGATGGGGGTTCAAACTGACCTCTGGACCGACTTTAAGGATGAAAGTAAGTATGTTGGTTACACAGACCTTGAAGTTGAAAATGCCAAGGTAATTGGTTTAGCTAGCGATGGTCAACATGTCGAAAGTGCTGATCCAAGTGCAAAGGATGTCGAAGTAATTTTTGACCAAACGCCATTCTACGCTGAAATGGGTGGTCAAGTTGCTGATACTGGTGACATCATTGATAATTACGGCAAGGTTGTTGGCCGGGTGGTTGATGTTCAACACGCACCAAACCAACAAAACTTACACCGGGTACAATTAAGCGAACCATTGAAGCTTGGGGCCCGTTACAAGTTAGTCGTTGACCGGGCGCGGCACTTGAAGATTGAAAAGAACCACACGGCAACTCACTTGTTAGACCAAGCATTACGGAACGTCCTTGGTGGCCATACGCAACAAGCTGGTTCTTTAGTGGAAGCCCACTATCTGCGGTTTGACTTTAATCACTTTGGCCAAGTAACGGCTGAAGACCTGAAGAAGGTTGAAGATATGGTTAATGAACAAATCTGGAAAGAAATTCCAGTGACGACCGTGGAAACCGATATTGAATCTGCGAAGAAGATGGGGGCAATTGCGCTCTTCTCCGACAAGTACGGTGATACCGTCCGGGTTGTTAAGATCGGGGATTTCAACACCGAATTTTGTGGTGGGGACCACGTTAAGAACACTAATGAACTGGGCCTCTTTAAGATTGTTTCTGAAGGTGGGGTTGGTGCCGGAGTTCGGCGGATCGAAGCGGTGACGGCAAGTGATGCCTTCAAATTTATGCAAGAACGGCTTGACTTACTTGACCAAGCAGCTAGTGAAGTTAAAGCTGCCCAAGTTAAGGATGTGCCACATCGCTTAGCTGAAATCCAAGCTGACTTGAAGGAAACGAAGAAGGCTAACGAAGCCTTACAAGCTAAGGTAGCTGCCCAACAAGCTGGGGCTGCCTTTGATAAAGTTGAAACTACGCCAAAGGGTTCTTTGATTGCAGCGGTGGTTAAAGTTGCTGGAATGGGTCAATTACGACAAATGGCCGACGAGTGGCGACAAAAGAACTTGTCTGATGTACTGGTTCTTGGAACAGCGGTTGACGACAAGGCGAACTTGTTAGTTGCTGTAAGTGATGCCAAGAGCAAGGAACTGAAGGCCGGCGACTTGATTAAGGCGATTGCTCCAGCTATCAATGGTGGTGGTGGCGGTCGGCCAACCCTTGCCCAAGCTGGTGGTAAGAATCCTGCCGGTTTGCAAACCGCAATTGACCAAGCAAAGGAATGGATGAAATAGCAAGGCTGATTTGTAACTACTAGTGGTTAACTTAAAAGTTAAAAGAGAGGATGGGAAAAAAGCTCCTTGACGGCCTGGTTGGGATAAGAAGAACGAAGGTTGATTCATTAGAATCGGCCTTTCGTTCGCACTTATCCCCTAAGGCCGTGATTTGGAGCGAACCAGCCAACTGGTTTGGCGTTTGTGAGCCCATGCAAGGCTGAATAGGTTGGTGCGACCGTTAGGGAAGCAACTGCCATTCAGCTACTGCTTTGACCTTAGTTACTGAATAACATTCGGAGATGAAATATGGGCTGGGAAGAAACACGAGTTTCTTCCCAGTCGCTTTTTTAATTAGAAAAATAATAAAAACCCAGATACAGGGGCTGGATCCAGTATAATATATACTTATCGATGGATTGGCAATGTTTTAGCGAGAATCCGCGACAGTTCAGAAATTCACCCAGAAACTTAGGCTGAAGACTACGGTCTCTACGATGATAAATTTAAACGAAGCAGTAACTGAACGGAAGTTAATTTCCAATAAACCAGTAATGAATAAGCTTAGTTTCACGATCATCACCGCGGTCTTTAAAACCATCGCTGGTAATATGATCGCTTTCTTAATGATTACTTAAGTCAAATTGAAGTCGGAAAATTGTACTTTTAGCCGGGATAATGTAAAATAGGTAATTGATAAACTTGTGGAGGTGACCAAAATGGCTAGCGATGAAACAATGTTTTTTGATTTTGGTCAAAAGCATCAAAAAGACGTTAAAGAAACGTTGAAAACTGTATACGAAGCTTTAGAAGAAAAAGGCTACAACCCAATTAACCAAATTGTGGGGTATCTATTATCTGGGGATCCCGCTTACATTCCACGGCTTAACAATGCCCGCAACTTAATCCGTCAACACGAACGCGATGAAATTATCGAAGAGCTAGTGAAGGATTACTTAAAACGGAATGGTGAACACTAATGAGGTTAATGGGCTTAGATGTTGGTTCAAAAACGGTTGGAATTGCGGAAAGTGATCCCCTTGGCTGGACAGCGCAAGGGATCGAAATTATTCCAATTAATGAAGATGAGGAAGTTTTCGGCCTCGACCGAGTAGCAGAACTAATGAAGGGGCGGCAGATTGCTGGCTTTGTGGTTGGCTTGCCCAAAAATATGAATAATACAGAAGGGCCCCGGGTAGAAGCAGCTCGGCATTATGGGGCAATGTTAGAAGAAAAGTTTGCCTTACCCGTTGACTACCAAGACGAACGCTTAACCACGGTTCAAGCACATCGGATGTTGGTTGAAGAAGCCGATGTTTCGCGCCGGAAGCAAAAGAAAGTCATTGATGAATTAGCGGCGAGCTTGATTTTACAAAATTACCTTGACCGCAAGGGAAAATTAACCGCCAGATTGTGAGGAAGAAAAATGGCAGAAGAGATTAAACCAATTCAAGACGACGGCGAAGTATTTACACTCGTTGATGAAAAGGGCAATGAAGAACTGTACAAGGAAGCCATGCGGTTTCAAAATCCGGAAACTGGTAAGTGGTACATTTGCCTTTACCCGTTAGACCAAGAAAACGACGAAGAAGTTGATATCCAAGCCTTTGCTTTTAATGAACCAGCAGATGAAAGTGAAGAACTTCAATTGCTTCCAATCGAAAGTGATGAAGAATGGGATATGGTTCAAGAAGTAATGAACACCTTTATTGACGATGAAGGTAACTTGAACCTGTAATTTTGGATATTAAAAAAGGCTACCAATCTGAGGTTAAAAAATTCCTCTTAATTGGTAGCCTAAATTTTTAGTTAACTTTTTTAAGGGCTTGCTTAACCTTGTTCGTATTGCCAAAGTGGAGCTTGGCAAAGTGATCAAGATCCTTACCTGCTTTGGCAAGTTTTATGGCTACTTGGTCAACCTTACTCCCAGCACCGATTGGTAAGGTCATTCCAGCCTCATCAGAAAGCTGATTCATGGTTGCTAGGGAATAGGCGCGAGCAACGATTGAAGCGGCGGCAACGGCGACGTGATAACTTTCACCTTTTTCTTTAAAATAAACTCGCTCCCTTAAAATACGCGCTTGTCCTTTTAAATAGTTAAAGTAGGTCTTAGCCTGGACAAATTGGTCAATTAGGATCGCATCCGGCTTAGTGGGAGCAATTTTATCCAACACTTTTAATAAGACAAAGTTATGACAGAGGGCCTTTAGTTGAGCCTGGTTATATTGATTAATTAGCCGATTATAATCATGAGGGGCAAGGTCTAAAACATGGTAAGGACAGCTTTCTTCGATTGTCTTTGCTAGTTCTAAAATTTTAGGGTCAGTTAGCTTTTTTGAATCTTTTACCCCGCGTTTAATGAGCGCGTCAACTTGATCCGCTGGAACAAAAACGGCAGCGGTCGTCAAAGGGCCAAAGTAAGCTCCAGTTCCCACTTCATCCGAACCTAAAACGGCTAAATGGTCAAAATTGGGAGGCAGGTCGGGAGCTGATTTACTTGGTGAATTAGAAGTTACGATTGTCCCCCAACGGTCAGCTTCTTTTTCCGCGAGTGGACCTTGAAAGAGGACCTTGCCAGATTTATAACCAGTAATGGTTGCTCCAGTAATCTTACTAGCAAAAACCGCCCCATTTGGCAATTTGCGGTTAGCAGGATAGGTTGAAGCCATTTTATCTAATTGGTCGGGGGTAACTTTGATAACAGCTTGCATTTCAATCTCCTTTCACATTGAGAGTGTATAATTAATCTTACCAAATTTTTTAAAGAGGATCGCTTATGATTTTAACAACTGCGATTTTAGTGCTCCTTTTAGGCTGCTTTATTAACGGCAAGGAGCGGGGATTAGTCCAAATTTTACTTTCAACCACTACCTATTTCTGTGGTTGGTTTTTAGCCCGGTTTGCGGCCGAACCGTTGGGAAACGCGCTAGCGAGTGTCTTACCGGCAATTGGTAACCATGGCAGTGCTGCAAGTTCCGCTAGTCTAGTCACAACCAGCACGAATACTTTCTTTTACCATGGTGTGGCATTCATGGTAATTTTTTGGGGAACCAGTTTTTTAGGCCGGTGGTTAATGCGGAGTCTGCGGTTTATTAAGAAGGTTCCAGTAGTTGGTACTGTTAATCGTTATAGCGGAGCGGTTCTGAGCTTTTTAGTGGGTTATGTGATTATCTTTATGTTACTTGTGGTTTTCCAATACTTACCAGGTACCTGGTGGCAAAATCAATTGGCGGAATCAGGGCTTGCCCAGTTGATGATCCAAAAAACACCGGGCTTAGCGCGGGCAGTTTTTAATTGGCTGTAGAACGATAGGGGGAGAAATTGATGAATGATAAGATTCTAGCCACACTTGAATTTAATAAAATTAAGGGGCAATTAACTCCATATCTCGCTTCAGCAGCGGGGCAACGGGAGGTTCAATCTCTGACACCAGCAACCGATTTAACGACAATTAATCATTGGTTAGCTGAGACTGAAGATGGGGCCGATGTCCTGCGACTTGAAGGGGGAATTCCCCTGCCAAGTTTAGCCGATGTAACCCCACAATTAAAGCGGTTAAAGGTACAGGCTAGTTTAAATGGAACGGAATTGGCCCAAATTGGTCAAGTTTTACGTGCTAGTATGGCGGTCCAAAACTTCTTTGATCAGTTAGCTGAAAAAAAGGTTCAGCTCCGGACAATCACTAACTCGGTTGGTCGCTTGGTAACGATTCCTAACATTACTAAACGTCTTTTAGTGGCAATTGATCCGGATGGCCGGGTGACTGATGAAGCCTCTTCAAAGTTACACGGTTTGCGGCAATTAATCACGCAGACTGAAGGTGAAATTCGGCAAGCTTTGGAACGTTATACGCGGGGAAAAGCGGCTAAGCATCTGTCAGAGCCAATTATTACTATTCGGGATGACCGGTATGTGATTCCGGTGATTGCGAAATACCGGAATCAATTTGGCGGGATCGTTCACGACCAATCAGCTAGTGGGCAAACTTTGTACATTGAACCGGCAAGTGCAATGGAATTAAATAACCGGTTGCGGTCGGCGCAAATTGAAGAACGCCAAGAAGTGCGGCGCGTCTTAGCGGAACTTTCAAAATTAATTACCCCTTATCGGCAAGAAATTGGGGATAATGAAAAGATTCTGGGTCACTTGGACTTCATCAATGCCAAGGCGAAGCTGGCAGCGGCAACTAAGGCGAGTCTACCAATTGTGAATGATCAAGGGGAAGTTTACTTACGCCAAGCTCGCCATCCATTGATTGATCCGCAGCAAGTGGTTGCCAACGATATTATCTTAGGTAAAGATTACCAGGCAATTGTGATTACAGGGCCCAACACTGGTGGGAAGACAATTACTTTAAAGACCCTTGGAACGATTCAATTGATGGCCCAAGCAGGACTCTTTATTACCGCCAACGAGAATTCGAAGGTCGCAGTCTTCGATAATATTTTTGCGGATATCGGGGATGAACAATCGCTTGAACAAAACTTATCGACCTTCTCTGGCCACATGGAAAATGTTAAACAGATCCTCGAATCGATGACTACGAAATCGCTCGTTCTCCTTGATGAATTGGGAGCTGGGACGGACCCAAAGGAAGGGGCCGCCTTAGCGATGGCGATTTTGGATCAGATTGGAACGATCGGTGCTGAAGTGGTGGTTACGACCCACTATCCGGAACTAAAGGTTTATGGTTACGACCGGGAGCAAACGATTAACGCTTCAATGGAATTTGATCAAGAAACCCTCAAGCCAACTTACCGGCTCCTTTTGGGAATCCCTGGACAATCAAATGGGATTGCGATTGCTAGGCGCCTTGGCCTTGATCGAGCAGTAATTCAAATGGCTGAATCCCTAGTTGAGGATGATAGCCAAGAACTTAATGCCATGATTGGTGATTTAGTTGAGCAACGGAAAGAAGTTCGCGAGAAAAATGAAGCTTTAACTAAGACTTTGGCGGATAGTGAAGCCAAAAATGCAGAATTAACCCAGAAACTCGATCGTTTCAACGAGCAACGGGATAAACTCTATGAAGATGCCCGCAAGAAAGCGAACCACGAAGTTTCCCAAGCTAAGCGGAAGGCGGATCAAATTATCCACCATTTACGGCAATTAGAAATGCAACAAGGGCGCTCAGTAAAAGAACACGAGTTAATTGATGCTCAAGGTGCTTTAAATGCCCTTCACCAGAATCCACGCTTGAAGCATAATTCGGTCCTTCAACGAGCTAAGGCCAAGCATGACCTTCACGTTGGGGATGCCGTCTTGGTTAAGTCTTATGGCCAGCAAGGGGAGTTGATGAGTAAGCGAGGCCATCACAAGTGGGAAGTGCAACTTGGGATTTTGAAGCTGGAAATTGATGAAGCAGATCTGGAAAAAATTTCCAAAAAGCAACTTCAAAAGCAAAAGGACAAAGCCCCAAAGCGGATGCGGGTCCGCACAGTTCAAACCCGGAAGACTGGAGCTCGCCTTGATTTACGGGGGCATCGTTATGAACAAGCCCAAAGCGAGCTTTCAGACTTTATTGACCACGCGCTGTTAAATAACTTACCGAGTGTCACAATTATTCATGGGAAGGGAACCGGGGCCCTACGGAAGATGACCCAAGAGTACTTACGAAGTAACCGGCGGGTTAAATCGTTCTCTTACGCATCACCAAGTAATGGTGGGGATGGGGCCACGATTGTTTATTTTGAATAAGACTTACAAAAAGTAGGCAGATCATTTGAACTATTCACCAAGTTTGGTAGAATTATGAATATAGAAATAAAACGTTCCATTTGTTTAAAGGAGGAAAATCGCATGGCTGTAGCAGTTACGACTGATCAAACTTTTGAACAAGATACGCAAACCGGGGTAACCTTAACTGATTTCTGGGCAACTTGGTGTGGTCCTTGTCGGATGCAGTCGCCAGTAGTAGAAGCATTATCTGAAGAAATGGGGGATCAAGTTACTTTTAACAAACTTGATGTTGACGCTAACCCCGAAACGGCTCAAAAGTTCCGGATTATGAGTATCCCAACTTTACTGGTTAAGAAGGATGGAAAGGTAGTTGACCAAGTAGTTGGTTACCACAGCAAAGAACAATTAAAGCAAGTATTAGAACAATACCTGTAAAAAAGCGGGAGTTACGAAGGTTAGGTTGAACCAACGTGACTCCTTTTTTATTATTCTTGATCCGCTACGAATATGTAAAAATGATCAAAATCAATTCCTACCACGATTTATTATATTTGATTTATAATGTTAAGTTGTTATTTTTCATAAAGCCACCAAAATAACTTATAATAAAGATAATTTAAATTCGAAGATGCAATCGGTTGCTTGATCCCTGGAAATAAATGAGATTTTAAGCAAATTTATCTATTAAATTATTTTACCAACCTTTGCTTACTTTGAGTTGTTACAAAAAATGAACAGAGTGCGTTTAGAGGAGTAAAATTTGCTAAAATCTTAGTCATCAAGAAATGGGAGCGAATCACATGGGAAGTCGGATTAATAATCAATTAGAGCTGTACTGCCAACCCATCTGCCGGATTGATAAGGCCCTTGGTCATCAAGTTAATGATTATGAAATTTTGCTTCGTGACAAGCAGACGGGAGGCTTCCCGGTCCAATTTTTCCAAGCTTTAAAAACCCAGGCTTTAGTTCGTAAAGAACTTGAAGATTGGATGGTTGATCAATTAACTAGCTTAACGCAACGTTGCAATGCAAATTTTGCAATAAACATTGATCCTTGGCAATTGGCTTATTCAGATACTTGGTGCTATTTAAAGCGGTTACGAGCGGTTTCCTCGCGCTTAACGATTGAAGTGACCGAACGAGTAGCGGAATTGAATAACCACCTTGATCAATTTTCTGATTATATTGCACGTTTACGGAAACTTGGATATAAAATCTCCTTTGATGATGTTTCAAGCGGACAGTTTTCGCTTCAAGTGGTTGCCCAGAACTTAGCCTATATTGATCGGGCTAAGATTTCCTTAATTGCTTTTCAGAAGCTTTCACCAGATCAGGTTAAGAATGTATTGGATTTGTGGGCGAAGTTTGCGCAATCGGTCAAAATTGAATTTGTGGTTGAAGGCATCGAAACGGAAGCCGTTGCAGCTGAGTTAGTAAAAAAAGATTATGTTCTCCAGCAAGGCTACTACTGGCAAAAGCCATTTCCGGTAAGTCAACTGATAGTTGTATGAGAAGAAAGGTTTGTTCAGGGTTAATTACGCTGAACTTTTTTGGATTTAAGTCAATCTATTTCCATCGGGAAAAGTTAAAGTGGATACAACCGCTCTGGGATAAGAAAAAGCCGGAGTAGAATTCGGTTTCCGAATTTTCTCCGGTTTACTTATCGGTAAAGAGTGGGTCTTTTTATCACAAGTTTTGCATAGGGCGACCTTTGCAGAGTCATGGGTTACTATCAAATAAACCTTTGTACTCTCTTGACACCTAACCTCATGATTTAACCCTTTCAGGCCGTCAGGAAAGTTTTTACTTAACTTTTTTTGCTTGTTGTTTAGCTTGCTTAGCTGCCAGCTTGGCGGCTTTTTTGGCGGCCCGTGCTTTGATTTTTTGTTGGCGTTTTTCACTGCGGGTTAACTTGTGATGCGGCACTTTTTCCGGAGCCTCAGTTGACTCCGCATTAGTTTCTGAAGTTAGTGCTTGGTCGGCCAACTTAATGAAGGTAACTAATTCAACTTCACCTTCATCAGTGACGGCTTCACTTTCCGTAGTAATGGTAACCCGGTCTTTTTTTAGTTCAGTTACTTTAGCTTCGGTTAAACGGCTAAGCTGGAATTCAATTTCCTTTGCGAGAAAACCAGCTTCCAGGGTAAAAGAGGTGTTTTCTTTTTTGATGCCGACCCGTTCTTCAACAACCGGGCCACTAAGTTCCCAAGTACGAGTATTATCTTTTTTGGTAATTAACTTTAAGTTGCCAAGGCCAAGTTGGTGAGTCAGAGTGACCAACTCTGATACTGAGGCAACTGGGAATTGTCGGGCAAGATCTTTACCAACCCAGTAAAGAATTCCGTTAGTCTCGTTCCCTAAAATTAGGGGTAACAAAACGTCGCGCATCGTTGCCGCATTGATTCCCCGAACACTATTTGAAAGTTGATCATAAAGTTTTTGGGTCATTTGGTTTACTTCCTTATTTGTCAATCGGGTTTTATTATACAAAAAAGCTGGCCGTAAACCTAGTGAATTTAACGAAAACTTGCAAAAGTGATGGGAAAAGATAATAATGTAGTTTCAAGTAAAAAAACGATTAAAACGAAAGAGTGTGAAACAATGGATAAGCGACCAATTGGAGTAATGGATTCTGGCCTAGGTGGCCTGTCAGTTGCTCGAATTTTACAAGAAAAGCTTCCGCATGAATCCTTAGTTTTTGTAGGTGACCAAGGACATTTTCCTTATGGAACGCGGACGCCAAGTGATATTCAGCAGTTAGCACTTGCGATCGGCCGGTTTTTAGTCACCCAAGATGTTAAGATGATGGTAGTGGCGTGCAATACAGCCACGGCAACAGCCTTACCTAATTTGCAAGCGGCCATTCCAATTCCGGTGATTGGGATGATTGTGCCGGGAGTTAAAGCTGCTTTGGCTCAGCAAAAGCATGCCCGAATTGGGGTCATTGCGACGACAGCAACGATCAATGACGGAGCCTATGTAAAAGAGATTAAACATCAATCCCCAGCTACAACAGTGATTACCAAGGCTACTCAACCCTTGGTAAGTATCGTTGAACACCATTTAACAGGGACCAAGCAAGCTCAAGCGGCAGTTGATGAACAACTAGCTAGTTTTAAAACGGCAAAGGTGGATACCTTAATTTTGGGATGTACTCATTTTCCATTCTTAGCCCCAGAAATTCACCAAACCCTCGGGGCAGTTCCATTAGTTGATCCGGCAGTCGAAGTTGTTGCTACCGTAAAAAAACAATTAACGCAACAAGATCAGTTAAATCCAACTGGGGGCGAATTAACCCTGTATACGACTGGAGAAATCACTGATTTAAAACAAGGAGCTGATCAATGGCTTGCTCCGGCACCAATGACTTATCATCAACTAAAATTAGGAGGAAGATAGATGGCAACAATTGTAATTGCAACTAAAAATCCGGGAAAGGCCCGGGAATTTAGTGAAATGTTAGCTCCAAAAGGGATTGAAGTTAAGACCTTAGCTGATTTTCCCCCGTTTAAGATTGATGAAAATGGGACGACCTTTGAAGAAAATGCCACGATTAAAGCGCAGACGGCTTGTCAACACTTGAAGCTCCCGGTATTAGCGGATGATTCAGGTTTAGTCGTTGATGCCTTAAATGGGGCGCCCGGAGTCCGGTCAGCCCGCTATGCCGGTGATCATGATGATGCGGCTAATAATACTAAGTTACTTCGCGAGTTGGCGGACGTTGCGCCAGAAAAGCGGACGGCTCACTTTCACACAACAATTGTTGGGATGAAACCGGATGGCACCAAATTAGTGGCTGACGGTGAAGTGCAGGGCCACATCCTAATGAGATTGACGGGGACTCATGGGTTTGGTTATGATCCATTATTCTATGTTGACGAGCTTGGTACTTCAATGGGGAACCTTACGGATGATCAAAAGAATGCGATTAGCCACCGGGGACGCGCCTTGCGGCAATTCATGGCTAACTTTAATGATTGGTGGGAAGATTAATGAAAATCTTATTAGTTAGTGATAATCATGGGGATGCCCAAATTCTGCAAACCATTTATGACCACTTTAACGGGAAAGTGGATGCTTTTTTCCACTGTGGAGATTCAAATTTACCAAGTAATGATCCGGTAATGACACCTTACCAAACCGTGATTGGAAATACGGACTGGGGGATTACTTATCCCACCATTGTGGAAAAAGAATTTCCAGAAGGTAAAGTGGTAATTACGCACGGTCATAAGTATCAGGTTAATACTAGCTTAACCCCCTTGTTGATGCTTGTACGGGAGAAGCAAGCTTTAATTATGGGCTTTGGTCATACTCACCAATTGGGATGCGAAGTTGTTAAGGGGACTTTATTCATTAATCCGGGAAGTATCAGTCAACCACGGGGTAAATATGCTCGTTTAGGGGGAACTTTTGCAACGGTTGAAGTTACTTCAACCACCTTTGAAGTTCAATATTATAATCGGCAGTGTCAACCAGTTAGTGAATTACAATTTAGTTTAAAAAGAATTTAATGAATAATTGGTAGAAAGAAATCAAACCATTAACCGAAAAAGCGAGAGTAGAAGAAACTTGAGTTTCTTCCACTCTCGCTTTTAGTAACTCTGAGCACGATAATTGCGGGTTAGGGTGGTGGGGAGGCTTTCTCCCTACGGCTAATTATTATTAACCGTTGTTTGCTTGGTACTTGTAGTTGGCGCTTTAGCGTATAATCGTTGGACATCGGTAATATCAATTTGTTGAATCCCGTAATTAGAACCAGCTGGTTGCATTACCGAAATTTGATTGGTATGACTGAGACCAATTGCGTGACCAAGCTCATGTTCAGCCGTGTTAACAATCCGTTCATGAGTATAACCGTACTCTGGGTTTAAAAGGTAAGCCGTGTTTAAATAAACGTGGCCATCCATGAAATAACCGGTAGCAGTGTTAATTGACATATCAGTTAAACCAGCCGCTTGATCTTGATTGTTTTGCATTGTTGTCGCAATTAGATTAGCAGCTTTTTTATTATTTACAATTTGAAAGGTAAATGCTCCCGTCGCGTTCCAAGCATTAATAGCTTCTCGCATCGCATCATCAAGGGTCTGGTTTTGAAAATCAAGGTAGATCGTTGCTTTAGGACTTGTCCACCGGCCGTTAGTATCGTTATCGGTCTTTATGGTAGCTTTAGTGGTTTGTTTAGTTGTTTTAGTGGTCGAAGGATCATCAAAACTTGCTTGAAAACGATTGATATAATCTTTAACGGCAGCAATTCCGATATTAACTCGAGTTTGAAAATTTAAATTAGTTTGATAAAAATGCATTCCGCCAACAAGTAAGATTAGGTAAAATAAGAGCGAAATTAGTCGTCGAAACCGCATCAAAGCCACTTCCTAACTTAGATATTTTCTGGAAACGATTGCAAAATTGATTCATAGATAGTAGTAATATGATACACTTAAGCTATGAAAATTAAAATCAATTTATCGAAAATGGAGGGTTTGAAATGCGAAAGCCTTTTATCGCAGCAAACTGGAAAATGCATAAGACGGTCGATGATGCACTACAATTTGTTGAGGAAGTTAAACGGCGGCTCCCAAGTGAAGAAATTTTAACTTGTGGGATTGCGGCACACTTCTTGGCCTTATACCCGATGGTCCAACAGACACAAGGGATTAATTTAGGGATTATTGCACAGAATTCTTATGATCAATTTTCTGGACCCTTCACGGGTGAAGTAAGCCCCCGTGCTTTGGCAGCGGCCGGGGTTAAGTATGTAATGTGTGGGCATATTGAGCGGCGAACGATTTTTCACGAAGATAATGACCTGGTGGCCAAAAAAGTTGCCGCTGTTTTGCAAGCGGGCATGACCCCGATTATTTGTACTGATGAAACGATGGTTCAAAAGGAATTTAACGGTGAAGTTCACTATGTTTTTGCCCAATTAATGAACGTTTTACATGGGGTTTCCTTCGACCAAGTTAAAAACGTGATTATTTCCTATGAACCTAGTTGGGCCGTGGGGGTTGGTCAACATGCTAATCCAACGCTTGCGGAAGAAGGCTGTCGGTTAATTCGCCAAAGTATCGCGGATACTTATTCCTATGAGGTGGCTGATAAGATCCGGATTTTATATGGGGGAAGTGTTAACCCTGATAATATCCAAAAGATAATGGACAAGCGGGACATTGATGGGGTTCTGATTGGCCGGGCAAGTTTGGATGCGGATAATTTCTTAACCATGGTAAAGCGAGTGGCTGAGTTATATGCCCCAAAGGCAGTTAAAGTGAGCGAAACCAAGAAGAAGTAGTTTAGTTTACCCTGAAAGGAGGGGGAAGATGGCAAATTTAAAAGTGATGATCCCCCTCAGTACGCGGGCGGGAGTAATTAAATTTGCCCCCGTAATTAAGGCAATGCAAGCTGATCAAGTTAACTTTGAACCGGTTATAGTGGTGGCTTCCCAAAAGTATCAGCAACTTCATGCCGTTTTGAATTACTTTGGGTTGAAACCGGATTTTGAGCTCAACGTTGATCCAGTAAATGAGCGGGGGAAGTTGGACGAATTAAGTCGCTTGTTGCATAATTTACAGACGGTAGTTAACGCGGCTCAACCTGATATTATGTTGACTTTGGGCGATACCATTGTGACTTTAGCAGCTAGTTTGAGTGCCTTTTATTGTCACTTACCAGTTGCCCATATTGAGGCCGGTTTACGAACTTTTGACAAACATGAACCTTTTCCCGACGAAATGCACCGCCAGCTAACAGATGCCTTGACCGATCTTTACTTTGCGCCAACTGAAGCCGCAAAAGAAAATTTATTGTTTGAGCATCAAGAAGAAACACAAATTGTAGTGACGGGGAATCCGATCGTTGACGTTGTTCAAGACGAATACGATCCGAAATACGCCAGTGCCTTATTAGCTGGGCTACCAGATCATTGCCGGATAATTTTGTTAACCATGGGACGGATTGAAAATACTGGTTTACCAATGGAAAGGGTTCTGCGAACGATGCGGGATATTGTCGAAACCAATCCTGATGTGGAGTTAATTTGTCCACTACCGCTTGATTCCCAAAGCTTTTCGCTAGCAGAACAACTATTGGCTAATCATCAGCGAATCCATTTAATGCCACTAATGACACTGGGGGATTTTATTAATACTGCGGCCCGGAGTTATTTGATTCTCACCGATTCAGCTGGAACGGTCGAAGAAGCCACTGTTTTCCACCGCCCAGTCTTATTACTGCGACAAAATACGGAACGACCAGAGGCCTTATTTGCCCAAACTACGAAAATAGTTGGGACCGACCCAACTAGTATTCAACAAGCCATGTTTGATTTGTTAAATGACAAACATTTATATCGGACCATGGTGAGTGAGAGTGCCGATATTTTTGGGGATGGACATGCGGCCGAACGGATTGTTGCGGAATTAAAGAAACGGTTCATTAAGTAGTGGTGGGAGAAATTTGCTCGAAGCAATAGGGCTTGGAATAACATTCGGAGATGACAAAGCGGCTAGGGAGAAACATGAGTTTCTTCCTAGCCGCTGACTTATCTATCAAGGCTGTTTTTGTCGACTTGAAGATTTATTTCTTCATCATTTTCTCATTGGACTTGAAAATCAGCCACTTTGAGAAGACATAGTTGGCAATGACGACGAGAATATTATCAATTATCTTAACGATAAATTGGCCGAGCGGTGATCGGAAACCTAACAAGGAAACCCCAATGTAGACGATCAACATGTCGAGGAGGAGAGTTAATCCCCGGTAGAAGAAAAACTGGATTAATTCAACAACGAAAGCTTTAACCGTCGTGTAATGGGAGCCAAAAACCCAGACCTTATTAGTAAAGTAGGCAACTAAAACTGAAAGGAACCATGCGATGACGGTTGCAACTTCAAAGTTCCAGTGTAAGCCAGTACTTAGCCATTGGTATGAGGCCAAATTAACAATGGTGGTAACCACACCCCAGAATAGATAGGCAAGGATTGATTTATACTTTTGCCACAGTGCTTGCATGAACGCCTCCGTTTAATTTTTAGCTTGCTTAACGAGTTCGGCAGCGAAAGCGTCAATCTTCTTAACATCGTCGGCTTCTGGGGCTAAGTCAATGTGGAGGTTTTCTGACCCTTTCGTGGCATTGGCATCTTCAAAGGCTTTACCAAAGTCGTCAACGGCCCGGCAGTAATCATCAGCATAGAAAGTATCACCGGAGCCAGCAACCCCGTAAATCTTACCCGTTAGGTCGGCTTCTCGCAAGTCATCGTAGAAATCTAAACCTTCTTCTGGTAAGGCCCCTTCGTCATAAGTATATGGACAAACCACACAGATGTCAGCGTCATTAAAATCAGCGACATCGGCCATTGTGATTTCTTTTTCGTCAACTTCGACGCCAAGGTTTTCTAATGCATCAGTTACTAAGTCAGCAACATCTTCGTTATTTCCAGTAATGGTTGCGTAAACTACAACTGCTTTTGTCATTTTTTTCACCTATTTCCTCAATAATAATCAAAATACAGTATATCACACTCTTAAGTTCCAAACTGGTGATATACTGGAGAGTGAGATTTTTTAATGTAAGGAGCATGAACGGAATGATTAGTTTAAAGTCACCTCGAGAAATCCGTGCGATGGAAAAATCCGGGGCCGTTTTAGCAGGGATGCATCTTGGAATTCGCCAAATTATTAAGCCCGGCGTTTCAAGTTGGGTCATTGAAGAATTTGCCCGGAAGTACTTTAAAGCTACTGGTGCTATCGCGGCACAAATTGGCTTTGAAGGCTACAAGTACGCTACTTGCGTAAGTGTGAACGATGAAATTTGTCACGGTTTTCCCCGGAAAAAGTTAATCTTAAAAGAAGGCGATTTGGTTAAGGTGGACACTGTCGTCAACCTTGATGGCGCTTTCTCTGATTCTTGTTGGTCCTATGTGGTTGGCAAGGCAACTCCAGAAGTTGCAAAGCTAATGGACGTTACCAAGAAGTCCCTTTTTATGGGAATTGATCAATGTAAAGTTGGCAACCGGGTTGGTGACATTGGTGCGGTTATCCAACACTATACAGAAGACGAAAATGGCTATGGTGATGTGCGCGAATTTGTTGGCCATGGAATCGGCCCCACGATGCACGAAGATCCAATGATTCCACACTATGGTGAAGCTGGTCACGGGATCCGGTTACGGAAGGGAATGACGATCACGGTTGAACCCATGATTAACACGGGAACTTGGAAGGCTGACACTTCTGATCCAAGTGGTTGGCTAGCTAAGACAGCTGATGGTGGGCTTTCTTGCCAATACGAACATACCTTAGTAATCACGGAAGACGGGCCAAAGATCTTGACTTCTCAAGACCCAGTAGCTGATAAAGATTATCTTTATGACGATGAATATGCTGGCTTCTTAGACCACTATGCTGAGGTTGCCGATGAAGTTGTAAAGGAACACTTTGCTTAATTAAGTAAAATGAGGTTCTCTTGATGGGTAAAACCGTCAGGAGAACTTTTTAAGTTTAAGGGACAATTGTCCGAAAAATACATGAATTTGTTCATCATTTGTATGAAAACGCTGACAATGCTAGGACCAATGACATGGTATTATAAATAATAAATCAGTATTATTTATAATGAAAGGTGATGAGAATGAATTTGAACTCCGTCTTTGAAGTTATTGATTCACAGTCACGGTTACATGATTTATTTCAGTCAGCACCATTGCGAGTTTTAGAACAAGTTGAAGTAGTAAGGTTTGAAGCTGGTAAGTTTGCACTCTATCAAAATGAGTCTTATGACGTTACCTATCTAGTTGTATCTGGTCAAGTTAAAGTTTATTTAGCTGCTCCAAGTGGGAAAAGTGTGGTTCTAGATGTCTATGGGCCAGGGATGTTTATTGGCGAGCAAGAGGCAATCATTCGTCGGCCATATAGTGCTTCAATCGTTAATATTACACCTGTAACCTTGTTAAAGATACCAAATCAGGCTTTTGTCACTTGGATAAGTTGCGATCATCGTTTCGCAGATAAGCTCCTCGTTAATCTTTCTGAACAAATTTACCATTTAACTAAACGAGTAGAACGTTATAGCTTGTATTCAGCCTTACAACAAGTATGTATTTATTGCTTGCAATGTTATGACCAACATAAGTCAATTACTCGTGAGCAAATCGCCTTCCATGTTGATACTTCGTACCGGAACATTAATCGGGTTGTTAAGCGGCTGAATGAGTTTGGAATGATTAAAATTCAACACTCAACAATCCAGATTCTTGATCCGCAGGGACTTAAAGAGTTGGTTCGACAGGAGGAATCATAATGGTAGAAGAAAAACAACCGCATACCCAATTGACTTCAGCAATCAAGACTGATTCAGCGGTAATTGTTGGTGATCCAGCGCGGGTTGATAAAGCTACTAAATTATTGACGAATGTTGAAGAATGGGCATTTAATCGAGAATACAAGTCAGTACTAGGTGATTATCAAGGGAAACGAATTTTGGTAATGTCGACCGGAATTGGCGCACCATCTGCCGCGATTGGGGTCGAAGAACTTAACAACGTTAACGTAAAAAAAGTAATTCGGGTTGGTTCAGCTGGAGCAATGCAAACTGGAATTAACCTTGGAGAGTTAATTATTGGTGAAGGAGTCGTCCGTGATGACGGCTTAACCAAGAAATACGTTCCGGCGATTTACCCAGCAGTTCCTGCCTTTGATCTCTTAGCCTTAGCACATAAGTATGCGCCAGAGGCTATTTACGGGATTATTAGGTCACATGATGGCTTTTATATGGATGATAATGCCGAGTACGAAGCTTTCTGGTCACAAAAAGGGATTGTAGGAGCAGATATGGAATCCGGTGCCATGATGGTTGTTGGCCGTCAACGAGGGATGAAGACCCTATCAATTTTGAATAACGTGGTTCTTTATGAAGGCGATTTAGCCGCCGGTGTCAATGATTTAGTTGATGGGGATGAATTAATGGCTAAAGGTGAAGTTGCATCCTTAGAATTGGCATTTAAGATTTTAAGTGATCAAAGTTTGGAGGGATAATAATGGAAAAGGCAGAACACGGTTGGTGGTATAACCAACTATTTACGAATTGGAAAAAATTTGAAATTATCTATGTCTTAATTCTAGTAGCCTTACAAATTGTGGTTTATCTTATTGCACCCGATAGTTGGATTGGGATGATATCAGGGGTTGCCGGAACTTTATGCTTGGTCTACGGGATGAAAGGACGGAAGATTTCCTTTATCTTTGGGATAATTCAATGTCTAGCGATGACTTATGTTGCTTGGATCAGCCATGCTTATGGATCGTTTGCAATGGATATTTTCTATGTAATTTCACAACCAATCGGCTGGTTCATGTGGGGACATGATGAAGCTACGAAACGCTTCTCAAAACAAACTAGAAATTTAATTTTCGCTGGAGCATTTGTTGCCTGGGCAATTGGGTGGTGGATTTTAGCGATGGTCCACGGACAACTACCATACTTTGATTCGATTAACTTTGTGGTTAGTTTTATTGCGCAAGTTCTTTACATTCTGAAGTACCAAGAAAACTGGTCGCTTTGGATTGTGGTTAACTTAGCAAATATCATCTACTGGGGAATTTTAGCAGTTCAAGTAGCAACTGGGACAACTCATATCGGGACTTTTGGCGCAGCTCTTTCACAAGTTGCCCTACAAGCGGCGTTACTTTTTAATTCCTTCTATGCAACGAAGGTTTGGGCAAGTGGAGAAGCCGATAATGAAGGTGGAGCTGGTCAGGGTTAACTAAATCGGTTGGTGCGACCGTTAGGGAAGCAACTGCTATTCAGCTACTGCTTTGACCTTAGTTACTGAGTAACATTTGGAGATGCAAGAGGGGCTGGGAAGAAACGCACGTTTCTTCCCAGCCCCCCCCTTTTTTGCTTCAAATGTCGGTCGAGACAGTAACTAAGTGGCCCCGATCTCCCTTATAGTTAGCTATTCCTTTTCCTGAATCTTTTCCAAATCTTGATATTGATCTAGCATCCATTGGACGTAAGTTTTACCATTAGGTTTGGTTTCCGTTATGTTGAGAACAGGAATGTTATTTTGCTTTGCAGTTTTAAGAAGGTTTTTAACAACAGGACTACTTTCTTGAGGATTATTAACAAAGAAAGCAATTCGATGGTTTTGCATATCGGCTTTCATTTCTTGGATATCCTTTGGGGAAGGATCGGTCCCATCTTCGACTGCTTTGGCAAAGTGAGAATTGTTGATTTGGTATCCAAGGTTAGCTAAGGCATAGTTGAAAACCGGTTCACTGACATCAACGCGATTGTTAGTTGCTTGCACACGTTGCTTGCTAGCTTGAATAGTTGCGTCCAACTTTTTGAACTTCTTTTGGTATGCTTGAGCATTTTGCTTAAATTCCGTTTTGTGGGTCGGGTCAAGTTGGCCAAAGCGTTGTGCTAGGACATTAGCAAGTTTAGCCATGGTTTGCGGTTGGTACCAGATATGTTCGTTGGCCCCCATTTGCTTGTGAGCTACTGTTGTGCCAACAACAATTTGTTGTTTTTCCTTACCAGCGGATTTAACCAGTTTAGTCAGCCAGCCATCGTAGCCAAGACCGTTGGTAATGATCACGTTCGCTTGACTAACTTCTTTCGCTTCTTTCGTCGTAACCTTGAAATCATGAGGGTCGGTTGCTTCACTTTTGATGATCGAAGTAACCTGCCCGTGTTTTCCAGCAACTGCTGTAGCAACTTCACCATAAAAATTCAGACTCGTAACAACCCGAATTGACGATGGTTTTGAATCATTGTTTGGCTGATGATGAAAGTAAAATACCGCTCCAAGGATAATAACCAAAAGGCTAATTACTCCAAGGATAACTTTTTTAGACATGGATAATTCCTCCTAAATTTTTTCTAAATAGTAATAATTACTATTAATCTAGAAAGAATATACATGGCTGTTTGAAAAAAAGCAAGCTAAAATTTGGAATTTGTTTGATATTCAGTTTAATTCGCGAAATAGTTTTATTAACAATGAGAAGAAGTGAAAAATGCAGTCCCGCTGAGCCGTAGTTAATCGTATTGGTAAATTAGTTTTCTTAGTTGGATACTGGCTGAACCATGTTGTTTACAATTAAGAAATTAAGATGCTGTGTATCAAAGTGCGAATATAGCAAACGAGGCTACGAAGAAGATAATCGCTCTTCTCCGTAGCCTCGCGTTGTTTAGTTTAATTTCATTAATTTATTATGTTGAAAGTTAATTTTGAAAACCCAAGAAATAGTTAGTAAGAGTAAGGCTCCGATGATAACTGGAATTATCTTTGAGTCACGAGCCAAAATATTTATTTGTCCCGGATCTAATTTAAGATGGGTTGCCAGTGATTTGGTTGGCTTGACTTGAACTGTTGGTAGTACCAGTGGATGATGATAAGGAAACACAAGGTGTTGTGTTTTCGTTGAATAGTCAGTTGGCATTGTTTCAGTTGGAGTCGTCTTCATGACTGTCATTTCCTGTTGGGAACCTTGGTTAGGTTGTGGTTGTGAATTAGCTAGTGGTTGACTAAGTTGGGGTTGGGACTCTTGGTTTACCTCTAAAATTGATGGCCTAGTCACAGGTATAGCATAGCCACTTTGCAGTTGGTCTACTGGAGCATGATACCACTGTTGGAAAGATTGTGGTGACGTAAAATGGTAATGATAACGTTTTGGTTTTTCTGGTGAAGCTTGTTCATTTAATGATCCTGAAGGGGAAGGTGAAGGGCTTACAACTTGTGATGATGCAATTTGATCAGTCAATGATGAAGAAGGCTGATCGTTAGGTATTGCTACTAAGCCAACCGTGGGAGAGACAGGATTAGCATCTGGGGAAACATCGGCTGACGCTTCATTTGGTGTAAATTGGGTGGTTGTTGCCGGTTGATAATTGGTCTGATTTGAATTTGTCTCATTGACGGCAGTATTAGTAATCAGTTCATTGGGAGTAATCGGATCCGCTTGCCCCACAAGCGGTAAAGACATTAAGCAACCGCTGATGGTAGCTGTTAAAATTAGTTTGCCAAATTGCCCTGGGGTAACCATCGCATCTTCTCCTTCCAAAATTTTAAATTTCTGTTAATAATTATAACATAGTGGGTCAAGGATAAAGTGATTTAGCTACTAAAAGTAAGCAAGATGATGGACAGAAAGGTAAAAAGCAAGTATCATTACGATAATACTTGGAGAAATTAAAGGAGCGCATCAGAATGAGTGAAGAAAAGAAAACCAACTATGATGTAATTGTGATTGGCGCTGGTCCTGGTGGGATGACGGCAGCTATGTATGCTTCCCGGGCTGATCTTTCCGTTTTAATGCTTGATCGGGGAATCTACGGTGGTAACCTAAATAATACCGCTGAAATTGAAAACTATACTGGCTTTAAATCCGTTCAAGGGCCAGATCTTGCTAAGCAAATGTATGAAGGGGCAACCCAATTTGGGGCTGACTATGCCTACGGTGCCGTTGAAAAGGTTGAATTGATTGGTGATGAAAAGCAAGTTACGACTGACATGGGGGAAACCTTTACGGCAAAGGCCTTAGTCATCGCAACTGGTTCTGACCAACGAAAGCTTGGCGTCCCCGGAGAAAGCGAATTTTCAGGTCGAGGTGTTTCCTACTGTGCGGTTTGTGATGGGGCGTTCTTTAAGGGAAAGAACCTAATTGTTGTCGGTGGGGGCGACTCTGCCGTTGAAGAAGGGGCCTTTTTAACCCAACTGGCTGCTAAAGTGACGGTCTTAGTGCGGAGTGACAAGCTACGGGCGCAACCGATTGTTCAAGATAAAGCCTTTAAGAATCCAAAGATGGAATTTGTTTATAACACGAGTGTTACAGAAATTGTTGGGGATGAAATGGCGGTAACCGGGGTCAAGACCGTGAATAACCAAACGGGTGAAACTGGTGAAATTGCTGCTGATGGGGTCTTCATCTACGTTGGCAATGTTCCAATGACTGAACCATTTAAGGATCTTGGTATTCTTAACGAAAAGGGCTGGGTTGAAACGGACGAAAAGATGGCGACAAAGGTACCAGGAATCTTTGCCGTTGGTGATGTTCGGAATACAGTCCTGCGCCAAGTCGCCACTGCTGTTGGTGATGGGGCTATCGCCGGCCAACAAGTGTATAAGTATTTAGAAGGTTAACAGACTTTGCTAAAAATTTTGCGATGATAAGCACACCGGCGTAGCGGCCGGAAGAAAGCAAGTCTGCGCCGACGCCACCGAAAATTGTGGCTACTTATCGAGATTGATTATTCTAAACATTAGTAACAAGAGAGTGGGATCTAAAGCTAATTGGGTATTGATTTCACTCTTTTCTTGTATTTTCTGCGATTAGGGTGAGAAAAATGCCATATTTGATTAGTGATTTAGACCATACGTTATTAAACGAAAAAGGCGAGATCTCGGAATTTACTAGAAAAGTAATTCGGCAAAGCGATTGGCAAGTTATGCTAGCCTCAGCCCGAATGCCTAGTCAGATGGTTGATTTAATTACGGAATTAAAGTTAACGGGACCGCAGTTAGCCTTAAATGGCGCGGTAATCTTTCAATATCAAAATGAACGGCTAGAAAGATTACAGCATCAGCCGGTCCCGGACAAATTAGCGCAACAATTATTTGAATTAGTCCATCAGCAATTGAAACTACCAATCCAGTGGGTCGCCAACAATAAATTCTGGTCAACCGAATGGACCCCACAAGTTCAAATGGAAATTGATTATACTGGCGTTAAAGTTCAATATGCTTCACAATTACCGACAATTACAATCGATGACTTTTTAATTCAAATTCCGGATCCAATAAAATTTAACCAAGTTCAAAACTTGATCCATGAACAGTTACCAAATTTGACCTTAGCAGATTCAGGCGATGGGTACCTAGTTATTACAGCTCCGGGGGTTAATAAAGCTCAAGCAGTTCATTATTTGCTAAATCAGAATATTCCCAGCCAGCAAATTGTGGCGGTTGGGGATGATTTGAATGATTTACCAATGCTAAAGGCAGCGGGAATACCAATGGCGGTTGCCAATGCTAAACCAGCCCTCAAAGCGGTAGCCAAAAAAATTCTTTTGGATAATGAAAGCGATGGGATTGCGCATTTTCTTCGACAATCTTAATTCCGTGTATTTTCACACAAATTGCCATGCGGTATACTAGGAATTGTGAGAATTGATAAATCGACTTTCAGATAGGAGATGTTTCTTTGAGTTGGAAGGAAACTTACCAAACTTGGGTAAATGAGCCACGTTTGGCTGCTGATTTAAAGCAGAAATTAACAACAATGACGGACGAAGAAAAGGAAGATGCTTTCTATGGTCCTCTTTCTTTCGGAACGGCCGGAATGCGGGGCTTGATGGGGCCCGGGACTAACCGGATGAACATTTATACGGTTCGTCAAGCAACGGCTGGTTTAGCTGCTTTGATGGAATCACTTGGGGATGAAACAAAGCAACGAGGGGTTGCCATCGGTTTTGATTCCCGGCACCATTCTGCCGAATTTGCGCATGATTGTGCGCGGGTTCTTGGGGCCCACCAAATTCCTGTCTTTATCTATGACAATGTGCGGCCAACACCAGAATTGTCCTTCGCCGTTCGTTACAATCACGCTTACGCCGGGATTATGATTACGGCTTCCCACAACCCTAAGGAATACAATGGCTACAAGATTTACGGGGAAGACGGGGGTCAATTACCACCAAAGGAATCTGACCAAATGACGGCTTATATTCGCCAAATTGACGATGTATTTGGCATCGAATTAGCTGACGAACAAGCGATGTTAAACAATGGCCTTGAAACTTTGATGGGGGAAGATATTGACCATGCTTACCTTGAAGAAGCCAAGGCAGTTACGATTAATAATGACCTTGCTAAGGAATACGGCCGGGATATGAAGTTTGTCTTCTCCCCACTTTGCGGGACGGGGCGGATGCTCGGGGAACGCGCTTTGCGGCAAGCTGGGTTTGTTAACTTTGTGATTGAACCAACCGAAGCACAACCAAATGGTGACTTCCCTGGTTTAAAGAATCCAAATCCTGAGTTTGCAGAAGCCTTTACCCGGTCAATTGCCCTTGGTAAGCAAGTAGATGCGGATGTTTTGATTGCGACTGACCCTGATGCTGACCGGTTAGGGTGTGCAGTTCGGCAACCAAACGGTGAATACCAACTTTTGACGGGTAACCAAATTGCTTCTTTGATGCTGGCTTACATCCTGGAAGCGCACAAGCAAGCTGGTACTTTGCCAGCAAACGCTGCGGCAGTTAAGTCGATTGTTTCAACTAACTTTGCCGCTAAGATTGCGGCAAGCTATGGGGTTAAGATGATCAATGTCTTAACTGGATTTAAGTGGATTGCTGATCAAATTCATCAGTACGAAACGAAACACAATCACACCTTTATGTTTGGTTTTGAAGAAAGTTATGGGTACTTGGTTAAGCCATTCGTCCGGGATAAGGATGCCATCCAATCCTTGACGTTGTTAGCCGAAGTGGCTGCTTACTACCGGAGTCGGCAAATGACGCTTTACGATGGGGTACAAGAACTCTTTAAGAAGTACGGCTACTTCAAGGAAAAGACAATCGCTAATGTCTACGCCGGGGTGGATGGCCCGGCAAAAATCAAGGCCTTGATGAAGAAGTTCCGGGAAGAATCACCAAAGGAATTTGCTGGTCATAAGGTGGTGGCCTTAGAAGACCTAGCTAAGGGAACCAAGACTTTAGCCGATGGAACAGTTGAAAAACTTGATATTCCAGCATCAAATGTTTTACGCTACGTTTTGGATGACGAAACTTGGATTGCAATCCGGCCTTCAGGAACGGAACCAAAGTTGAAGTACTATATTGGAACCTCTGCAACTACCGAAGAAGCAGCTAGCCAAAAGTTGGCTGATTTTGAAGCGGCTTTAGCTGAATTCTAAAATAAATTAATTAAGAAAAGCCGTCTGGCTAGGATTCCTAGTTTGAGACGGCTTTCTTATAACCAAAAGTAATGGGGGAAGAATAAATGGGGATGCATGAATATTTAAAAAGTCTCAGTGATTTGGAAATGATTAACCGGGCACCGGGTTACTTTAAGTTTGAACAGCATAATGTTGCTGCACATTCTTTTAAGGTTACTCAAGCGGCCCAAATGTTAGGGGATATTGAAGAAGCAGCGGGGAATGAAATTGATTGGCGTTCGCTTTATGAAAAGGCCCTTAACCATGATTATACGGAGCGGTTTATTGGCGATATCAAAACGCCCGTTAAGTATGCAACGCCGGAATTGCGGTCAATGTTGGCTAAAGTGGATCGTTCATTGACGGAGAACTTTATTCAAACTGAAATACCAGCCGAATACCAAGCTGCTTATGAACGGCGGCTAGGTGAAGGAAAAGACAATTCACTAGAGGGAAAGATTCTATCAGTTGCCGATAAAGTTGACTTGATGTATGAGTCCTTTGGTGAAATCCAAAAGGGGAATCCCGAACCGGTTTACATGGATATCTATAAGTCGAGCCTCGAAGCGATTATGAACTTCAAACAAATGGCCAGTGTCCAATATTTCTTGAAAAAGATTTTGCCAGAATTATTGAAGGATAACGCTACCTCAAACAGTCAACAATTAGCGATTATCACTACCCAAATTATTCAAAAGTAGGTGATTTTGTGAAATATGATGGAGTGATCATCCTGAATGCGATTGGTAATCTGGGAATCTTTGCGGCCGGGGCGGCAATGATGGTCAAGGCCTGGTTGATTTTTATCGTTGGACTCATTATTTTTCTGGGCGCAACGATGGCTCATGCTTGGTACTTGGCAAACTTACGCCAACAAGTGAAAAAAGAAGTCGCAAAAGAACAACAAGTAAATAGTAAATAACCTAGAAAACAAACTACAAAGGCTACTAATTTAAAGGTTCGAATGTAGTCAAGTTGGATTTTGTCGGCCTTACAGTTGGCATGATCTTCCTTGGCCTCACATGGGTTCGCCGACGACAGTAAATCTGGCTAACTTACCATGACTTAACCTTATTAGTAGCTTTTTTGTTATAGCTAAAATTATTAATCGGTTATACCAGCGTAGGAGCTGAATGGATCTTGAGGTTGGGGAAAAAGCTCCTTGACGGCCTGGTTGGGATAAGTTGACCGACGCACTGCAACGTTTCTTGGTGTATGGTTGGAAATTTTTTGATAAAAATTTGATCGCCAGAAAAGACTAGTCTCATGCACTTTTTGTAACCGTTTTAGGAAAACGTTTCCCTTAGAACTTAGATATCGGGTTGACAACAAGGCATTCTTTGTGGATAATACTTGGTGTATCGATAAACGTAAGCGATTACAAAAAAGAGGAGAGAAGCATGGATTACTTAATTGGAGTCGATGTGGGAACAACGTCAACAAAGGCAGTTCTCTATAATCAAGAAGCAAAAGTAATAGCGAGTTTTAAAGCTGGTTATACCCTCTATCGGGATGCAAGCGGGATGGCTGAACAAGATCCAGAAGCCATTGTTACCGCGGTCAAACAAGTAATTAGGCAAGCATCTCAGAAAGCGGATTTGGTAACCGGAAAATTGTTAGCGGTATCATTTTCAAGCGCTAACCAAAGTTTGATTTTATTAGACCAAAATCACCAGCCACTAACTCGGTCAATCACTTGGGCCGATACCAGGGCAAGCAGGGTTGCTGAAAATTTACGCCGTCAATTAGTAGCGAAAACCTTGTTTGCTCATACTGGGACCCCAATTCATCCGATGTCACCGTTGGTTAAACTAATGTGGTTAAAGCAAACCCAGCCAGCTTTAATGGCCAAGGCTAGGTATATTGCGGATATCAAGTCTTATCTTTTCTGGAAATTATTCCAAACTTTTAAGGTTGATATCTCAATTGCTTCATGTACGGGACTGTTTAATTTACAAACTAGTACTTGGGATGAAGAAGCCTTAGCACTAGCTGGGGTTAGCGAAGAACAACTTCCGCAAATTGTAAAGGGGACCAGCCAAGCGCATGACCTGGTACCAGCAGCGGCCCAAGAAATGGGGATTCCAGCCAACACGCCATTTGTTTACGGGGCTTTTGATGGGGCCTTATCAAATCTTGGGGTAGGGGCCTTAAAACCAGACACAGTTGCAATTACGATTGGGACTTCAGCAGCGGTCCGGGTTGCAACGACTAAGCCGGTGATTGACCCGCAAGAGCGATTATTCTGTTATGCCATTGATGAAGGAATGTATGTCGTTGGTGGCCCGATTAACAATGGTGGGGATGTTTTCCAATGGGCAGTTGAACACCTCGTGGATAACTCAGCTGTTAAACAAAATGGCGGTAGTGCTTATGACTTAGCTAATGAAGTTATTGCTAGTGCACCGGCTGGAGCGCATGGATTAGTCTTCCATCCCTTCCTTGGTGGCGAACGAGCACCGCTTTGGGATGCAAATGCACGGGGATCTTTCTTTGGATTAACTCCACTCCACACCCGAGCAGATATGCTCCGCGCGGTGATGGAAGGAATTAACTTCAATATTGCGACCGTCTTTGCAGCGGTTCGTGATTTGATTGGCGAACCAACTAGTGTTACGGCAACCGGTGGATTTGCTCAATCAGCCGTTTGGAAACAAATGATGGCGGATATTTTAAACGTTACCGTTAATATTCCGGAATCGTTTGAGTCTGGCTGTCTAGGAGCAATCACGATGGCGATGAAGAGCCTTGGTCTCATTGATGACTATGCAATCGTAAAGAATTTCATGGGACCAGTTGAAAGTTACATGCCAGATCAAAAAGCAGTTGCAACTTATCAAGAATATTTACCACTTTTTAAACAAGTCGAGGAATTATTGTCGCCAGCTTATTCGGTTGTCGCTCAGCTACAAGCAAAGCAAAAATCATAGGAGGATCAAAAGATGCCATTATTGATTGTTTTAATTGGGGTTGCCCTCTTAATTTTCATGATTATTAAGTTGAAGTTAAATACCTTTGTTTCCTTGGTTGTTACTTCATTCATTATTGCCCTAATGCTTCAAATACCAATTGCTAAAATTCCAACCACGATTGAAACTGGGATTGGGGGCCAGCTAGGTCACTTAGCCGTCATCTTTGGGTTTGGTTCCATGCTGGGTCAACTCGTTTCTGATTCTGGTGGTGGTTACCGGATCGCAACGACTTTGATTGAAAAGTTTGGGCGGCGTTGGATTCAAGTTGCCGTTATTTTAGCTTCTTTCATTATTGGGTTAGCTTTATTCTTTGAAGTTGGGTTGGTTGTTGTCCTTCCAATCATCTTCATTATTGCGCGGGAAATGGATATGCCATTGATGTACTTAGGAATTCCAATGGCGGCAACTTTGAACGTTACTCACGCCTTTTTACCACCACACCCGGCGCCAACGGCAATTACGGATATCTTAGGGGCTAACTTAGGTCACGTTCTCTTGCTCGGGATTATCGCAGCGATTCCGACGATTATTGTTGCTGGTCCGCTTTACAATTACTTTTTACACAAGTTCTACCCAAAGGTTTACCGGAAGAACATGGATATCTCGGTCTTAGGGGAATACAAGGAATTTAAGCTTGAAGAGACACCAGGTTTTGGGATCTCTGTTTTAACAGCGATGTTACCGGTTATTTTGATTGCAGTCGCTACGATTTGTTCCTTCATTTTGCCAAAAGGTAACGTTGTGAACGAAGTAATTCAATTTATTGGGGCGCCTGATGCAGCAATGTTGATCTCCCTCTTATTTGCTGTCTTTACAATGGGCTTGATGCGGAATAAGCAGATGGAAGAAATTTCTAACTCAATGGTTACTTCCGTTAAGCAAATTGCCATGATGCTCCTAATCATCGGTGGTGGGGGTGCCTTCAAACAAGTTTTGGTAGATGGGGGAATCTCCAAATATGTTTCGGCGCTGTTTGCCAACACCAGCTTGTCTCCAATCGTAGCCGCTTGGTTAATCACCGCTATTTTGCGGATTGCTCTGGGTTCATCAACCGTCTCTGCGATGACGGCTGCGGGTTTGATTGCCCCAATGGCTCATCAATTTGGGGCCAATTCTACGATGGCGGCCTTAATGGTTCTCGCTGTCGGGGCTGGTTCAGTCTTCGGTGGTCACGTTAACGACGCTGGTTTCTGGATGATTAAGGAATACTTTGGTTTATCCCTAAAAGAAAACTTCATTGCTTGGACGACTTTAACTTGTGTCCTCGCCCTAGCCGGGTTAGCAACGGTTCTCGTAATGGCAATGTTTGTTTAGCGAGGGTTATCTAACAGCCAAAATTATCAAAGAAGTGAGGTTGGGAAAAAAGCTCCTCGACGGCCTGGTTGGGATAAGAAGAACGAAGGTTGATTCATTAGAATCGGCCTTTCGTTCGTACTTATCCGCTAAGGCCGTGATTTGGAGCAAACCAGCCAACTGGTTTGGCGTTTGTGAGCCCATGCAAGGCTGAATAGGTTGGTGCGACCGTTAGGGAAGCAACAGCCATTCAGCTACTGCTTTGACCTTAGTTACTGAGTAACATTCGGAGATGCAAGAGAGGCTGAGAAGAAACTCGTGTTTCTTCTCAGCCTCTGTTTTTCTTTTTATCTTGTTTTTTGGAATTCTTTGGGGTTATGATAATTGTTACTAGTTTGGAAAGCGAGAGAAGAGGTAAATGCGGCAACATGTAACAATTAAAGATGTGGCGAAAGTAGCGGGAGTATCGGTAACGACCGTTTCTCGGTATTTAAATGGGCGATACGATCGGATGGGGAAGAAAACCAAAGAACGGATCGCTGCTACCATTAAAGAGTTAAATTATGCGCCAACAGCTTCGGCCCGAAGATTACGCCAAAGCCAGAGTCATTTAGTTGGTTTATTAGTTGGTAATATGGCCAATCCCTTTTCTTCACTGTTGGCAAAGGGAATTTATGATGTTTTACAACCAGCGGGCTATGATGTTTTATTAATGAACACCAACGACTCGGTGACAAATGAAGCCCGGGCGTTGGATCGGCTATATACTCAGCAAGTGGACGGAATTATCGTCCAACCCAGTGCAGGAGAATTTAGTCAATTTCAAACGGCAATTGACCAGGAAATTCCGTTAGTGGTTGTTGATCGGGAAATTCCTGATCAACCGGCAACGGTGGGAAAAGTAACCAGTACTAATCAAACTTCCTGCTTTGATTTAGGAAAATATTTGGCTGAGCAGGGCTACCAAAATATTATTTCGGTAAGTGCTAGGTATGCGGAAGCTTCCGGCCAAATCCCCCGGATTGCTGGATTAAAAAAAGCGGCTGAACAAGTTGGGTTTAATTATCTTAATATCGCAACTAAAAAGGGGGATACCGTAACCGACTTAGCGCCAAAGATAAAACAGTGGGTCCAAAGTTTACGGGGGAAAACGGTGATTGTTTCACTGATGGGACCAATTTTGTTTGATCTTTTGGACGTCTTTAAAATCCTAAAGTGGCAATTTCCAGATGATGTTGGTCTCGTTAGTTTTGATGACTGGGCCTGGTCACGTTTTGTCGGGGAGGGGATCTTTTTGGTTCAACAAGATATGGAAACGATGGGTCAATTAGCCGCCAAAAAACTACTCCAACAAATTGAAACGGGGTCGGATCAATCTTGGCCAAGTTTTATTCCGGTTAAGATGGTGCCGGCACCGTCAATTTAATATAAAAAATAATCGCCAACGAGAAAAGAGAGCTTATTTCCCAACCTCATCAGTTCTTGTTGGCGATTTTTGAAAATTAGAATGTTGTTTTTGCCTTTGCTTTGGATAACAAACAAGGGTGATGACAATTAGTTAATCTTTCTCTGAGAAATTCTTTTGTGATTATAAAATCCGTGGTATCCTTAAGTTAGATATGGTAGCGTTCGCAATCATTTTATAAGCTGAAAATTAATTTTGCTTAAAATTTGATTAACGCTCCTTAAATTGCAGATTTGTTAAGCAAAAATTCAGAAGGGATTGAGTGATGTGACCAAAAAAAATGTCGGGATTATCCTATTACGACCGGACCGCCTGACCTTAACCATTCAAGACGAGAATCAAAAGGTGGTCACACAAGTTAGGTCCGGAGCGCTCCGGGTTGGGGATGAGTTGGTGGCCAATTATTTGGAAAATATGGACGCCATTACTACTAACTTGGTTGGGTTTCAACGAGTATTAAAAGAATACGCCGTTAAAGAAGTGGCTTGTTTTGGCGATTTGGACGACTTGGACGATGTTTCTGCCCAATACGTGGCCGATCAAATTGAAGTTCGGGTTGGTTTGAAGTTGCGGTGGCTCAACAAAAACCAGTTGTTAGCGCAAACTCTTGCCCAAACTTGGCCCCGTTTTAAGCATGAATTAGGCGATCAACAATTAACTGGTTATGTACTTTGCGTTGGCCTTTCAAACAGTACTTTATCCTACTTTAATCAAGGACAATTCATGAACTGTTGGGATATTGACCTTGGAAAGGCCCGGATTAACCAATTAGCAGAAAATCTCCGGCAAACGACGGCTACCCCGAGTGATATTATTACCGACTTCATTAGTTCCAAACTGGAATACTTGGTTCCTGAATTGAGTGGGCAATCAGCCCCGGTTCTACTAGTTCAAGGGGTAGAAACCTTAGCTCAACGTTATATCCAAGCCCCAAACGTAATTGCTCAGGTTGATATGGCGTCCTTTAAGCAACGTTTCCGCCGGATTCTTTCTTCATCGGATCAGTACATTATTCACCAATATGATGTCGATGAACAAAGTGTGGATTGGGTCTTACCAAGCTATTTAGTTGTGCGGCAAACGATGCGATTATTGAAGGCCCGGAAGCTTTATGTGACGAGCTTAGACCAACCAGATGGTTTGTTGGCGGACTATGCGAATAAATTACCGGTAAACGACCTTGTCCGGAGCGCTGCAGATAAGATGGCCCAGCGGTACGGCATTGATGTTTACCACAAAGAGTTCGTTACTAAAGTGGCGATGCAACTATTTGATGCCTTAAAGCCAATTCACCGGTTGAATAACCATTATCGGTTACTTTTAGAATTAGCATGTAAAGTTGATGATATCGGTAACTTTATTAATCCGCAAGGTCACTATCGCCACTCAGCTTATATTCTAGAGGCTAACCCACTAATCGGGATTTCTGACGTTGATAATTTGATCATTGCTGAAGTTTCGCGGTACCATTCCTCAGAAGCCCCTGAAATCGATCAGCACCACTTTAAGGAGTTACGGAGTCGGTTGCGGTTACCAATTGCTCAATTGGCTGCTATTTTACGGGTAGCAGATTCGCTGGATGATTCACGGCAACAAAAAATTTCGGAAATTAGTCTGAAGTTGAAGGGGGATCGTTTGCTCATAAAGGCAAAGGCCAATGACGATTTGGTTTTGGAAAAGTGGGCTTTCTTACGGAAAAACAAACTTTTTACCCAGGTTTATGGTTTGCAACCGGAATTGATTGCGAAGGGAGCAAAGTAAAATGAACGAAACTGATTTTTACCAACCAAGTAACTATGTAAATCGGGAACTTTCTTGGATTGACTTTAACGGCCGGGTGCTCGAAGAAGCAGTTGCTCCTGAGAACCCACTCCTTGAACGAGCTAACTTCCTTGGTATCACCCAAAGTAATGTCGATGAATTTTTCATGGTGCGGGTGGCGTCCCTTCACAAGTTATCAGCTTTTAACGTTACCACGACTGATGCTTCGGGGATGACGCCAGCTGAACAATTAGCGGCCGTCAACGAGAAGGAACACCAAATGGTGGAAAAACGCTATCAAGTTTACAATGATTACTTATTGCCAGAATTAGCCAAACAGAAAATTTATATCAAACATGTTAATGATCTTGATGAGCGTGAATATGATTTCATTAGTCGGTACTTTGAAGACGAATTAATGCCGGTTTTAACTCCAATGGCTGATGACTCTTCGCGGCCGTTCCCGTTTATTGCCAACAATTCTTTGAATGTCGCTGTTAAGTTAATCCGCGACCTTTCGCAAGTCGAAGCACGGCCGCGAAAAGTCCTGGAAGGGGACCAAGAAGTAACCGAAAACAGCCAAGCAATGCATGAACACGGCGAAAAGACGAAAGAAAAATTTGCAACGATCCGGGTCCCAGAAATCTATAAACGTCTGCTTAAGTTGCCAACGGGAAATGTCTTTGTCTTAATTGATGAAGTGATAAAGGAATTTATCGCTAAACTTTTCCCAGGTTACAAAGTTTTAACTACTGGAACTTACCGGGTTATGCGGGATATGGACTTGGACGTGGCCGAAGAAGATACATCCGACCTCTTACGGGCGGTGCAACACCAATTACGGGCCCGGGAACATGGGAGTGTGATGCGGCTAGAAATTGAAGAAGACTTTGATAGTTGGCTAGAAAATCACCTGATTGATCGCCTCAAGGTTGATGAAGCCTGGGTTTACCGGGTTAATGGGCCGGTTGACCTGACCTTCTTAAAAAAGTTAAGTGGGATGGTTGATGGCCATGCTGATTTACGTTATCCATCATATCAAGCTTACCAAGATCCAGCTTTGGACATGGATCATAACATCTTCGCGGCTATCCGGGAAAAAGATCACTTATTACAACACCCATACGATAATTTCCAATCAGTGGTTAACTTTATTCATCAGGCCGCTGAGGACCCCAAGACATTGGCAATTAAGATGACCCTTTACCGGGTTTCGGGAAACTCACCAATTATTAAGTACCTTGGCCAAGCGGCTCAACAAGGCAAGCAAGTTACTGTTCTGGTTGAAGTTAAGGCCCGCTTTGATGAACAAAATAACGTTCGCTGGGCCCGGCGACTTGAACAAATGGGATGTCATGTTATTTATGGATTAGTCGGGTTAAAGACCCACTGTAAGATTGCACTAGTAATCCGGCGGGATGATGATGGTATTCGGCGTTACATGCACCTGGGAACCGGGAACTACAATGACGTGACCGCCCACTTCTACACGGATATGGGGCTTTTAACCTGTGATTATGAACTAGGCGAAGATTTAACCAACCTTTTCAATGCTTTGTCTGGGTTTGCCCGGACCAAGTATTTTCATAAGCTCCACGCTTCTCCGGACGGCATTCGGGACTTTATCAATGCCAAAATTGATCAACAAATTGCCATTGCCAAGCGGGGGAACCCAGCTCGGATCAGCATGAAGATGAATTCACTTTCCGATAAGCAAATTATCGCTCACCTTTATGAAGCCGCCGCCGCGGGGGTTAAGATTCGTCTGTTGATTCGGGGAATTACTTGTCTTCGAAATGATTTACCAGTCTTAAATGGAAACATTGAAGTACATTCAATTTTAGGACGCTTTCTTGAGCACTCCCGGATTTACTATTTTGAAGGGGAAGGCCACGAAGAAATTTACCTAGCCAGTGCTGATATGATGACCCGGAACTTAAACCGGCGGGTTGAAGAACTTTACCCGGTAACGGAAGAAGACACAAAAGCTCAAGCAATTGCGATCTTTGAGAATATGTGGCGGGATAATGTTAAAACCCGGGTTCTGAAAGGAACGGTTTACGAAAAGGTTACTCCAGAAGGCAAGCGTTTTGATTCCCAAGCTTATTTCATTAAGCAGGCGCAAAAGCACATTAGTGATTTGAACCGGGAAAAAAAGAACCATAAGCGGCTCTCAAATGTCTTTGAAACCTTAACCCGTCACGTTTCAAACTTACACTTAGATAATACTGGAAAGGATAGTAAGCATGACTAACCTGGCAATTATTGATCTTGGTTCCAACTCCTGCCGTTTACAAATCAGCGAAATTTATTCGAATGGGAAGCACCAACTAATAAAGTATGAAAAAGAATTTGTCCGCCTTTCAGAAAATATGGGACCGGAAAAGATTTTGAAGCCGGAACCGATCGAACGGACAATTACCGCCTTGAAAAAGTTTGCGACCGAATGGCAAGCTTTAAAAGATGTCCGCTTAATTGCGGTCGCAACTGCCGCAGTGCGCCAAGCAACAAATCAAGCTGAATTTTTGGAACGGGTCAAAAAAGAGGTTGGTATTGAGTTTAACGTCATTTCTGGGGAACGGGAAGCATATCTAGATTACGTTGGGGTTTCTCGGACCCTCACGATTCAAAATGGCCTAATTATCGATACTGGAGGGGCCAGTATGGAACTGATTTTAGTGGACGAAGGCCAAGCCGAAGAGGTTATCAGTTTACCAATTGGATCAGTTCTTTTATCCCAACGATACAATTTGGGGGATGTCATTAACCCGGCTGATTTATATGATGCCGTGGTTAAGGTGGATGAAGTGTTAACGAGCCAACGCTGGCTTAATCGGGCGCGACACACGCGGGTGGTTGCCCTTGGCGGTAGTAACCGGGCATTGGCGAAGTTATTCCGCTGGAAGTTGGCCGCTTCGCCAACACATGTTCAGCCGGTTCATGGTCTAAAGATGCAAAGCCAAGATGCCTTTGCCTTAATGCACAGCTTGGTGGCCGCAAATAAAATTGAACGGACCAAGATGCGCGGGATTGCCGCTGCGCGGGCGGATGTCATTGTGGGGGGCTTATTACCGTTAATGGCCTTACTCCGGCAACTTTCAATGCAAGAAGTAATGTTTAGTAATAATGGATTGCGGGAAGGATTGTTATTTGAATATCTCGACCATCAGTTAGATGGAGCTACAATTCAAAAACTAAATTAATTAAAAAATCGTTGGTCGCTATTGATGTAACCAACGATTTTTCAGGATTTACGATATTTTTTGTTTGCAAGCGCTTTATTGTGATATAATTTAGCGTGAAAAGTTTGTTTACTAAAATTTTAGTTAAAAGAAAGGGTGCAAATTATGGCAATTCTTGTTGCGGGGGGTGCCGGTTACATCGGCTCTCATATGGTAAAACGCTTAGTTGAAAAGGGTGAGGACGTGGTTGTCGCTGATAACCTTTCAACGGGGCATCGGAAAGCCATTGCTAAGGAAGCCAAGTTCTACTACGGTGATATCCGGGACCGGCAATTCTTGGATCGGATTTTTACAAATGAAGATATTACGGCGGTTGTTCACTTCGCTGCCTTTTCAATTGTCCCTGAATCAATGGCTAAGCCATTAAAGTATTTTGATAACAACACTGGTGGGATGATTACTTTACTTGAAGCCATGCACGACTTTGGGGTTAAGTACATTGTCTTCTCATCAACAGCGGCAACTTACGGGATTCCTGAACACATGCCAATTAAGGAAACCGATCCACAAAAGCCAATTAATCCATATGGTCTTTCTAAGCTGATGATGGAACACATGATGGCCTGGGCTGATAAGGCATACGGAATTAAGTTTGTTGCCTTACGGTACTTCAATGTTGCTGGGGCTGCTCCCGATGGTACGATTGGGGAAGACCACGGTCCAGAAACCCATTTGGTTCCAATTATCATGCAAGTTGCGCAAGGAAAGCGGGATGAATTGAGTATTTTTGGTGATGACTACAACACGCCAGATGGAACCAACGTCCGGGATTATGTTCACGTTATGGACCTGGCAGACGCCCATATTTTGGCAATTAAGTACTTGCAAGAAGGTAACGAAAGTAACGCCTTCAATCTTGGTTCATCGACTGGTTTCTCCAACAAGCAAATGCTTGAGGCAGCCCGGGAAGTTACTGGGAAGGAAATCCCAGCCAAGATGGCTCCCCGGCGTCCAGGGGATCCTGATTCCTTGGTGGCTGCTAGTGACAAGGCCCGGGAAGTCCTTGGCTGGAAGCCTCAATATGATGATGTTCACGATATCATTGCCACGGCATGGAAGTGGCACTCAACGCACCCAGCCGGTTACAATGACCGGGGGGAAGCAACTTTATATTAGCGGTCGGAAGGAACCTACTCGACGGCTTAATTAGCGACTAAAGAGAACTTTTTGGTTCTTTTTAATCGCTTTTTTGTTTTCCATTGACAAAATTTAGAAGGGTGTTATATTAATGATACACATATTAAAAATTTCTAATTTAATTTTAATTAGAAGGTTTAAACTTGAAAGGATGATACATATGACAAGAAAAGTAGCCGTTGTTGGGATGGGCCATGTTGGAGCTACTGTTGCTCACTATTTAGTTTCTGGTGGTTTTGTTGATGATTTAGTTTTGTTTGATACCAATGAAGCGAAGGTTAATTCTGATGCTTTGGACCTGCGGGATGCGATGGCAAACTTACCAACGCACACTAACCTATTCGTTAATGATTGGTCACAAGTTGCTGACTGTGATGTGGTAGTTTCAGCGCTTGGAAAATCAAAATTAGTTGACACCCCAGACCACGATCGGTTTGCCGAATTTAAATTTACCCGAACCCAGGTCCCATTGGTAGGGAAGAAATTAAGAGAAAATGGCTTCCATGGCAATATGGTCGTAATCACAAATCCTTGTGACGTGATGACTTCAATGTATCAAGAAGCAACTGGCTTACCAAAGAACCAAGTTGTTGGGACCGGGACCTTGCTGGATTCCGCACGGATGCGAGCAACCGTTGGTGAGGCGTTAGGGTTAGACTCGAGGTCAGTAGTTGGGTATAACTTAGGCGAACACGGAAATTCACAGTTTACCGCTTGGTCAACCGTCCGGGTCTTTGGGAAGCCACTTTTAACCTACCTTAAGGAGAATCCAGAGGTTAAAGTTGATCTTGATGAAATGGAAGAAAAAGCTCGTCAAGGTGGGTATACGGTCTACAAGGGGAAAAAGTACACCAACTATGGGGTCGCAACGGCGGCTGTTCGCCTTACCTTAGCGATGTTAAACGATGCAATGACGGAATTGCCGGTTTCAAATTACCGGGAAGAATTAGGTACATATTTATCATATCCGGCAGTTGTTGGGCGCCGAGGAGTGGTTAAGCAACTGCAACTTAACTTAACGCCTGAAGAGCAAAGCAAGCTGGAAACAACCGCAAATTACATCAAAGAACGGTTAGCAAAAGAACGAGAACGGGCCGCTAATGAAGCTGAATAAGGGGTTGGGTAACGACCTAAGTTTTGTGTAATATTTTTCAGATCCACAATGAGGGGCTAGGAAGAAACTCATGTTTCTTCCCAGCCCCTCGTTCATCTCCGTATGTTACTCAGTAACTAAGGTCAAAGCCGTAGCTGAATGGCAGTTGCTTTTCACTGGGCGCACTAGCCCAGTGACCTGAAATTAATGAATCAACCTGCGTTCTGCTTAGCTCAACCAGATCGTCAAGGATCTTTTTTCATCATCTCGTTTTAATTATCAAGTGACGAATTTTATCTACCATTAGTCCTTTAAGTTGAGCTATTAAGGATTTCTTGGGTGGCAATCTTAATAGCGAAAATAGTGATTGCGTTAGAGAATAGTGTGTTTTAAATAGTGGAGGATCAATGGTTTCTACTTACCATCGATCACTTGGATGGTAAATATTGCTTCGCTGTGAATACTTTTTAAGGTGCTGAATCGCTTGTTAAAGTTGGCGATCTATTTTTAGCGTCAGGTAAAAATTATTGGTTCAGATCGGTTGTCCGGTCAAATGACAAGCCAGGAACGGCGTTTAAATCCCAACCAGCCCGGTCACCATGTTGATAATTTACGTATCCAGCCGCTCCAATCATCGCTGCATTATCACCACATAGCTTCAAGGGAGCGAGGAGTAATTTAACTTCTGGATGGAATTTTGCTAAATCCTTTTCCAGTCGAGACCGGACGCCTGAGTTAGCCGCCACTCCCCCGGCAAGAACCAGTTGCTTTACTGGATATTGATCAAGGGCCCGCATCGTTTTTTCACCCAGAATATCAACAACCGCAGCTTGAAAACTTGCCGCTAGGTCGTTTTTATTAAGTGCTTGGCCGCGTTGATGAGCATTATGGACGGTATTGATGAAAGCGGATTTTAAACCACTGAAAGAGAAGTCAAGGTTATCTTCTTGGACCATTGCTCGGGGGAATTTAAAGGTATCCTGGCCTTGATGAGCCCATTCATCAACGGTTTTCCCCGCGGGATAATTAATCCCTAATACTCGTCCAATCTTATCATAGGCTTCCCCAACGGCATCATCACGAGTTTCACCGATGATTTCATATTCGTGCTCGGCTTTCATATAAACGAGTTCGGTATGCCCACCCGAGACTAAAAGGGCCATCATTGGGTAAGTGAATTCACCAACATAGCGCGCGGCATAGATGTGACCGGCCATGTGGTTGACTGGAATCAGCGGTAAGTGATGAGCCCAGGCGATAATCTTGGCAGCGGTAACGCCAATTAGAAGGGAACCAACAAGGCCAGGGCCGTACGTTACGGCGACGCCAGCTAATTGTTCATAGGTCACGCCCGCTTCGGTTAAGGCTTCCCTGGTGCATTTGGTAATTTGTTCAATATGGTGGCGACTAGCAACCTCAGGAACAACGCCGCCAAACCGTTGGTGACTAGCAATTTGCGTGGCCACGATGTTACTTAGGATTTTAGTGCCATTTTCAATCACCGCCACACTTGTCTCATCACAACTACTTTCAAAAGCTAAAATATAGGTTGGTTCTACCATGTTAATTTCCTTTCAATTTTAAGTCGCTTACCATTGTGTAGGCATCTTCCCCGTCCTCAATATAGTAATGGTGACGGGTGCCTTGAATTTTAAAGCCAAAGTGCTCATAAAGATGTTGGGCGGTTAAGTTACTAACCCGAACTTCTAAACTCATGGTTAATAAGCGTTGGCGAATTGCGACTTGCATTAGTGACCGAAGAAGAGCGGAAGCTAAACCGCGTTGTTGAAAAGCGGGGTGGGTCGCAACGTTTGTTAGGTGGGCGTCTTTAGCCGCATAATTAACCGCCATCCCCGCATAAGCTAAGACAGTATCATGGTCTTTAACTGCTAAATATAAACAATTCGGCCGGTGTAAGTCATAATAAAAAGCAGTTTCATCCCATGGTGGGATGCGATAGATGACTCGCTCAATCTCAACGAGTTCAGGAACTTCAACTTCGCTTACTTGGGAAATTAGATATGGTTGCTGATTAATTACAATTGTTTGGGGTGCAAACCGCAAGTGGCTTTCGTACTGCATCCCAAAGTAAACTTTTAACCAGCTGTTAAACTTCTTTAACATATTCAATTGGTCCTTGATTGGGATGATCTTTTTGCCAGTTAGCTTCGGCTTCGGTAATCCGCAAGTAGGTTGGAATAAAGTTATCAATATTGGTAACCGGTTGGGCTTTAGCGCCAAGTTTTGCTAAAGCAAAGGTTGAAACCATGGCTGCTGATTCAATAACTTGAATATTGGCAGGTAAACTTGGAACAGCGGCTTGAAGCTTTTTAGTCAGTTCGCCAAGTAAGTAGACTGGTTCATCGCTCGGTAACTGATCGATTAATTCCGCAAAGGTGAAATGGCCATCGGGTAAAATATTGGTTAATTGACCGTTTTGGTAACGGTAGCTCCCCGCAAAAACGTTACCCCGTCGCGCATCAAAGAAAGGAACTAATAAGGTATCAGTTACTGGTGCGATGCCAGCAGCAATGGTTGCTAAACTCGAGATCCCTACTAAATCGATTCCTAAAGTCATTGCTAAAGTTTTAGCAGTGGTAACGGCGATTCGGACCCCAGTATAAGAACCTGGGCCTTTAGCTACTACTACTCGATCAAGATCAGTTGGCTCCCAGTTTACCCGGCGCATTAATTCATCAATGGTAGGGAGAACGTAAATACTATGGTTTCTAACGGTATTTAGCGTCGTGGTTGCCTTTAACTGATCATCTTCAACTAGGGCGACGCTCATGGGATGATTTGAAGTATCAAGTGCCAAAATCTTCATTATTAATTCCATCCTTTCGTGTTACAACTTCTTATCTTAACACAATGTTAATTCCGGTGAGTGGGATGACAAATTTTTTGAGTAATAATTGGAGATGGAAAGGCTGAAAAGAAACTATCAAGTCCACTAAAGCTCACAGGACTTGCTTATCATAGTACAAAAGGTCGTTCTAAGGTATCTGGAATAGATTTCCCAAAAAGCTAGATTAGCAAAAAGGCTCCGCCAGAAATCTTAGGACGATAAAAGTAAAACCTGTGAAAACTAACTTTAGTTAGGTTCGAGGATGTAACTTTTATCTCGAGGGAGATTTCTTAGCAGAGCGCGGGATTTTCTTCATTGTAATTGGTCCTGTCTTCCTTGACTTCGCATGGGTTCGCGGACGACAGGAAACCTGGCTAGTTCACTGCAACTTAACCTTTATTGGTGGCCCTTTTCCACAAACTAGACTAACGTAATTTAACCGCCTTTAAAGGAATTAAGTGACTCTTATATTTGATTTTATAGTATAGGAAAAGAATCACGAAAAGAGGAACACTCATATAGGTGATTAAGATGCTTTCCCAGTTCCAGTGAATAAAGGCGTCAATATTTTGGCCACCTACAGCAATTAGACACAGGATAAAGGCAAAAATTGGTCCAAACGGGAAGAGCAAAGCTTGGTATTTCAGCTCACTTAATTGGTGACCTTGAGCTAAAAAGGCCCGCCGAAACCGATAATGGGCAATGGCGATCCCAAGCCAGGCAATGAAACCACTTAATCCGGAAGCGGCAATTAAGTAGTTGTAAGCCTCTTTCCCCAAGAACTGAGTTAAGAAAACTAAGAGGGAGATGGTTAAGGTTCCGATCATGGCATAAATTGGAATGCCCCGTTTGTTAACGTAGCCAAAAATCGACCAAGCATAACCTTCCTTGGCTTGGGTATAAAGCATCCGGGTTGAAGCATATAGCCCAGAATTGGCAGCTGAGAGTAGAGCGGTAAAAACTACTGCGTTCATTACACTGGCGGCAGCCGCTAAGCCCGCTCGCTCAAAAACAATCGTAAACGGACTCATTGAAATATCCTGCACGTTTTGACTCAAGAGATTTTTATCGGTATATGGTAAAATACAAGCCATTACAAAAATTGAAAGTAAGTAAAAGACGAGGATCCGCCAGAAGGTTGATTTAATTGATTTAGGAACATCCTTACGGGGATTAGCTGATTCACCAGCGGTAATGCCGACCATTTCAGTTCCTTGAAATGACATCCCCGCGACTAAAAAGACAGCAAACATACTTGGAAAGCCACCAACAAATGGAGCTTGCTTGTAAGTGAAGTTTGAAAGGCCAACGGCAGAATGACCACCCATGATGCCAACAATAATGGCTAAGCCGACAATAATGAAGATGGCAATTGTGACGATTTTGATGAGGGATAGCCAATATTCCATCTCACCATAGGAACGGACCGACAACCAATTAATGATCGTGATGATAATAAAGACTCCGATGGTAAAAATCCAACTGGGGACGTGGGGAAGCCAGAAGTTTAGGACAACCCCACAAGATACGGCATCGACGGTAATCGTGATGGTCCAGTTAAACCAATAATTCCAACCCATTGCAAAGCCAAGGGCAGGATCAACATAGTCACTTGAATATTTAACAAAGGACCCCGTTGTTGGACTGTAAGTTGCCATTTCTCCTAAACTAGTCATCAGAAAGTAAACCATAATTCCCATCAGGGTGTAAACAAGGAGGGCCCCACCAGGACCAGCCGTTGAAATTGCTGATCCAGAAGCAACTAAGAATCCAGTTCCAATGGAACCACCGAGAGCAATCATGGTTAAATGACGTGTTTTGAGGCTACGTTTTATGTGACCTTGGTCATCAGAGCTTAACATGGAGAGCCTTCTTTCTAAAGTTAATAATTAATGACAAAGTTATGAGAAGTTAATCATTAAACTAAGTATACCATAGTAAATTTATAGCAATCGCTTTCAAAGTAAATAATTATTAGTAATCACAAATGACAAAGTTATTATCTTTCTTGTTAAAAGTTAATTTTTTAATAACAATTGATCAGATAGGTGAAAAAACGTACGAATATCAAATGAATATTTGAGGGGGGAAGTAAATAAAATTAAATTAACATTCTTAGTTTTTCAAGGTTTGATTGCTTGCTACTTACAAAAAGTAAATGATATCCTAATATCAGCAATAAAGAACGGAGAATTAAAATGGCAAATACGCGACTCAGTGACTTACTCCAGATCCTCGTTTATTTAAAAGTTCACGAGGGAGAAAAATTACCAAGTACGATTATTGCGGCGAGTTTAAATACAAACCCAAGTTTAGTTCGCCAGATGATTAGCCAACTTAGCAAAGCAGGGATTTTAAAAACGCAACGGGGGAGTACACAAATTGATTTTTGTCGCCCATTAGATGAGATTACGGCACTTGATGTTTATCGGGCAAGTGAACCGACTCATGATCTGTTAGTGGTTGATCGCAATACTTCACAAACCTGTTCCGTTGGGGTGGCGTTTCCAAATGTTCTAGCCGGACACTTTGACCAACTTCAAGAAGCAATTGAGGCGCGGTTAGCTAAAATTACGATTAAACAGTTAGTCAATGAGACACAAGCGGATATTGCGCGGCACGTCGAACGCGATGAAGCGAAGAAATAGCGGCTTTGCGTTGCTTTCTTCTTATTAGAGGCGCTTTGTATTCAGGACCATTCAAGGTTGTGGAACCGCTTGCCGGTAAAGGGGCGTTAGGTAGAGAAAATTGCCGGCTGATAACGTCATCTAGACGAGTAAGCTCGTAAATCATCCCTGGTTATTAATTAGCAATGATTGTTGATTTAACTTTAGTCCAGCCAGAGTGGATTAGATAGGCACTCAAGTATGATCATCCCCAAGTGATTAACCAAGTTAGGACAATCGCTAAAATAAGATGATTAGTTGGAACGCCCCAAAATAGCATTCCGTGCCAAATAAAATATAACCAGAAGCCATGTGATAAAAAGGCCCGGTAGGCATAGGTTGCTAACCAGTGAAAGCTAGCTAGCGAATGATCCTGATGGTGGTAAGTTTGCCATAAATTTAAGTTGGCAACTAAAGCGATAATCAAAAGGGAATGGCAAGTCATTGATAGCTTGTAATAAGGGGCATTAGTAAGGCGAACAGGGAAACCAAATTGGAATAGTTCCCCGTTTGTCCAAATTAAAACTAAACCAGTTGCTAAGATTAACTTTTTTCGCCATTTGACTAGCCACAAATTAACACGCGAAGCAAACTGCCAAGCTAAGCCACCATAGACAGCATAAATCATAAATGAAAGACAAATTCGGTCGAGGAGGTACCAATGAGTTGGGGATCGTTTGGTTGCAATTTGATAAATTTCTAACCAAAGTAAGTAGCCTAAGGCAGTGGTAACTGTGACGAGTTTGGGGTGAGTAATTGCTAATTTAGTTAGCCACCAGAAAAAGGGCATCAAGATGATAAACTGAAGCATCATCGTATTGTACCAAAGGTGCGGGGCAGCGTTTCCGTTGATAAATTGCCAGAGCAAGCTAAGCCCAGAGTGGTAATGATGGTGTTGTTGAAGTTGAGGGATGATCAATAAGTAAATACAAGTCCACCAGATTGTTGGAACATGAAAGCAGGAGCAGTGTACTTAGCTAGGTTGTATAGTAGACCAATGATAATTTGGTGGGGATGGTTAGGTTGCGTTTTAAGGGCAAAGGCTAGGACTGATTGAAGGACAACCGCAAAGAAAGCAAAAACTTTTAAGTAGTCTCCAATGTCAGCGAAGCGAATCGTAATTTTTTCTTGAGGACGATTTCATAATTAGAAAAAACCGACAATTAAGATAGTGGTAGGGACTAAATCCTACGGTTACTTAATTGCCGGTTTCATTATTATTACGATCGTTGATAAACTTTCTTCCCTCGTAGCCAGGTCTCTTTGGCTCGGATGTTTTGAAGTTCTTCATGAGGAACAGTAAATGGATCGGCCGTTAGAATCACAAAGTCAGCGGCTTTACCAACTTCGAGGGTTCCATTATGGGTGAATTGTCCTAATTGAGCAGCCCATTTCGTATAACCAAGGATCGCTTGTGGAACGGTGATCGCTTCTTCAGGATTAACGAGATCCCCGTTTGCGGTCTTCCGTGTGACCGCAGCGTAAATGCTATAAAACGGGCTATCAGGTTCGTACCATGGAGTACATGGGGCATCTGAACTTAAGGCGGTTAAAGCATTTGTAGTTAACATTGATTTTAGCCGATAAGCTAATTTAAATTGTTGCGGTGAGAGATAATTTCGGTAGGATTCATCTTCAGCAAAGAAGAAAATCGGCTGAGTGGCTAAGCCGTATTCCATGGAAGCATCATTCATTTGTTTTAAAATTTGATCACTTAACAATGAAGCGTGCTCAATCCGAACGGAGGGAGTACCAGTTAACCACGGCTGAAGATCTTTAGTGACGTCTATAACTAATTGGATAGCAGCATCTCCCATGGCATGAATAGCAATTTGGAGATGATGTTTTTGCGCATATTCAACAGCACGTTCAAGTTTTTGGCGGTTAGTTAATAAGACTCCCCGTCTGCCAGAAGGATAAGGGGATTTATTGTCAGTAGTCTCCCCAGAAATTGAACCGTCCATAAAGACTTTGATACCAGCAATTCGGAGCTGATCGTCATCACCAGGAGCTAAAATTTCATCCCCTAGTTCGTCAAAAACATAGTAAATTGATGCCCGAGGTTTGAAGCCAGCCTTGACGGCATCTTGGTATAAGTTCAGCGAGTCGTATGGGTGAAGCCGGCCCATCATTTCGCCAATGGCAATGATCCCATTTTCAAGATAATGCTGGGAAGAATTTACAAGGTTATTAACATCGGTTTGATAATTTTGGGCGGACTTAGCCCGGATTAATAATTGACTGGCTGCGACTTCCCGCATAAAGCCATTTGGCCGGCCATCCTCGAAATGACCGATTTTTCCTCCAACGGGATCAGGCGTGTTTGCGTCAATTCCAGCTAATTCAAGGGCCTTTGAATTACCGACAGAAGAGTGGCAGTCAGAACGGTAAAGAAAGATCGGTTGGGTCGTTGAAACTTGATCTAAGTCATCAACTGTTGGAGCGCGGTGTTCAGCTAACTTTGTTTCGTCAAAGCCCCAACCTTCAATCCAAACCCCTTCACCTTGGCCATACGTAGGGGCACTTTTTAAGGCCGTAATTAACTCGGCGATACTATTAACCTTTGGGGGAGTACAAGCAATCCCGTGTAAAGCATCAGCGATATATTTGGGGTGAGTGTGGCAGTCGATTAATCCAGGTAAGACAGTTTGACCATGAAGATCAATCGCTGTTCGATCGGTAACTTCATCCTGATTACCAACCCAAGTAATTTGGCCATGATCAATTGTCATTGCGGTAGCGAAACTAGTTTCGTCAGTCCCAAGAAAGATTTTTGCGTTTGTAATTGTTGTTGTCATAATTATTCTCCTTTGATGGTCTTATTATAAACTCAATTGCGTTGTTAACGCTACCATCCTGGTTGTTAACCGGTGAAAATAAAGCTGTGAAATTAATAATTTGTAGGCCTAATATACATAAATATAGAAAATGTTAATTGCATTTATGATGGATAGTAATTAAAATAATAATGTAAACGCTGTCATTGATTAAGGAGGTTTATCTCATGGTTGAACGTGAAAATGCCAATGTTTTATGGTTTGATGAACTTCGCCGCAAGGACGTTGACCTTGTTGGGGGAAAATCATCATCACTTGGTGAAATGACGTCTGCAATGGATGTTCCGGTACCATACGGGTTTGCAACGACGGCCACGGCGTATCGGCGCTTCATGAAGGAAACCGGGATTAATGATCAAGTGAATGCATTACTAGCGGGGATCAAGGATTACGAAGATGCTGATGAACTGCACGCAACTTGTTCAAAGATTCGGCAAATTATTGTCGACGCCAAGATGCCGGACTACCTGGCGGAGGAAATTGAAGATGCCTATAAAGAATTAAGCCAAAAAGTTGGTGAAAAGGATCCATTTGTTGCTATTCGGTCAAGTGCGACTGCTGAAGACTTGCCAGATGCCTCCTTTGCTGGGCAACAAGAATCATACCTGAATATTAAAGGGGCTAAGGATGTTGTTAAGAAAGTCCAAGAATGTTACGCTTCCTTATTCACTGATCGAGCAACTTACTATCGGCAAAAGCAAGGGTATCCGCATGAAAAGGTTGCACTTTCGGCAGCGGTTCAAATGATGGTTTTCTCCAAAGCAGCTGGGATTATGTTCTCAGTCGATGTTACTAATGGGGATGATTCAAAGATCGTGATCGATGGGATTTACGGTTTAGGTGAATACATCGTTCTCGGGAAGGTTACGCCCGACCACTTTATTGTTGATAAGAAGACGCTGAAGATAGTTGATCGGGAAATTACCACGAAACCGGTTCGTTTGATCCGGAAGCCAGGTAGTGGGGTCGAACAAGAAGATGTTCCAGCTGACATTAAGGACAAGCCAGTCTTGACGGATGACCAAGTTGAAGAATTAGCGGGTTACGTTAAGAAGGTTGAAGACCACTATGGCTGCTACATGGATATGGAATACGCCCTTGACGAACGGACAAATAAGCTTTGGATTGTCCAGGCGCGGCCAGAAACCGTTTGGTCTCGCCGGAACAAGGAAAAGAAGAATGCTGAGGAGGCGCCAAAGATGTCAGTAGCGGATGCCGAAGTTGTTGTAAAAGGGTTACCGGCTAGCCCCGGTTTAGCTGCTGGGAAGGCTCACGTAATTGAGAGTCCTGATGATATCGATAACTTCAAGGAAGGTGAAGTATTAGTTACCTTAATGACCTCACCTGATTGGGTTCCGGCCATGAAGAAGGCCAAGGCCATTGTTACCAACAATGGGGGAATGACCTGTCATGCGGCGATTGTTTCCCGGGAAATGCAAATTCCATGTATCGTTGGGACCAAAAGTCGGGGAACTGCGGTTATGGACGTTGTTAAGACTGGTGATGTGATCACGGTTGATGCGAAGAATGGGATCGTTTATAAGGGTGACATCGTTGCTAGCCTGCAACCAAAGGAAACCAAGCCTACTACTGTTGGAACTACGGTAGCGGCGGCGGAATACTTTGCTCCAACCGCAACGCAAGTTATGATGAACCTGGGAGACCCGGAATTAATTGATAAGTATGCAGATTTGCCAGCTGATGGGATTGGTTTGATGCGGGAAGAATTCCTCTGGACTTCTTATATTCATGAACACCCACTTTACTTAATTGAAAAGGGTGAACCCGAGAAAGTCGTTAATATGCTAGCCGAAGGGATCGCTAAGGTCGCCCGGACAATTGCGCCACGGCCAATGGTCCTTCGTTTATCCGATTTTAAGTCCAGCGAATACCGGAACTTAAAGGGTGGTGAAAAGTACGAACCAGTGGAACCTGCTGACTTACTCGGTTGGCGAGGGGCTTCTCGTTACTACGACCCGAAGTATGTTGAAGCTTTTAAGCTCGAACTTGGCGCCGTTAAGAAAGTTCGGAACGAATTTGGCTTGAAGAATCTGAATGTCATGATTCCATTCGTACGGACGGTTGAAGAAGCTAAGAAGGTTACTGATATCATGGCGACCGAAGGATTACATCGGAGTGCTGACTTTAAGATCTTTATGATGGCTGAAATTCCATCGAACATTATCTTAGCTGATCAATTTAATCAATATGTCGATGGATACTCCATTGGTTCAAATGATCTTGCAATGTTAATTCTTGGGTGTGACCGGAATAACGATACGGTTTCGCGGCTCTTTGATGAACGGAACTTAGCTGTTAAGCGGGCAATCCGTCACTTAATTAAGGTTGCTCATAAGGATGGCAAGACGGTTTCAATTTGTGGTCAGGCCCCATCAGAATACCCTGAATTCACTGAATTCTTGGTTCAAAGTGGAATTGATTATGTATCGGTTAACCCAGACATGGTAAAGCAAACTAAGCGTAATGTTGCCCATTTTGAACAGCGGATCGTGCTTGACAAAGCTACCGGTCGCGGTCGCCAAGACACAACGGATTATGAGTGGTAATGAAGAAAAGCTCCTCGATTAGTTGGTTAGGATAAGCAGAATGCAGGTTGCTTTAGCATCGGCCTTTCGTTCGTCCTGATCCGCTAAGGTCGTGCTTTGGAGCGAGCCAGCCAACTGGGTTTGGCGTTTGTGAGCCCATGCAAGGCTGAAGCGGTTGGTGCGACTGTCAGGGAAGCAATTACCATTCAGCTACGGCTTTGACCTTAGTTGCTGAGTAACCTTCGGAGATGCAAAGGAGGCCAGGAAGAAACGTGCGTTTCTTCCTGGCCTCTCTCTTTTTTTAATAGATTGTTTTAATTTACTTTTTCTTTCCAACTTTAATTGGCTTGTTATCAAGGTCTGTCCGAACAACGAGGACGTCACAAATAGCTGTCCGAGTAACGAATTCCGTAACGGAACCGATTAAGATCCGTTCAACTGCATTTAATCCAGTTGCCCCAATCATAATCAAATCAGCATGTGATTGTTGTGGTACTTCCTTGGCAATTAAGGTCTTTGGTGCACCATATTCAATGGTGTAGGAAACATTTTCAACCCCTTGTTGCTTTGCGTAATCAATGTATTGTTCCAAGGTCTTTTTGGCTGTCTTGGTAACTTGTTCAACCATTGAACTATCAAAACTGGAAATGTTTTGGAAAGCTCGGGTGTCGACAACGTGAAGTAATTGTAATTCAGTGTCGGCCCCATTCCGTTTAGCAACGGCAACCGCCTTCTTAAAAGCTAATTCAGCTTCCTTTGAACCATCAACGGGAACTAAAATATGATGATATTGTTGAATAGCCATAAGAACTACCCCCTTATTTATGAGTTACTTATTTACTTATATTTTATAACGGATTAGGCAATTCGTAAAGGAAGGTTATGGTTTTAGTAAAATTGAACTAACCGAAATTGCCATTAATAATTCTAAGATACAGCCTAGAATCAAAGTCGTAAAAATAATAACAAGATTCATTGTAAAAGCAGCAACTAAGGCTAAAATGGTCATTAGCGCCAAAATAATCATCCAAATTTTACTAGTTGTTTTAACGGTTTCCGGATGTTTCATCGGCATTCCAAAATACATTTTTTCTTGATGGGTGCGAAAGTAGTTAGTTTCAATTAAGAAAATCATGGCGCAGATAAAAACTAAAATTCGAATTATCAAAGTATTTCCTCCTAAATTGTAGTAAATGCATTTTAATAGAGAATAATCAATAAAAAGAGCTTGGAGGAAAAGCAAATTTCTTCCAAGCTCTTTTCCATATCTCTACCTGTTACACAGAAACTCAAGTCGAAAACCACGGCTTTCAAAGATAAGGCCGAGTAAAAGATTTTACGACTCAACCTGCGTTCAAACTTATTCTCCCTAAATTGTTGGTTAGGCTTATTCCTACTGAATGACTATGTACAAGCTCCGTTCGTGCCGTTGGTTGTCCGACAGTGTTGACCTGCGTGTAAGACAGGTGGGGTACGGTTGCCAAATGTTCAGCTACCAAGTGAAAAGGCATGCCGGCAAAATGGTTAACACTAACCCCAAGGTAATAAGACTGTAAGGCAAACCTGCGAGATGGACAATGCGTACACAACAGAACTTCTGCCATTATCATAGCACACGAACATTAATCGGGCAATACTTGAAACGGTTACATGAGATGGGATTAAGAAAATGAGTTAATTTTTTGATTCTGTGGATTACCAAACTAGGATTTACCACGTTGGGCTTTAAGAAGTTGTAAGTATTGACGCCCATAGGCAACTTCAAATTTACCATTAGTTTTAGGATGATAATATTGGTCTTGCTTGATTGGATCCGGTAAGTATTGTTGCCGAATCCAATCCTCGGGATAATCATGAGGATATCGGTATTCAGTCCCATGACCGAGTTTGGTAGCTCCCTTATAATGGGCATCTTTAAGGTAATTTGGAATTGTCCCATAATTTCCCTTAGCAAGCCGTGCCGAAGCAGCGTCAATTGCAGAAATTGCTGAATTTGACTTTGGCGAGAGGCAAAGTTCAATTACGGCATTAGCAAGCGGGATCCGTGCTTCTGGGAAACCAAGTTGTTGAGCTGCTTGAACTGCTAAAACCGTGCGTTCGCAAGCAGGGGGATTAGCTAGGCCAACATCTTCATAGGCGATTACCATGAGCCGGCGGGCAATGATTGGTAGATCGCCCATTTCAATTAATCGAGCCAGGTAATGAAGGGCGGCATCAGTGTCACTTCCCCGAATTGATTTTTGAAAAGCTGAGATAACGTCATAATGAGCATCGCCATTTTTATCACCAGTAATTTGCCGTTTTTGGAGACTATCAGTGATTACCTCAGTAGTAAGATGAATTACGCCGTCATCGCTTGGAGCAGTTGAACGAGCTGCCAATTCAAGACCATTTAAAGCTGAGCGTAAATCACCGTTGGCAGTTAGGATTAATTGTTGCTTGGCTTCCGCAGTCAAGGCCAAGTTCATCTTTCCTAGGCCACGTTCTCGATCAGTAACAGCCCGGTCAATGGCCTGGATCATGTCATTGGTCGTCAAAGGCTTAACTTCAAAAATTTGGGTTCGTGATCGAATTGCTGGATTAATTGTAATATAGGGATTTTCGGTGGTGGCCCCAATTAGGATAATGCGGCCATTTTCGAGATGGGGTAAAAGAAAATCTTGCTTTGTCTTATCGAGACGGTGGATTTCATCTAATAAGAGAATCACCGTACCGGATAGTTTGGCTTCTTCAGCGACGACTTGTAGGTCTTTTTTGGTATCAGTGGCAGCATTTAAGGTTCGCAAAGCATATTTTGTTGATCCAGCAATTGCACTGGCAATGCTGGTTTTACCGGTTCCCGGAGGGCCATAAAGAATCATTGAAGAAAGCATATGAGCCTGGACCATACGCCAAATAATTTTTCCAGGACCAATAAGATGTTGCTGGCCAACAACTTCAGTTAATGAGCGTGGTCGCATACGAAAAGCAAGTGGTTGCAAGAGATTACTCCTTTCGATGGTGTAGTCGATCCCAAAGCGAATTTTTATGCGGATGATCAGCTTGAGAAACATTGTTAGGGTATAGTTTGGCAATATCAACCTCGGCTAGGTTAACGGCCGTTGAAGCAGTAATTACGATTGCCAAGCTTTCAGGCGTTATTTGGTACTCTGATCCCGTTTTTAGGGTGAAATTAACCTGATGCTGGGCGGCAACCCGCAAATATGGGCGAATTAGCCGATCATCAAGGTTACCATTGATGAGAACGAGCCGGTCAGCGCTCTTAACAATCTCTTTTTCGAAAACTGGAAGCCAATCAGTTGAGAGTTGCGTGACCTTGATCGTTAAATAAACTCGTTCTCGGAAAGTTCCTAAGTATTTTCGTTTTTCAACCGCTTTGAGTTCTGGGACCCCATACAAACTTGCGTTAAGATGTTGTTCTAATTTAGATTCACCTTGTGGCATTTTAAGATCCTTTCATTTTGAAAAAGTTTGCTCTTATTGTATCATTTTCGGGAATTTCAGCCAAAAGAAGCTCTTATTTTATTAGCTAGAGATGTGGTAAAGTATGAAATAATATGAGGGGGAGTTGAAATGAAAAAATTTTGGAAAATAATGGGCATCATTATTTTATGTTTGGCCGGAATGGTTGCCGGATATGTGGTTTATTTACAAGCAACTTACTACCAGATTCCTGACCATCAAATTTTGGAGGTAAAAAATCCCCAAAAGAGTGAGTTAAAGGTTGGTAAATCATATACAGCTACGACATATAATATTGGCTTTGGGGCTTATAACCGGCACTACTCTTTCTTTATGGACGCTGGCGAAACAAAAAATGGACATCATACGCGTGGAAAATATGGGACGGCCGTAAGTAAGCACGCAGAAATCCGATCGACAAATTATGCGTTAAAGGTAGTTGAAAGCCAACATCCAGATTTCGCCTTATTTCAAGAAATTGATACGAATTCAACCCGATCATTTCATGTAAATCAAGTTCAACGAGCCCAACAGGAATTTCCAAATTTAGCAAGCGTCTTTGCTTTAAATTTCCATTCTGGTTATTTAGCGGTTCCCCTGAATAATCCGCACGGAAAAGTTCGGTCGGGATTATTAACGCTTGCCGGTTACCAAATACAAAAAGCAGAGCGCCGTCAATATCCAGTTTCAAGCCACTTTATCGAAAAATTTGTTGACCTCGACCGGGCCTTTGCGGTTTTGACGTTCCCGGTTGAGAATGGTCACAAGTTAATTTTAATTAACTCCCATATGTCGGCATATGATAAAGGTGGAAAGATGCGGGCTGCCCAATTAAAGCTGTTAACTCATGTCATGAAGCAAGCTCGTGCAAAGGGTGATTATGTAATTGTCGGCGGTGATTTTAACCATGCTTTAGGGAATAAGATCATGACTCACTTTAAAACTAATCAAAAGATTCCAGCATGGGTTTCAAAACTAGATAATCGAGACCTTCCAGCTGGATTTAAGATTGTTCGGGCTGATAATTATTGGACAACACCTACGGTTCGGGGGGACCGATACACCATATCACCCGGGAAAAACGTATACGACAGTCGTCGATGGTTTTATTGTCTCAGATAATGTACAAGCTAAAGCTCATAATATCCAAACCAACTTTAAAGAAACAGACCACAATCCAGTAAAATTAACTTTTCAATTAATTCCTTAAGAAAATCTATGAAAATCGGTATTTATCGGATATCAGTCGATAGAATGGTTGTAAATACAATTGAAAATTAAACAAAAAATGGTAAGTTAGAAGATGAATCTCAAGAGAAAGTCGACAAAAATTATTAAATAATCCTCCCAAAGGGGTGACAACAAAATGGATAAAGAAAAATTACAAGCTGCCTGTCATGAGCCAGCAATGCAAAAATTACTATACGAAGGGCGATTTGGACTCCGGATGGAAGCTCACCGGGTATTGACAAATGGTCGGGCAAGTCAGTTTCCTTACCCTAAAACGTTAGACCGCCGTGGAATTAATCCATATTTAACTAGTGGGGTAAACGATAACCTAATGGAATTTAATGCCGTTATTATGAAAGAATCCAAGGCGGCAGTTCGTCAACTTGAGATTCTTCAACAAATTATTGACCACCAACTGCATGAAACTGAACGTTTGTGGCCTCTTTCAATGGCACCGGCGCCAGTTTATCTTCATGATTTAGAATTTTTGAGTGACCATACGACGAAACCAGGAGCAGTTGACTTTAATCACTACTTGGTTAAAAAATACGGGGCAAGCCGGCTCTTAACCGCTGGGGTTCATGTCGGATATTCACTGCAAGAAGAGTTGATTGAAGAATTGTATAACCGGTTTGGTAAGACTGAACACGCAAGTTTACCAGCTTTTAAAAACTACATTTACTTTAAGCTGGCCCAAGGATACATCATGTGGGAATGGTTGTTTACTTATTTGTTTGGGGCAAGCCCAGTTCCTGATGATGCAAAAGCAATTATCCTTCCAGAAGTAGACCATCAGGTTCGGAGCTTTCGGAATAGTGACTATGGGTATGCTAACTTACCCGATGAACGGCTAAATTATAGTTCGTTAGCTACTTATGTCGAAAGTTTAAAGGGTTACTTAGCTAACGGAACTTATAGAAATCCGCATGAAGTTTTCGCTCCGGTTAGTTTGCGCGGCGAAACTGACGATATTGATCAAACGCTTGCCGATGGGGTTCAATTCATTTCCTTACGGATGTTTGACCTTGATCCGTTTGCAGCAGCTGGAATTAGTGAAGATACCCTTAACTTCTTAGAATTAGTGATGGTCTATTTGCTATTAACGCCACAGCCGGATTATACCGCAGAACAAATTATGGCAGCTCAGCGACGGAACAACGAGGTGGCACTCCAAGAACCATTAACGCAAACTGATTGGATGCGCCAAGAAGCAGAGGGTTTCACCCAAGCACTTGAACAATTCTGTGAAGATTATGATGCCCCAAGAAATTACCGTCTGGCATTGAAGTTCGTGGAACGGCGGATTGAAGACCCAAGCCTTACCCTTGCTGGTCAGCTTCAAGAAAAGAAAGAACAAGGGGCCTTTTTATCATTTGGGCTGAAAGTAGCTAACGATCGCTTCTCAAATTTAATTCAGTCTGGTCAAACGTTGAGTGTAATTGCTAAGGGTTATTCGCCAACGGTTCAACGATTGATTCGGGCAGCAATCCTCTTAGGAATCCAAGTGTGGATTAATGATGATGTTGAATTTGAGTTTGGTGGCAATAGTGTTCATGTTGCCCCAGGCGAAGATTTCGATCTTCCTGACGGAGCTGATGGTTATCTTAAGCAGGTTTTTCCAGATTTAAATTAAGGCGAAGGTGAAAGAATGCGGACAGTTGCAATTTATGGTCTAACAACGGTTGGAGCAACAGTTGCCGCTAACCTAGTTAGCCAACACCAAGTCGACGAATTAATAATTCTTGATCCAGATGAGCACAGGGCAGTAGCGGTAGCAAACGATTTAAAACTTGCCTACCCCTTTTTTAAACAAGTTCGCGTCCAAGAGTGGAGTAGTCTTGCTCAAACGAAGGTGTTGGTTGTTGCTTGTGGTGAGCTAAACTCAGTCCAACCGCAACTCAAAAACCAGGTGGAGTTAATTAATCAGGTTCAAGATCAAATCACCGAGAGTAATTTTAGGGGAATTGTAATTAATTTAATGCAACCGAATGAAGCAATGACAGCTTTTATTCAGCGACAATGGCAGTTACCGCCCCAACGAGTTATTGGAACCGGGACAATGAGTGATACCCAAGCATTGAAACTGGCGATTGGGGAAACGCTTCAGCTAGCGCCAAGTAATGTAACTGGTTATGTATATGGCCAACACGATGGGCGTTTAGTCCCAGCTTGGTCAACATTTCGAATCAATGGTCGTTTTAACGACCAGGTAATTAGCGGGCACAAGCTTGATCAAAATAAGGTAACTGTTAATGCACGTTTAACCAATTATTACATTAAGCGTGGTCAAGCTGGGGTACTGACTGCAACTAGACTAACGTTAGTGCTAATCCAAGCGATTTTTGAAGATCAACAGACCGTTTTTACCTTAGCAGTAAATCAACCTCAATTTGGAGGGTATGTGAGTTTTCCAGTTATGATAGGCCAAAATGGTGTCCAAAATTATTTGCTGTTGAAACTATACCCTCTTGAAGAAGCACAGCTCAAGGTAGCCCGGCAGGCAATTGCTGATCAAGAGATGCAGTTAACTCAAAAGTAAAAAAGAATGAGCAAGCTGCTTACCGCTTGCTTCTTTTTCATCGTAAGCCTTCTGGTGGAGCTTTTTGACTGTAGTTGCTAAGTAATATTCGGAAATGCAAACAACCTAAGATTAGTTCAGGATGAATTTTACCATCCTGGACTTTTTTATTACCCTAAAGATAGAGCTAAGGTCGTCCATAGCCTCAGGGACTGCGAGTCCGTATCACAAAATGACCTCCGCTATCTTTGCTTTGATATTTTGATTTTCAGGTTGTGGGACTACGAGTTCGAGTATAGGAAATGA
>NZ_JACJJQ010000030.1 GCF_016900115.1 Limosilactobacillus alvi
GAGGATTAACCCTCTTCTTTAATATATCACTTTTTCCTGATTTTTAAATTCTTATTTAGATCAGGTTTGTTTAGTGTCCGCTTATTTTCGATAATTTTTCGCTTGACTAATCGTAGGAAAGAGGCTGGGGAAAAGCCTAAGTTTCTTTTCAGCCTCTTCTTCAGACCTCACTACCTCCAGATCTTTAATTTACATGTAATTTTAACCGGAAGTAGTTAGCCCGCGCTTGGCCCATAATTTCATCAATTAAGCGGAAACGAAGCGCGAGATAACCAAAAACGCTAACCCCAACGATAACTCCTGGTATCAAAGCAAAAAAGGCAGTGTAACGGCCATATGGACTAACGAAAAGGTTAATTCCCATCATGACTGCTTTTACAGCCACAAACATAATTAATGAGTAAGCTAAGATTTGGTTGGTCGGCTTAGCCATCTGGTGGAAGCGAAGGCGAAATTCCATATTAAAAGAATGGAGAATTAAGTAGTTAATAACCATCATCGAAATTCCGGTTGCTAGTAAAGGCCCCATCCCCTTCAAGAAGAAAATCAATGGTGCCTGGATAATTAACTTGATCATTACCCCGATGGCTAAGAACTTCATCATCTTTTTGTTTTCTGAAATTCCTTGCATCATTGCAGCGCCAACCGTGTATAAACCAAACGGAATTGCCATGAAGGCCGCAAATTCCAAAATCGTTACCCCAGCCGCATCGTAACGGTAGAAGACCGTATAGATTTGTTGAGCAACGGCAGCTAAACCTAAGGAAGATGGAATCATAACAAAGTAGAATAACATGATCCCGTTTTCAATTTGGTCTCGCATACTCTTTTGATTGCCTTGAGCCCGTGCTGTGGCAAGAAGCGGAATCACCGTCGCTGCCATAGCGGAAGCTAAGGAAATAACAATCATGTACAACTTATTGGCGTTAAAAGCAAACAAGGCGTAAACTGCGTTAATTTGGTAACTGGTATAACCACCCATCATCGTCATCACCCGCTTAAAGGTGTATTGATCGATTAATTGAAAAATGGTAATCCCAGCTTCAATTACGATAAACGGAATTGCCTGGTAAATGATCTTAAAAATTAATTCCCGGGTCCGCACATCTTTGTCTTGCACTCCCTGGGTTGCTAATTTGTTCATCTCTCCTAAATGCTTTAGATAAGCAAAGCCAAGCACCAGGATCGCTCCGATTGCCCCAATAAAGGCCGCAAAGGTTGATTGGGTAACCGCTGGTACCCAGTGAGTTGGGTGCATTTTCATAATGAAGTAGGTGGCCGCTAACATGTAAACCACCCGAAAAACCTGTTCAACAAATTGCGACATCGCTGACGGAGCCATCCAATTATACCCTTGCAAAAAACCCCGGGTAATACTCATGGCCGGAATTACCAAGACCGCCCACGCTAAGGAGCGAATAACCGGCGTAACGTTTGGATCCCCATTATTCAAGAGATTTGCCCCAAAAAGCATGATGGTAGCACAAATGACCCCCATTGCCATTGAAATGTACATCCCCGACCGATATAAGCGCCGCCCGACTGAATACTCATTAATCCCATTGTAGTGGGCCACCAACTTTGAGATCGCCGATGGAATTCCCGCCGTTGCCACGACTAAAAATAAATTATAAATATTGTAACCTTGGGCGTATAAGGCATTAGCTTGGGTACTATAAGCGCCTAACCAAGTTGTCCATGGAATAATGTAAAGCGCCCCGATAATTCGGGAAGTCACGCTCCCAGCCGTCATCCACGCCGAACCACTCAGCATTTTAGCTTTGGCATCGTTGGTCGACTTTTCCTGTTTATCTTCCGCCATTCCGGAGTCCTCTCTTCCATCTAATTAACTTTTCCATTTTAGCTTGAATCAAAGGTCGATGCAATTTCTTTTCTGTTAAGACCTAGTTAATATTCATCTAAATCAGTAGTAATCATTTCAACTTTGGCATTCGGATTCGTTAATTGGGCATTTACTTCTACCGGATTAGATGGTTGTGGCACCGGTTCATGATGGCTTTCCAAATCGATGATAATGATTGCCAAGCCAATTTGAGCTCGCATCAAGGCTTGATAATAATCTTGATCGATAATATCCGCATCTGGCAAATCTGGAAAATGAATATTCGTCCCTTCCGCCCCTTTAGTAATTATCGCTGGGTAGGAAACTAAATTATGATCCATTAAATCTTCCTTTCTAGCACAAAAAGAGGCTGGAAAACTCACATTAGTTTTTTCTCCAACCTCTTTACTTAGTTTACTTTACCACGATGTTAATGATTTTGTTTGGAATGACAATGACCTTCTTAATGTCCTTATCAGCAGTAAACTTTTGGACGTGTTCGTTCTTCAAGGCTTCATTCTTCACTGTATCTTGGTCAGCGTCCTTTGGCATCTTAAGCTTTGCCCGAACCTTTCCATTAACTTGCACGATCATTTCAACGTTAGCTTCGACTAACTTAGATTCATCATAAGTTGGCCATGTTTCGTAAGTGATTGTTCCTTCGCCACCGAGCTTTGCCCAGAGTTCTTCGGCAATATGGGGCATAATTGGAGAAATCATCTTAACTAAGCCTTGCATGTATTCAACTGGTAGGTCGTCAGCCTTGTAAGCGTCATTTACGAAGACCATCAGTTGCGAAATGGCAGTATTAAAGTGTAAGCGTTCGTAGTCTTCAGTGACCTTCTTGACCGTTTGGTTGTAAACCTTGTCAAGTTTCCCATCGTTAACCGTTGAAACTCGATCCCGGAGATGGTTATTATCATCAATTAATAACCGCCATACCCGGTGAATCCACTTGTTAGCTCCGTGGAGTCCTTTCTCATCCCAAGGAACACTTTCTTCCAGTGGTCCCATGAACATTTCATATAGCCGTAAAGTATCAGCCCCATATTGCTCAACAATATCATCTGGGTTAACGACGTTTCCTTTAGACTTAGACATCTTTTCATGGTTAGAACCAAGAATCATCCCTTGGTTAACCAACTTCATAAATGGTTCAGGTGTTGGCACGAGACCAAGGTCGTAGAGGAACTTATGCCAGAAGCGGGCATAAAGTAAGTGCAGAACAGCGTGTTCAGCACCCCCGACATAGAGGTCAACTGGTGACCAGTATTCCAAGGCTTCCTTGGAAGCAAAGGTTTGATCGTTCGTTGGATCTGTGTACCGTAACCAGTACCATGATGAGCCAGCCCATTGTGGCATCGTATTGGTATCCCGCAGACCGTGGCGACCATTTTCATCATAAACGTTAACCCAGTCCTTAATGTTGGCCAATGGGCTTTCTCCCGTTCCAGATGGCTTGATATCATCAGTGTCTGGCAACGTCAATGGTAATTGATCTTCTGGAACTAAGGAAGTGGTCCCATCATCCCAGTGGATAACTGGAATTGGTTCTCCCCAGTAACGCTGCCGTGAGAAGATCCAGTCCCGCAACCGGTAGTTAACCTTCTTAGTACCAGCATGGTGATCGGTTAACCAATCGATCATCTTAGCCTTGGCATCTTCAATATTTAACCCATCCAAGAAGTCTGAGTTAACGTGGGCCCCGTCTTCCGTGTAGGCCCCTTCTGCAAGGTCGCCCCCTTCAAGAACTCGTTTAACTGGTAAGTCAAACTTCTTGGCAAAGGCCCAATCCCGATCATCATGCGCAGGTACTGCCATTACGGCCCCTGTCCCGTATGATGCAAGGACATAGTCTGAAACCCAAATTGGAACCTGTTCGCCGTTAACTGGGTTTATCGCGTAAGCCCCGGTGAAGACCCCAGTCTTATCCTTGTTAAGGTCTGTCCGTTCCAAATCAGACCGGCGAGAAGTAGCTTCTTGGTAGGCCTTAACAGCTTCCTTTTGCTCGGGTGTCACAATTTCGTCAACCAAGTCCAATTCTGGAGCCAAGGTAACATAAGAAACCCCAAAGAGAGTGTCGGCCCGGGTAGTGAAGACTTCAATTTGCTTACCTTCATGCCCGGCAACCTTAAAGAAAACGGAAGCCCCAACAGAACGGCCGATCCAGTTTCGTTGCATTTCCTTAACGCTTTCTGGCCAATCAACGAGGTCCAGATCATCAATCAAACGGTCCGCATAAGCTGTAATCTTCAAAACCCATTGACGCATTGGCTTCCGGTAAACTGGGTAGCCACCCCGTTCGGTTTTCCCGTCAACAACTTCTTCGTTGGCGACTACGGTACCACCCATAAAGTCAGGTGCCCAGTTAACCATAATTTCATCTTCGTAAGCGAGACCTTTCTTGTAAAGTTGTTCAAAAATCCATTGGGTCCACTTGTAATACTTTGGATCCGTCGTGTTAACTTCCCGATCCCAATCATAAGAGAAACCAAGAGATTGGATTTGATCCCGAAAGTGGTCAATATTTTGGTTTGTAAAGCCCTTTGGATTATGACCAGTCTTCAAAGCATATTGTTCAGCTGGTAAACCAAAGGCATCAAATCCCATTGGATGCAAGACATTATAACCTTGCATCCGCTTAAAACGGGCAATCGCATCCGTTGCGGTGTAGCCTTCAGGGTGCCCAACGTGGAGCCCTTGGCCTGATGGATAAGGAAACATATCAAGGGCGTAGTATTTCTTTTGCCCTGGCTTTAAAGTTGCCTTAAAGGTCTTGTTTTTCTTCCAGTATTTTTGCCACTTTTTTTCAATCTCAGAATGATCGTATCCCATGAGCTAGCTCCTTTTGTTTTTTATCGTTAGGAAATAAAAAAAGTCCTGTGTTGAACTTCAACAACAGGACGAAATAATCCGCGGTACCACCCGTACTTCTACTATTCCTAGTAGCGCTTAAACCCTTAACGCGGACCAACGCAACTTACTACTTGCTTTCATAAGCTGACTATTTTGACCGAGTTCGATAAACTTAACTGCTGGGCTTACACTCTTCCCCAGTCGCTTTCCAGTTGGTGATTATCTACTACTGCCAAACGTTCTAACGATTGTTATTAATAATAGCAACCTTTAATCTTGTTCGCAAGCTTTTCGCCAAATTATTTTCGAATTTGACCATTTCCGGTAATTTCGTACTTAATCGTCGTTAATTGGCCTAAGCCCATTGGTCCCCGAGCATGTAGTTTTTGGGTACTAATCCCAATTTCAGCTCCAAAGCCAAATTGACCACCATCGGTAAACCGAGTTGAAGCATTGACGTAAACACAAGCTGAATCAACCCGCCGTTGGAAGACTTGACCCCGGCCCAATTCTGGAGTAATGATTGCTTCGGAGTGGTGAGTGGAGTGGCGATTGATGTGGGCAATTGCCTCATCCAGCGAATCTACTACCTTAACCGCCATAATTAGGTCGTTATATTCAGTATCCCAATCTTCAACGGTTGCTGGTTTCATTAAAGGAACGATTTGCCGGGCTCGCTCATCGCCACGTAATTCAACACCATGGTCTACTAAGGCTTGGGCAATTTCTGGTAAAATCTTAGTCGCAACTTCCTGGTGAATCAAGAGTTTTTCTGCCGCATTGCAAACCGATGGCCGTTGTACCTTCGCATTTACAACAATTGCTTTTGCCATTTCAAAATCTGCATGCCGGTCTAAATAAATGTGACAATTTCCAGCACCAGTCTCAATCACTGGTACACTCGCCGTCTTAACAACCCGTTGAATTAAGCCTTGACCACCCCGGGGAATTAAGACATCAAGATAATCATTCAATTGCATTAAGGCATTGGCGCTATCATGACTGGTATCAGTGATTAATTGAACCGCATCCATTGGTAGTTGCTGATTCGCCAAAGCTTTCCGTAAGAGGTTAACCAAGCATTCGTTAGTTTGAATAGCTTCCTTGCCACCCCTTAAAATAACTACATTACCGCTCTTAAATGTCAAGGCAGTAGCATCTACAGAAACATTTGGTCGGGCTTCAAAGATAATTCCGATTACCCCTAGTGGTACCCGTCGTTGCATAATTTGCAGGCCATCCAGCGTTACCCACCCCCGATCATATTGGGCGGTTGGATCGTTGAGTTGAGCAACATGTTCCAAACCTTGGGCCATGTCTTCAATTCGTTGATCGGTTAACTTTAACCGGTCAACGAACTTAGCAGGCATGGCCTTTGCATTTTCAAGGTCAACGGCGTTAGCTTTTAAAATTTCATCCTGCCTGTTCCGTAACAACTTTGCCATCGCTATGAGGGCTTGATTTTTATCCCCAGTTGATAATTGAGCAACCTGGGCAGCCGCCTGCTTTGCCTTCTGTCCCATCGTAGTTAAATCAACCATCATCATCATCCTTTCTAACCAAATTTAGTTCCGATTTTCTTTCCAGCAACAACATCCAAAATATACGTGGGATTTTTACCGTTACAAAGGACCATTTGCTTACCAGCTTCCATCATTGCTTGGGCAGCCCGTAATTTGGTGAACATACCACCGGTACCGAGACCACTTTCACTCCCACCAGCTGCGGCTTTCATTGTCGGTGTTAATTCTTTTACTTCTGGAATTAACTTCGCATCAGCCACTTGATTTGGATTTTGATCGTAAAAACCATCAATATCAGATAAGACAATCAATAAATCAGCATTTAAATGTACTGCCACCATCGCTGATAATTCATCATTATCACTGAAAGTAGTGTGATGATCTAACTCATCAACCGCAACCGTATCGTTTTCGTTCACAACTGGAACCACTCCTTGAGATAACAAAACCTCAAAGGTATTCAAAACGTGCTGGCGGCTGATGGGAAAGGTTAACACATCCCGCGTTAACAATACTTGGGCAACTTTGGTTTGATAATCCAAGAATCGTTGAGAATAAATTCGCATTAATTCCATTTGCCCCATTGCCGCTAGTGCCTGTTGCTTAGCGATCTCGGTTGGTCGGGATGTATAACCAGCACTTGCTAAGCCAGCGCCAATTGCCCCTGAACTAACCAAGATTACTTCATGACCGTCATTGCATAGCGTCGATAAAGTATACGCTAAGCGGTCAATAGTTCGAAGGTTAACTTTTCCGTTTGGCAAAATTAAACTACTCGTCCCAATTTTTACTACAATTCGTTTCCTCTGTCGATTCATTCTTTAACCCCTTTAATAAGTTATCCTTACTGTACACGATTTCACTTTAAGTTTAAAGGATTTTATTAGTTGTAAACTTTTTAAATAAAAAGCACTTCATCATTGCTAGCCAGTTTGGCTAACAGTGATGAAATGCTGATAGAAACTAATGAAATTCTCGATTCTTATTACTAAAAATATATGAGTGATGATGATACCTCATCGACATTACCATTCCGATCCCCAGTAAATTACCGATTAAAGAAGAACCCCCAGCAGAAATAAATGGGAGTGGAATCCCTGTTAATGGTAGTAATCCGATGTTCATTCCAATATTTTCAAAAACGTGGAAAAGAATCATCATAATGACCCCAGTTGCAATGTAAGCATAAAACTCGTTCTTCGTATCAAAAGTTACCCGAATCATTAAGTAAATCAACAGTAGATATAAGAGAATTAAAAGGACTCCACCGATAAAACCAAAGTTTTCACCAATCACCGTAAAAATCATATCAGATTCACGAACGGGCACATAAACTTTTGAATTACCAAATCCAGTCCCAGTAATCCCACCAGAGCCAACTGCTTTGATACTTTGCCAAAGCTGATAACCAGTATTGGAAGTGTCTTGGGCTGGGTGTAACCAGTTATCAACTCGATCAAATTGGTAAGCTTGAAAACCAACATGTTCTAGTACAAATCGCCCAGCATTACTTGTCACCATTGCCAAAGCACTCCCTCCAATTACAACCGCGATCGTAATCGCAGGGGTAAGAATCCGCCACGTAACTCCAGAAACCAGAACTAATCCCGAAAAAATAGCGACGAAAACCAATCCGGTCCCAAAGTCGTTCTGAAACTTTAAGGATATTAGCACTGGTAATAACCATAAGAACATTTTACCAATCAAGCGCCAGTCACTATCGACAGTATGACGACTATATTGGTTATTGTGAACAGTGATCACCCGCGCCATCATCAAAATATAAGCCGGTTTCATGATTTCCGACGGTTGAAAAGTAACTGAACCAATTGCAAACCAGGATTTTGCCCCCGTATTAACATAGTAAGAACGACTATAAAAGACAAGGATCGCATACATTAGAAACAGCCCAAGCCAATATGCAATTGGCGCCACCTTCCATAGTTGTTCAGAGTCAAACTGCATGATAACAATGATCATGATTGTCCCAATTACATACCACGCTAATTGCATCAATACAGTTCGGGTAACATTAACTGTCGTTTTATCATGAGTTGCAGCAACATAGATTGCTGCCAACCCAATTAACGCTAAGAGGAGCACACAGAAAATTATCCCCCAATCAATCCGTGACTCGTTCTCATTTTCTTGCGAACGATGCATTTTTCTCGCTCCTTCAACTTAGCCTTGGTGCAAATGATACTGGGCGAGGATAGTCTCCAACCCTTCTTCTTGTGACCGAACAATAAATGTTTGATCACTTCCCATTAATTGGGCTTTGAACTTGGTACCATCAGCAACTACTTCGCCAATTACCCGATCTTGAATTAGAATTTGTTCAACTAATTGGCCTGCCCGGTCAATATCTTTTACACTAACTGCAATCGTTTTTTCTTTCTTTGCCACTATTTCACCTTCACCATTCTTTTCTCTTTGGCCTTGGCCACCTTAAGGGGACCGGATCAACGCCACCTTGACTAAATGGTTGACATCGTAAGATCCGCCATAGACCTAACCATACTCCTCGGAAACCAAATCGTTGAACCGCTTGAATCATATAATCTGAGCAAGTGGGTTCAAAACGACAAATACGGTAGGGCCGGCGGGCCGAAATCCCGCGTTGGTACCACCGCACTAGTTTAATCACTAGTTTACTTCCCATGCTTTTTCCGTTTCTTCTTACCGTCATCGTCACCTTGCATCCGTTCGAGCATTTCACCGGCACCCTTGGCAACGTTATCCAATGGATCTTGGGAAACAACCACTGGAACCTTAAGATAAGAACTAAATAACTGATCGACACCATGGAGCAAAGCTGTCCCACCAGTTAACATGACTCCTCGATCAATAATATCACTCGCAAGTTCTGGCGGTACCGTCTCGAGCACTGAAATTGCCGCCCGCACAATTTGATGTAGAGTGTCATGTAAGGCTTCTTCAACCTCATTTTGGTTAATTTCAATTTGTTTTGGCATCCCACTAGCAACATCTCGACCTCGCACAGCCATTGTCTTTGGTTCATCAACCTTCAAAGCCGTTCCAAGTTCAATTTTAATTTTTTCAGCTGTGTGTTCACCAACTACTAGTCCATGCCGATCCTTAATAAAACTAGCAATATCCTGATTTAATTGGTCCCCAGCCATTCGAATCGATTGACTAGTAACAATATCACCAAGTGAGAGAACAGCAATATCACAGGTACCACCACCCATGTCAATCACCATATTACCACTTGGCTTAAAGATATCGAGACCGGCACCAATTGCAGCTACCTTTGGTTCATATTCTAGATAAACCTTACCCCCACCAGATTGTTCGGCCGCCTGCATAATTGCTTTCCGCTCAATCTCCGTAATATTAGTTGGTGCACAAATCATAATATTAGGCTTTGACACAAAACCTTTAACGCTTAACTTACCAATAAAGTAAGCCAACATTTCCTGGGTAATATCAAAATCAGAAATCACCCCATTCTTGAGGGGACGGATTGCTCGAATATTACTTGGCGTCCGCCCAACCATCCGATATGCTTCCGAACCAACTGCTAGAACCTTATTTGTTTGCGTATCAATGGCAACCACTGAAGGTTCGTTCAATACAATTCCCTTCCCTTGCACATAAATTAATACGTTGGCCGTACCAAGGTCAATCCCGATATCCTTTGCCATGTTGTTTCTCCTTCCGAAACTATTCTAAATCGCTTGCTATTATACCACAATCAAGGATAAGTTTAGCTTTCTCATATGGTCTTTAAAAAAACACAATAAGTCAATCAAAATTAAAACTCAATTTTTATTTGGGCCCCAAGTGAAGCCAAGTGATCAACAAGCTTTTTATCGAGTTCACCTAACAATTCTGCTTGATCTAACCAAGTTGTTTGTTTAACGGTTAAAGCAAGCGCTAACCCAACTAAACCAATCGTTGACTCATGATAAGTTAAGGTAGTTGGCAAACTATTAATCGGTCCATCTAACGTCATTCCACGGCCTTCTTGATAGTGAACTTGACTGCCTAACCAAGGATGAATTTCTTCTGCCAGTGTTTTTGAAAATTCAAATTGGGTTTGACCAAGTTGCCGAGCTTGCACTGCTAGAATTCCAATTTGAATTCGCAGATCAGCAATCGCCAGTAAATCCGGGTTAGGTTTGGTGGGGAGTAAGATTTGAGTACCAATTACCCGAATACCATTTCGCTGTGTAATAATCGTATTTCCCGCCGCTTCAAGATATTTAGTTACTGGTTGAAGATAATCCGCATAAGCTCCTAATGCAACCAAATCACCGCCTGTTGCCGCTGCTAACATCAAATAGAAGCCAGCTTGTAGTTGATCATTAATAATATACAAGTCTGCCCCATGAAGGTAGTTAACTCCTTGAATCCGCACGGTCGAGTTATTGGTACGATGAACTTTTGCTCCCATCTTATTCAATAATTCAACTAAGGAACTTACCACTGGTAAGTTAGGGACCCCATTCAGTACCGTAATTCCCTGCGTTAAAGTTGCAACCGTTAAAATATTTATAATGGTTTCGACAGACCAAGAACTTACATCAAAAGCTTGTCCTTCAAGATGGTTAGCTGTAATCGTCAATTGAGTATCATTTTCTGTAACGGTCGCTCCCAATTGGTTAAAGATAATTTTTAATTCCGAAACTTGTTGGGAGATTTCGGGGGCTTTGATTAGGCTAACCTCACGGCACCGTGCTAAAACCGTCCCTACCATTTGAACTTCATTTGCAGTTAGTTCAACTGAAGTTAGGTGCCAGCCAGCATCGAGTTTCAAAATTTCTTCATGACGATTATAAGCAAGCTTCACCCCAATCTTTTGGAGGACTTTATTAGTTGCAACGATCTTCGGAGTTGATTGAACATGATCAAGAATCACCGTCCCACTAGTTGCAAGAAGGCTTGCTGCTTGGCAAGCCAAAATCGTTAACTCATCACTAATTAACTCAATATTTCCCTTTAGTGGTGCTCCACCAATCACTTTTAACTTTGCCATTTTTATTCCTCTTATGTTCTTTTTAAATTAACCCATCATTTTGAGTGCACCATGAAGAACCGCAAAAAAGCCAATAAAGAAATTCGCACATCCTGTTCCCAACGCAATCGAAGTTAAGACAATCAACATTGGTAAAGACTGTGGTGGTTTGCGAAACATTTTATCAATTTTTAAGGAATTAATCGCCATAAAAGCAAGTCCAATAAAGCCGATTTGGACGAAAAGATTAATTATGGAAGCTGAACCAGTATATTGCATCTTGCTTCTCCTTCAAATTTTTTATGTAAAAAGGCTGAGAAAAATCCCAGCCTTCAAGTAATTATTTGCCACTAGAAACCCGTAACCGGTTAATTGCCCGAGCAAGGTGAACTTCTGCCCGTGCTAATTCATCCGCATTATGAACTTGCTTAGCATGAGCGATTTGTTTTTCTGCTCGTTTCTTAGCACTTTGAGCACGAGCAACATCGATCGCATTGGCAAGCTCAGCGCTTCCAGCAACAACCGTTGCATTTTGCCCGTTGAAATCTATGAACCCACCATTCACGGCAATCACAGTATCCTCAGTATCATCACCATGTTTTAACCGTAACTCGTCAATTGCTAGAGAAGCAATAATTGGTTGGTGGTTTTTCATAAGTCCCATTTGACCTTCCGTTGTTTTCATAACAAGAAGGGTCGCCGGTTCATCATAGACGGTCCCATCAGGAGTGACAATCGTGACATTGAAAGTCGACTCAGCCATGGTCATCCCCCCTAAGCGTTATCAGCGGCGTCTTGCATCTTCTTAGCCTTGGCAACTACTTCATCGATTCCCCCGACAAGCCGGAAAGCTTCTTCAGGAAGATCATCGTACTTACCATCTAAGATTGCCTTGAAGTCCTTAACTGTTTCTTCAAGTGGAACGTATGCTCCAGGTTGACCAGTAAATTGTTCGGCAACACTGAAACTTTGGGAAAGGAAGTTTTGAATCCGTCGTGCCCGAGCCACGATGGTCTTTTCTTCATCGGATAATTCATCCATCCCTAAAATAGAAATAATGTCTTGCAATTCACGGTAACGTTGAAGCACGTGTTGAACCCCAGTAGCTACTTCATAGTGTTCCTTACCAACTATTTCTGGAGCAAGAGCCGTTGAAGTAGATGCCAATGGGTCCACGGCTGGGTAAATCCCAATTTGCGTTAACCGCCGTTCCAAGTTAGTCGTTGCGTCCAAGTGGGCGAAAGTCGTAGCTGGAGCAGGGTCGGTGTAGTCATCGGCAGGCACATAGACAGCTTGAATTGAAGTAATTGAACCCTTTTTAGTCGAAGTGATCCGTTCTTGCAATTGACCCATTTCAGTAGCCAAAGTTGGTTGATAACCAACGGCAGAAGGAATCCGACCAAGCAAGGCTGAAACTTCTGAACCGGCCTGCGTAAACCGGAAAATGTTGTCGATAAAGAGCAACACGTCTTGACCCTTAACATCACGGAAGTATTCCGCAATCGTTAATCCAGTTAAGGCAACCCGCATCCGGGCACCAGGTGGTTCGTTCATTTGTCCATAAACCATGGCCGTCTTTTCAAGAACCCCTGAGGCCTTCATTTCGTAGTACATATCGTTCCCTTCACGGGTCCGTTCGCCGACCCCAGTGAAGACAGAAATCCCATTGTGTCCTTGGGCGATGTTGTGGATCAATTCTTGGATAAGAACCGTCTTACCAACTCCGGCACCACCAAAGAGACCAATCTTACCACCCCGGACATATGGGGCAAGTAAGTCGATAACCTTAATCCCAGTTTCTAGGATTTCAGTTTGGGTACTTAATTCTTCATACTTTGGTGCGTCACGGTGAATTGGCATCCGCTTTGCATCTGGTCCAAAGGCTGGACCATCATCAACTGGTTCCCCTAAGACGTTAAACACCCGACCAAGGGTTTCGTCACCAACAGGCACACTAATAGCGGCTTCGGTGTTTTCAACCGTCATTCCCCGCGTTAACCCGTCAGTACCGTCCATGGCAATCGTCCGAACGACTCCGTCACCTAATTCAAGGGCAACTTCAACCGTCAAAGTCTTGTCATCTGCTTCTTGAATCTTTAAAGCCGTGTTAATTTCAGGAAGCTTTTCGTCTAAGGGAAATTCAACGTCAACAACTGGTCCAATGACTTGAACAACTTTACCAGTAGCGCTCATTTCATTTCCTCCAAAATCTCAAATTATTCTTGTGCTGTCATCCCACCGGTAATTTCAGTAATTTCGGTCGTAATGGCAGCTTGACGTGCCCGATTGTATTGTAACTGAAGCGTAGAGATAATATCATCTGCGTTATCAGAAGCTGAGCTCATTGCGTTTGCGCTTGAAGCGTGTTCGCTAGTCTTAGCGTCCAAAATTGCTCCATAGATTAAACTCTCGGCAAACTGAGGAACTAATTTACTAATCAATTGTGGCAAGTCAGGCTCGAGGTCATATTCGGCCCCGATCACTTTTGATTCCGTGTTATCTTCTTCTAATGCTAATGATTCAGCTGAAATTGGCAATACCAAGTCAACCCGGTCGTGAGATACAATTCGGTTTACGTAGTGACTGTAGGCTAACAGAAGCTCATCGTAGATCCCATCAGCATACATTTGCACTGCGTTTTTAACAATATTGTGAGTTTCACGATAGGTTGGAACATCACTAATTCCAGTTGCTTCGAAGACAACGTTCATTCCGCGTTTCTTAAAGAACTCGGTCCCAGTTCGACCAACCGTTAAGAATACGGTGTTCTCTTTGGTTAAACCATTCTTCTTCATCTTATCGAGGGTAGCCTTGATAACATTACTATTATAAGAACCAACTAATCCTCGATCAGACGTAACAACTAAGATCCCAGTCTTTTTAACTGGTCGCTTGGTAAAGAGGCTTCCCAAATGATCTTTATCATCTGAAACCCCGTTCTTTAAGGTCGCTTTATGAGATTTAACCAAACTAACCAGGACTGACTTAACCCGATCAGCATAAACTTCATAGGTCTTAGTGTGGCCTTGAATTTGGTTGAGCTTAGCGGTGGAAACCATGTTCATCGCCGACGTAATTTGTCGGGTGTTCTTAGTTGACTCTAAACGCCGCTTAACTGCAGCTAATGAAGCTGGCACTAAATCTCACCGTCCTTTCTTAGCTTTTCCTCTTAGTCGTTAGCCTTTGCTTGATTATTAGCTTTTTTAGTCACTTGGAAACCAGCCGCAAATTCAGCAACTGCCTTTTCAAGTTGGTCGCCTTCTGGTAGCTTACCAGTCTTCTTGATTTGATCGTACAAGTCTTGGTGGTTAGCGTGCATAAAGGCTGCTAATTCTTCTTCAAAACGCAATACATCTTCAACCGGAACCTTATCAAGGAAACTGTGTCCTAAAGCAAATAAGGTAACAACTTGTTGTTCAATTGGTTGACCAGCATGAAGACCTTGCTTCAAAACTTCAACCGTCCGTTCACCACGTGCTAACTTAGCTTGCGTAGCGGCATCCAGATCAGAACCGAATTGAGCAAAGGAAGCCAATTCGTTGTAAGATGCAATATCCAAACGAAGGGTCCCAGAGACCTTCTTCATGGCCTTGATTTGAGCATCCCCACCAACCCGGGAAACAGAAGTCCCGGCATCAATGGCTGGCCGTTGACCAGCGTAGAATGAATCAGAGTTCAAGAAGATCTGACCGTCCGTAATGGAAATAACGTTCGTTGGGATATAAGCAGAAACGTCACCGGCTTGCGTTTGAATGATTGGCAAGGCCGTCATGGATCCGCCACCCATATCATCAGACAACCGCGCAGCCCGTTCAAGCAAACGAGAGTGGGTGTAGAAGATATCACCAGGGTAAGCTTCCCGACCAGGTGGCCGCCGAAGAATCAAGGAAAGTTCCCGGTAAGCATCGGCTTGTTTTGATAAGTCATCGTAGACAATCAAAACATCCCGGCCGTTGTACATAAATTCTTCCCCCATTGCAGCCCCAGCATATGGAGCGATGTACAGCAATGGAGCTGGGTTTGAGGCACTAGCTGAAACAACGATCGTGTAATCTAAAGCCCCAAACTTCCGCAAGGTTTCAACTTGCGCCCGCACAGTTGATTCCTTTTGACCAATGGCAACGTAAACGCAAATTACGTTTTGGTCTTTTTGATGAATAATCGTGTCAATGGCAATTGAAGTCTTCCCGGTCTTCCGGTCCCCAATGATCAATTCACGTTGACCACGACCAATTGGAACTAAGGCATCAATAACCTTAATCCCTGTTTCCAACGGAACAGAAACACTCTTCCGTTGCATAACACCAGGAGCCTTTTTTTCAATTGGCCGAGTCTTCTCAGTTTGAATATCACCTAAGCCATCCAGCGGACGACCTAGGGGATCTACAACCCGACCAAGTAAAGCATCACCAACTGGAACTTCCATGATCCGGCCGGTCCGCTTTACCGTATCTCCTTCACGAATACCCGTAAAGTCCCCTAAAATAACGATCCCGACATCGTTACTTTCGAGGTTTTGGGCCATCCCGAAGACGCCATTACTAAATTCGAGCAACTCACCAGCCATGGCATTTTCCAAACCATCGGCCCGGGCAACCCCGTCCCCTACGTAGGTTACCGTTCCCGTTTCTTGAACGGAAATGTCATCTTGGTAGTTGGCGAGTTGCTTTTTGATGAGTGAACTGATTTCCTCAGTTTTAATGCTCATACAAATCTCACCTCTTCAAGTCCAATATTAATATTATTTAATAAGTAAACGACGAATCTGCTCAATCTTTGATTTCAAGCTCCCGTCAAGGGTCTTGTGTTCGGCAGTGACAATTACCCCACCTAAGATTGATTCATCAACCGTTTCATGCAAAACAATCTCTTTTGCTCCATAACGAGTTAAGAGGTTTTGCCTGAGTTGAGCGCGCCGTGGTTCATCAAGTTGCACCGCTGTAACTACGTCGGCATGAACCCGTTTGTTTTGTTGATCGTACCGGCGTTCAAACTCATCAATAATTACGACCATGATATTCATCCGCCCGTAATCAAAAACCATTTGAATTAAATTTGAAACCAGTTGACTAGCATCTGACTTCAAAGCTTCAATTAATGACTTCTTTTGATCAAGACTTAGCTTAACTCCCGTAAGCATTTTTGCTAGATTGGGGTTAGCTTCAAAAACCGCCTTAATACTAGTGAGTTCTTCATGAACTGCATCGAGTTGGCCTTGTTCAGATGCTAACTCAAAAACAGCTTTGGCATAGCGGTCGGCAACTGTTCTTAGATCAAGACTCATGTTCTACCAACCCTTCAATATAAGAATCAATTAAGGCTTTTTGATCATCTGCATTTAACTGCTTCTTGATGAGCTTGGAAGCAATCTCAATAGATAGGTTTGCGACATCGTCCTTGGCGCCGCGCAATGCATCTTCACGAGCCTGCTTTGCATCTCTTTGGGCTTGTTCCTTCAAGTTTTGTGCGTCTGCTTGAGCAGTTGCAACAATTTGATCACCTTGTGTCTTTGCAGACTTTTTAGCTTGATCAACAATCTTAGCAGCTTCAGCTTGGGAACCTTCTAATTGAGCTTGACGCTTTGTAGCTAATTGTTCTGCTTCTTCACGAGACTTTTTCGCAGAATCAATGTCATTTGCAACCGTCTTAGCCCGCTTTTCCATCATTCCAGTAACTGGCTTCCAAACAAAATGCCAAACCAGCAAAGCGGTGATAATAAAGGAAATTAAATAAAAGAGCATATCCCCAACATATAAACTATTGGACTCTGCAATTACCAGCATCTATTGACACCTCCTTTACTAAATAATTCTAAATCAATTAGTAACTACTTGTTCATTACTAAGAACGCAATAACGATAGCAAGGATTGGCAAAGCTTCAATCAAACCAACCCCAACGAACATCGTCCCACGTAAAGTACCAGACATTTCTGGTTGACGAGCCATCCCGTCAATCGTGTGGCCGATAACCAAACCGTTACCAACACCAGCACCAACAGCCGCTAAACCAGCAGCGATACCTGCAGCAATTGCACCCATTGTATTTTCCTCCTTAAGAAGTGGTTATTCCTCAGTTACCTTCCGAGAAATATAAACCGTCGTTAATGTTACAAAGACATATGCTTGGATTGAACCGATGAAGACTGAGAAAGCTTGCCAGATCATTTCGAGTGGCAAACTGACAATCATTGTTGGTAATCCATGTGAAAAGGCCATTTGCGCCAAGAGCTTCAATAGCAATTCACCAGCAAAGATATTACCAAAGATCCGTAGACCCAGCGTTAAGAAATTACTAAATTCCTCTACTAGATTAATGGGAAGCATTAACACGCTCGGGGTGAGGTATTCTTTGAAGTAGGACTTGAAGCCCTTTTGCGAAATACCTGCAAAGTGCGTCAAGGTAATCACACACAGCGAGAACGTTAAGGTTACCACCGGATCAGCCGTAGGACTCTTGATCAATTCGTGACCATTCCAACCAATTTGTAGAATCAACCCTAATTGGTTTGCTACAAACAAGAAGACAAAGAGTACAAAAGCTAAAAAGCTATAATTGCCTACTTGGTCGGCTGGCATTTGGGACCGAACAATTCCATTAGTAAATTCGATTAACCATTCCAATACATTTTGTCCACCAGTTGGCTTCATTTGTAGATGCCGTGAAAGGCCGAATAAAATAAAAAAGGTTAGTGCAAATACCAATAACCCAGAAAGAATGTTAGTCCAATTAAAGGTCAAGCCAAAAAGCTCAAAAGTAAAAGCATCACCGCCCATTTACATCTCACCTCTTTTCCTTATAACATTCATAAGTTGTAATTTATTGCCATGACTAAAAAAGCTTAGACACCTAAGTTACAGAAATTAATATAGCATTGTTTAAGAAAAAATTCAAAACCGTTTCCACCCTATGAAGGCGCCAACAAGCGCCTCTTGTTTCCTATTTAATCGTTTCCAGTTTTTTATCTTGTGAAGTACTATTCGAATTTTTAAGAATATTTAGCCATTTTATTCCTTTAACTATCAGAAATAATTTTTTGCAAATTTAATAGTTTTTTAACTTTTGCTTTAAATTCCAATTTAATTTTTTCTTAACAAAAAAAGCCACGCCTAAATTATTCCAAGTCGAATAAAATAGTTTGTGACTTTTTGCATACAAACGACTAATCTAAATAAATGTCGTTACTTTTCTTCACTCCGAGCCTCTTCAGGTAGAACAAGGTTCAATATAATCCCGAGAATTGCAGCTACCGCTAAACCTGAAAATTCATATTGCCCAAGTTTTAAGTAGGCATTGCCAATCCCAACTACTAAGATCACGGAAGCAATCATCAAGTTCCGTTTCTTATCGAAATCAACATGCCGTTCAATCAATACTCGCAATCCTGATGAAGCAATTACCCCGAATAATAGGAAGGAAATCCCCCCAATTACTGGTGACGGAATGGATTCAATCAAAGCCGAAAGTTTACCAACAAAACTAAAGAAGATCGCAAAAGCAGCGGCCCCGGCAAGTACGTAGACTGATTGAACCTTCGTAATTGCTAGAACCCCAATGTTTTCACCGTATGAGGTAACCGGAGGGCCACCAACAAATCCAGCAATGATGGAGGCTGTCCCATCCCCTGCTAGAGTATGATTCAAGCCGGGATCCTTAAAATAATTATTACCAGTTAATTCATCAAGAACCATAATGTGACCCAAGTGTTCTGTCATCGTCACGAAGGCAATTGGTGCCATACTTAGAATTGCTCCCCAGTAAAATTGCGGGTGATAGTTAACAAAGGGGATCTGGAAATTAGGTAAACTAAACCAATGAGCTGCTTGTACTCCTGAAAAATCCACAATTCCAAAAGCACAAGCGATTAGATAGCCACCAATAATTCCTAATAGAATTGGAATCAATCCTAAGAAGCCCTTGAAAAACATGTTAAAAATAATTGTGATCAAGAGGGTTAACAGGGCCACCAAGAAGAACTTTAGATCATACGTATTCCCATTCATCGTGGCATCCTTAGCTGCAGTTCCAGCCAGAGAAAGGCCAATTACCATTACGATTGGTCCGACAACGATTGGGGGAAGGACCTTATCAATCCAATCCGCGCCAATTGCTGAAACGATCAGAGAAACAATCAAGTAGACACATCCAACTGCAATTGTTCCTTGAGCAATTCCTGGATACCCCGTCGTTTTCATTAAAGCGATCATTGGCACAATGAAAGAAAAACTCGATCCCATATAAGCCGGAATCTTATGCCGGGTAATCAAAATATACATTAGGGTCCCGACCCCGGAACTGAAGAGGGCGATCCCCGGGTTTAAGCCGACCAAGATTGGTACCAAAACAGTTGACCCAAACATTGAAAACATATGTTGCAATGACAGCCCAAACCACTGGCCTAAAGTTGGTCGTTCATTAACTGCTAAGACGACATCACGTTTTTTTGCCATGTTTTCTCCTTCCAAAATAAAAAACGCCTTTTGATCCTAAGGACCCAAAGACGTTATTTTGGCAGGATACCAAAACTTACTTAACCTTTGGGGCCTCGCTGGACCCACATTAAAGGATTCGTGAACAATCGTTGTTATTCTACCGATTTTTTCTCCCACTGTCAATTATTCTGTACGGGTAAGGTTATTTTTTAGGTGATTTCGCCGGTAAATCACAACCAATGCCGTGACTGGAACTGTCAAAATGACTGCCAAAAATGATATGAGAACCAGGGTTGCTTCGTGCACAAAAATCTTATTATTTAGAATCGTTCCTAATGAATAATGTAGGCCTAAAAACCAAATTAAAAGTGCTAATAAACCACCAACAAAGCCAAAGAACAAGGTATTTAATGTTGTGCCAATAATTTGTTTACCAATCATCATTCCATTGTGAAAAAGGCGAACATTTGGGAGCTTAGGATGATTACTTAAAATCTCCGTCAATCCAGCAGCAACCGCCATTGCCGCTTCAGCAATGGCGCCTAATGTTGATAAAAAGGCGGTCGCAATCGTAACATTTAGAAAAGAAACTCCCAGTGCCAAGGACATGCCTTCTAGATCATCACTATCTTCGAGGCTAAACCCTTGGACCATCTCAAGATGTTCAATCCCATAAATAATCAAAAGGAGGCTAAAAGCAACAATACAAGCAGTTAAAAAAGCTGGAATTGTGATGTTTAAATCGTCTTCCCCCATAAAGATAGTAATTGCCAACATGACTACTCCTAATACGGCCGCCACCCAAATTGCTGGCACCTGCAAAGCAATTAGCAAAAGGGCAAAGTATAAGAAACCAAAATTTAGGATCAAACTCAAAAAAGCTAACCAGCCTTGTTTTCCCCCAACCAGAATCATTAATCCTAATAAAACAATTCCAAGGGCTGTAATTGAGCTCACTTTTGTCGCCTCCCTAACAAACTAGCCGCGAAGAAGCTTACTAGTGGCACCGCCAAAACAATTCCAATCCCGGAAACCAGACTTTGAACCATGCCAAGACTCATATTCATGTTAAAAGTATAAAATATTGAATTACCATTTTTAAGGTACATTAATGCAGAAGTGAAAGTATCTGCCATAAAGATTAGAAACAAGACATTTACTAAAGGGCCCATAATCGAACGACCAACTTTGCGGCCCGAACTAAATAATTGGCTGAAACTAACTGCCGGATCTAAGGTTTTTAGCTCAAAGAGGGTCGCAACAATATCTGATGATTCATCCATTACTGCTCCTAGCGAACCAATCAAGGTTTCTGCTAAGAATAAAGGGCGTGGTACCTGCGTAACATACTGCATTGATTCATAGTAAACTCCCCGCTCATTCGTAATTTGTAAGATCAAATAACTGAGAAGAACCGCCACACTCGTGCCTAAAATTGTCGATGCTAAGGTCGCAATCATTTTTTTATTCAATCCTAAAACTAGCACTAAACTTAGCATTGCAAAAACCAAGGCTAAGCCAGCGAAAATTGCAAACGCATTCCATGATTGAAATTTCAAATTAACTTCAATTGCGGTTATCAGTAAAATTGAATTGATAACGACTGAAAGCATCGCTAAACCCCCAGCTTTTCCCAAAGTAAAGACTAGTAATCCCGTAACTAGCCAAAGCAACATGATTAGCGTTCGATCACGTTTCAAACCACTAACTGTTGCTTTTACATGATGACCCGGTTTTAAATTTAATTGGCTTAGGAAAACTTGATTTCCAGTCCGGTACCTCTGCGTCAATCCCATTGACCGATAGTATTGATTTTGAACTGTTAGTTTTTTTCCACGATGCTTCGTATTTAATAACTTCAATCGTAAACGCTGAGTAACTTCTTGATCACGATTTTCAAATTGGTCCTTAGTTTGATTAACTTGAATGGTTTTTGCCTGCTCAACCTGAGCGATTGGAGTTTGATAAAGGCGTTGATTATGACCCATAAAAAGCCAAAGTAAAACTCCACTCAACAAAAAAACCGCTAGCAATTTTTTATACTTAGCGGTCCATTGAAAATTCATCTTTTCTTCACCTCACTAATCAAAACTTCTTTAGTCTACTCCATCCTGGTTTCGAATAGTGGGGACTTTACTAATTCTAAAGGGAACTTTATAAAAAAAGAAAAACGACCTTATCCAAAACTGAATAAGGTCGCAATAGTAGCTTGTATGGCTAAGACCCTAAAATGCCTCTTAGTCATTGTCAAGCGAGGTTGGGAAAAAGGCTCCTTGACGGCCTGGTTGGGATAAGCAGAACGAAGGTTGATTCATTAGAATCAGCCTTTCGTTCGCACTTATCCGCTAAGGCCGTGATTTGGAGCGAACCAGCCAACTGGTTTGGCGTTTGTGAGCCCATGCAAGGCTGCATCGGTTGGTGC